>CALAQQ010000001.1 GCA_937888485.1 uncultured Clostridia bacterium
CTTCACGGTCATACCCACGTTCCCAAATGCACTGAGCATGACGACTATATTTATATGAATCCCGGTTCGGTTTCAATTCCGAAGGAAAACAGCCACCACGGTTATATGACCCTTTGCAACGGCGAATTCCTCTGGAAAGATTTTGACGGAAATATCATTATGTCTTACAAAGCATAAGGAGGTAAATATATGGATCTTACACCGACAAGAGAATTAAACAGAAAAGCTAAAACGCTCATGGTTCTTGCTTTTGCAATTTTGACGGGCTTCATGTGGAGAGTCAGAGGCTCTCACGGCTGGGGCTCAATGTGGGGAATGTTCGCAGTTGGCGTGGCGATGATTCTTTTCATCTTTGCGTTCTTCGGAAACCGCAAAAAAATGAGTTACGAAGCCATTCCCGTTGCCGTTATCCTCATGGGTATAACAAACGGCGGCTGGGGTACGCTCAACAGTCAGATGGGCGGCTACCTCGGAAGCACGGTTCCTTTCACGGGCGAAGAAGCCGTTGTAACGGTTGAAATAAGCCCCTGGTACGGTTTATGGGTCATGCTCCTGCTCGGCTTCGGCTGGATGCCTCTTTTCTCAATCTTCTTAGGCTCGCTTTTCTCAAAAAGAGAATATAAAATTTCAAACTACATAACAATAATCGCAGTTTTCTATGCACTCGTTGCGATATTCATGTTCACTCTTTCGCATTTCATCGTTCCCTACATCACTCCGACTGCGGTTGATATGTTCAAGGAAGGTCTTGCGGATAAGGGAATCGAAATGAGTCCGATGATGGCGTTCATCAAAAACATGGGCTCGGAGGCATGGTTCAAGAAAATTCCCTTCGGCAGAAACTACTATGCAAGCGTCAGAGTTATTTCATATTCCGCGGCGGCTCTTTTAAGCTCACTCACCGTGCTTATCGCATTCCGCGACAAAATCACTGCTTTCCTTTCAACGGCAATCAATGTTGTCATGGCTCTTGCAATAACAATCGCCGATGTTTTCCTTATCATCGATTCGGACAGAGGCTTCCTCGCAAAGGTTACTCCGCCCGCATTCCTCGCACAGGGCTCATGGTCGCTCTGGGAATATTTCACCGGCTTCCTCATGGGCTTCGGAGTTATGCTTATTCTTGTTTGTCTGCCGAAGAAAATCACTCAGGGCGAAGGCAAATTCGAATATGAACCCCCGTTCAGAAATCAGTGGATTCACGGTGCATACAGCGCTGTGCTCACCCTTTTCTTCACATTTGTTTTAACAATCATAAGACCCCTCGGAATGAGAATTGCCGATATGTTCATCGACAGAGGAATTCTTGAGGATAACGAAATCTACGAAACAATTCTCATGGTTGTTCTCGGCGTTATCGGCTTCATTTTCTGCGCCGTTACCGTTAACAAAAACATCATGACGAAAGCACTCCCTGTTCCCGTTCCGAAGAGAACAGAAGATTTCTGCATGGCATCTCTTCCCAGATATCTGTTTGTAGTTGCGCTGATTTATTTCCTTACCTATGACGCAAGCTTCATTCAGATTGTAAAAAATCCTTCGTCGGTTTTAAACATAACAACAGATGCAGGAATTGTTCTTACCGTTCTTATGGTTGCAAGCGTATTGCTTTTCAATGCCTTATATTCTTCGGCAAAAGAAATTGCCGCCGACAAAAAAGTCAGCAGCAAAAAATAATATCAGATATCTCATCGGCGCAGCCTGCAATAAAGGTTGCGCCCGATTTTTTAAGTTCTTCTTCGCTTCCGTAACCGAATGTTACCCCGACACTTTCAACCCCTGCACCGTTTGCACCGTCAATATCGAAATATCTGTCGCCGACCATCAGAATTTTATCCTTGCTTATATTCAGCGCTTCGGCGGCATTGTTGATAAGCGAAGCTTTGCTCTGAGGAGTATCGTCGGCAGAAGGAGCGGAAATGAAATCAACGATGTCCGCAATCTTAAGGAAATCAACAATTCTTATCAGAAAGTTCTGCGGCTTCGAGCTTGCAATTCCGATTTTTATTCCGTTTTCACGCAGTCTTTCCATAAGAGGAATTATTCCGTCATATAAATCAAGCTCATATATTCCGCTTTCCGCATATTTCTCTCTGTATTTTTTAACGGCAAAATCGCTTTTTTCATCATCGAGACCGAGTTCACGCTTGAATGAATCATATATGGGAGGTCCGATGAATCTGCGAAGAGTTTCCCCGTCAAGAGGTTCAAACCCCAGACACTCAACAGCATACTGAATTGAAGAAAAAATTCCTCTGCCCGTGTCGGCAACCGTTCCGTCAAAATCAAAAAGAACGGCATCATATTTTGATTTCATATTATCTCTCCTTTTTCTTGCTTTATTTTAACATAATTTTATTTTTATATCAATATTTTCATTTACATTATGCACATTATATGCTATAATATATTTTAATTTTAAATGTTAGGACTGAAAAATATGGATTATAAATTTGCAAAAGGCGTAGCATCTCTCAAGCCTTCAATCATCAGAGAAATCCTCAAAAGCTCGGGAAACACAATTCCCCTTGCGGCAGGCAACCCCGCTCCCGACGCATTCCCCGTTGACGATATAAAAGAAATCGTCGGAAAAGTTCTTGAGGAAGACCCCATTCTCGCACTTCAGTACGGCATCAGCGAAGGCTATG
>CALAQQ010000002.1 GCA_937888485.1 uncultured Clostridia bacterium
AAGCTTCAGATGGCTGTTATGGGCAGTATCAACAGCCTCATTCTTAAGGGTATCGGTTACGTTCAGGGTGCTACTATCGGAACACAGAGTGACAGAACAAAATGGTGGATTTTTGCTCTCGGTACGGGTATTCCCCGCATCACAGGTGCTCTCGGTATCGTTCCCAAGCTTTTCTATCCCATTACGGCAGAAAAGCGTGACCTTATGTATGCCGAGCTTCGCGAAAGAAGAAGCAAGGTTGCCGATAAGATGAATAAGGCTACAACAGCTGAAGAAATTGCGGAAATCGCAGATTCACAGTTTATTGTTAATTAATTTTTAATTGCGGACTCTGTATATTGGGGTCCGCAAAATATATGGAGAGATAAATATGAAAACATTTTTGTTTCAGGGTGATTCAATAACAGATGCAAACAGAGATGATGAGGAGCAGATCAATTCCGGTTTAGGCTGTGGATATGCGTTTTTTCTTGCTTCTGAAATTGAAAAGAACCACAAAGATAAAATCAAATTTATCAATCGCGGCAAAAGCGGAGACAGAATCACCGATGTTTATGCCCGAATTAAGGAGGATATAATAAATTTAAAACCCGATTATATGTCAATTCTTATAGGCGTCAACGATGTTTCTCACGAACTTACTATGAACTGCGGTGTCAGCCCGAAAAAATTCAGAATGATTTATGAGATGCTTATCGATGAAATTAAAGAAAGCTTGCCGAAAATTAAAATTATAATTTTAGAACCTTTTATCTTAAAAGGCTCCTGCACAGAAAAATTATGGAGTGAATTTAATTCCGAAGTAAGAAAAATGGCTGAAATATCTAAGCAAATTGCAGAAAAATATAATTTTGATTTTGTTCCGCTTCAGAACAGATTTGACGAATTATCAGGTGACGGCAACACAGGTTATTGGACCGCTGACGGCATTCATCCCACTATCGAAGGACATCATATTATTAAAGAAGAATTACGGACGGTTATTAAAAAACACATATAAATACTGTGTCCGAAAGATTATTGTAAAAAATGAGCAATATTTCAATAAAGGCGGCGGTTGAATGACTGAATCAATCTGGAATGGATTTAAGCGACTTGATTTTCTGTTTGAAGGAAGAGAAGCTGTTCTTGTTTTTCCCGAAAAGGCAAACGAAAACAAAAACTGGTTGTTAAAAACTGAATATTTCGGCGCTTTTCCGGAATTTGAAATTGAAATGGTGAAAAAGGGTTGGCATCTTGCCTTTATAAAAAATATTACCCGTTGGTGTCTTGATGAAGACCTTGATTTAAAAAAGCGTTTTGCCGCATATTTATCGGAAGAATACGGCTTATATAAAAAATGCGTTCCCGTCGGCATGAGCTGCGGCGGATTGATAGCAAGCAAATTCGCAGCAAAATATCCGGAATGTGTTTCAGCTATTTATCTGGATGCACCGGTAATGAATCTCCTTTCTTGCCCTGCCGGCTTTGGAAAAGCAAATAATGAAATGCTGCCGGAATTTATGGAGGCGACCGGCATGGATTTGTCGCAGCTTATCTGCTACAGAGAGCATCCCATTGATAAAATGCAATTGCTTCTGGAGAACAGAATCCCCGTTATACTGGTGTACGGAGATTCCGATAACATTGTTCCTTACGAAGAAAACGGAGCTGTTCTTGAAAAGTATTATCGGAAAAACGGCGGAATAATTGTTTCCATCGGTAAGGCAAACTGTGCACACCATCCCCACGGGCTGGAGGACAATACACCTATCATAGAGTTTGTTGAAAAATTTTCCACATAATACAGCATTTTACCGATTGAACATACGGAATTTAATGTTTCATTATAACCAATAATCCGAAACTTTTACCGATTGGTAAAGTCTTCGGATTATTTTGCTTATGCAATCAATTGTTTTAACTGTATGTAAATACAAAGGGAAGCAGCTTCGTTATGAAAAGAAAAAAGGATCTCGGCAACACTATCGGAAATTCCATAGGTTTTAAAAACGATGTGTGATTTGAGTCCGAAACACCTGTTGTTAGAATTTTGTTAGAAAAACGGTGTTTTTAAGACTTTTTATGAGGTGTATAAAAAAGCAGAAACTCCTTGATATACAAGGAGTTTCTGTATGGTACGAGTGTTCATAACGGATTCAATGGATAAATTGTTAACGGCGGTTAAACACACATTGTTTCAAGCTATCATTAACAACTGAAAGGAATTGCAAATTATGAAAAACAATATTTTATCTTGCAAATTTAACATTAATACTGCTTGTGTTGAAGTAAAATTAACTGACGGCTCAATGGTATCAATCGATTGTATTGCCGTTGAAAACGAATATGTAAACAATATGTACGAAGTATCAGCACTTGATTATCTCATCTATAATGAGCCTTTGAGTTATGTTGAATTATTGCTCAGCGGTAAAATGGAAGAATATTTAAGAAACAGCACGGACTACACCCCGCTATCCGAAATGAGATAAATTTTCAGCAGGCAACATCACACAAGAATGTTGCCTGCTGTTCTTGTTTATGCAGTTGTTTTTTCTTCAAGCTTCCTCATGGATTTTCTGAACTGAACCGCAAAGAGTATTGACGTGAAAGCAATCGCAAGAAAATCTGCGGCAGGTTCGGCTAGGTAAACTCCCATTGTTTTATCCGCAACCAGATTCGGCATAATGTAGATAAATGGCAGAAGAAGCACAAATTTTCTCACTACTGCAACAATTATTGAACAAGGCGCATTGCCGATTGAAACAAAGGTCATCTGGCAGGCAATCTGAATTCCGAAAAGGAACATAGCACCGCAGTAAACACGGAGTGCCTTTGCCGTGAAATCAATGAGTGATGCGTCGGGTGTGAATATTCCTGCAAATATCTGCGGAAATATCATAATCAGTGTGCAAAAAACAACTGAATATGTAAGGCAGCAAGTGAGTAATAACCGGAATGTTTTCTTTACTCTGTCAACATTTTTTGCACCGTAATTGTAGCTTGAAATGGGCTGTGCGCCTTGAGCGATTCCCTGCATAGGCAGCATCGCAAACTGCATAACGCTTGTGAGAATCGTCATTGCACCAACGGCAATATCTCCGCCGTATCTGAGAAGTGATGAATTGAAGCAAACGGAAATCACGCTTTCGCTGCTCTGCATAATGAAGGTCGCAAGACCGAGCGCAACGCAAGGGAAAACAAGCTTTGCATCAATCTTCATATCCGACAATTTGAGCTTAAGATATGTTTTCTTGCCGCAGAGGAACGAAATAACCCATACGCACGAAATCGCCTGCGAAAGAATGGTTGCAAGTGCCGCACCTCTGACACCCATATCAAATGCAAAAATGAATATCGGGTCAAGAATAATATTGCTGACCGCACCGATAAGCACCGTTATCATACCGATTTTTGTGAAGCCCTGTGCATTGATGAACGCACCCATACCGAGCGTGAGCTGAACAAACACCGTGCCGACGGCGTAGATGTTCATATAGTCGGTTGCATAGCTGATTGTGTTTTCGCTTGCACCGAAGGCAAGGAGCAAATCCTTATTCCAAATCAGCAAAACCGCAGTTAAAACGGCTGAAATAATAATCTGAAGAGTGAAGCATCCGCCGAGAATTTTCTCTGCGGATTTTTTGTCGCCCTTACCCATATTTATTGATGCTCTCGGAGCACCGCCTGAGCTGATAAGAGCCGCAAAAGCCGAGATGATCATAATTATCGGCATACAAACACCGACACCCGTCAGAGCAAGGCTGCCTTCTTCGGGAATGTGACCGATATAAATGCGGTCAACGATATTATAGAGCATATTTACGAGCTGGGCGATAACCGTGGGCACAGCGAGCTTGAAAAGCAGTTTGCCAACGGGCTCCGTGCCGAGGAATTCTTTGTTTTTATCCATA
>CALAQQ010000003.1 GCA_937888485.1 uncultured Clostridia bacterium
GTTCGTGTCCTATAACAGCTCCCTGGCCTGGCCGGTTCGTGCTCTGGGCCGTGTGCTGGCAGATATGAGCAAGGCCGGTGTCTCCATGGACCGTGTATCGCGTCATGGATAAGTAAGGGTTCCTACCGTACGGCCGATCGGGTGAGCATAACCATTAATGCATACAATCCAATCCGTACATCATGGGACAGGAGAACCTCACCAAGATAGTCCGGTCCGAGATCAGCAGAGGATGGATCGGTAGCAACAGACGTTGTAACTACTACCCATGCCACTATGACGGTCAGGACTGTACGTTCTGCTATTGTCCGTTTTACCCATGTAATGATGAGGAGGTCGGCGGGAAAGAGGTGATGTCCAGGCACGGTGAACCCGTATGGTCATGCATGAACTGTCATTTCATGCACAGTAAGGGGCCCGCAGAGTATGTTCACTATCAGCTCAATACCGTGGGTATCGATGACGAGATTGCATTGAGGTCGTTGTTCGATGAGGCGAAGAGGCGGTTCTTCTATCCAAGTCGTGAATATTGGGAACAATTGGCGGAACGTAGGGATGGATGATCAATTCATCCCTTATCCGACCTGTACTTCTCGGCTCTGCCTATGATCCTTCTTACGAACTCCGGATTTGAAGGATAATACAGGTGTGGATATCCTGCCATCAGTCTTCCATCGTCATGGATGCAACGATAGGATTGACCGTTCTTCTTGAATGCGACCCAATCCTCTCCGCAGGAATCGCTGTCCCAATAGTGGAACTCGTGTCCTTTAACCGAAATGCCATCCTTCTCCAGAGTCACATATCCGAATCTCTTGAGTCCATCCGTGTTCCAGGATGTGCCAGAAATAACTCCGCACATGGACCTCATGACGCCGTCCTTGTCCTCCATCGAATCATGGAGGTACATGAACCCTCCACATTCGGCCAGGCATGGCATGCCATTGGATATGGATTCCCTTATGCTGTTGCGCATGCTGACGTTATCCTCTAATGACTCAGCATGCAGTTCAGGGTAACCTCCAGGGAGTATCAATAGGTCGATATCCGGTACCGTCTCGTCGATGAGTGGGGAGAACTCAACGATCTCGGCACCCATCTGTCTAAGCATCGATATGTTGTCCTCGTAGATGAAGCAGAATGCATCGTCCCTCGCGAGCCCAATCCTGATGTCCGTCTCCTTTGGATATGTAAGGCCGGAGTATGGGAGGTCGTCAGAGGTTTGTGCGATATCGATCATCGCATCGAGGTCCATGGTGGATTCCATGGTCTTGGCGGCCTCTTCGCTGGTCATATCATACCACGGCTTCATGCAGGGCTCGCCGTTTTCGTTGTTCACTTCGCCGGCCGCGTCCAGACAGACCGCGCCGGAGTTAATCAGGTGGATAAATCCGCCTGCCTCTGCAGCCTTGCCTTCGATGTCATAGCCTGTTACTCTCTTGACTGCATCTGCGCTCCAGTGAGTACGAACGTCAGCGAACATCTGAGGTCTGTTGGTGAGCAATTTCATGAAGAGCATGCCGATACCGTTGAGAACGTCGTTTTCTGTAGCAAGGATGTAGGGTTCTCTTACGCCTTCCCAGTCAAATGAAGTGTTGAGAAGAGCTTCTGCGAAGTCAGCGTTGGGATAGAAGTCTGTCCACTGTCTCTGACCCTGGAAGCCTGCAGCAATAGCGTTATGACCTACTGCTTCTTCTTCACAGCCTGCGGGAAGATTGTCGTTGCCGTTCATGAGGTCCTTGATGATGCACATCATCTTGACAACGAATTCCCAATCCTTTTCTTTCTGTTCGTCGCTCTTTCTTACGAATTCGGGGTTCTTATCGAAGCCTTCCTTGCACTTTGCCTTTGTCCATGCAAGAGCCTTCTGATATTCAGCTTCGTCATAGATGCCTTCGGACATTCGACGGATGATTTCAACTTCGTCAACGGATTCAACTCTCATGCCGAGATATTCTTCGATGAAATCGGGGTCGATAACCGAACCTGCGATACCCATGCATGTTGAACCGATCTGGAGATAGCTCTTGCCTCTCATTGTTGCAACCGCAACTGCTGAGCGTGCAAAACGAAGGAGCTTTTCCTTAACGTCATCGGGCATTGAAGTGTCGTCAGCATCCTGAACGTCTTTACCGTAGATGCCGAATGCGGGGAGACC
Organism: uncultured Clostridia bacterium; assembly: GCA_937888485.1. Classification (GTDB taxonomy): domain Bacteria; phylum Bacillota; class Clostridia; order Oscillospirales; family Acutalibacteraceae; genus CAG-177. The sequence continues at coordinate 2,159 of CALAQQ010000003.1, forward strand.
CTTCTGTGCATGAGCTGCAAGAACAGCTGCAAGATAAACTGCGCCGGGTCTTTCGGTAGCGTTGAAGCCCCAAACGCCCTTGATTGTTGTGGGGTCCATATCCATTGTTTCGGAGCCGTAGCACCAGCAGGGAGTAACGGAAAGAGTGATGTCAACGCCTTCCTTCTTGAACTTTGCTGCGCAGGCTGCTGCTTCGGCAACTCTGCCGATTGTTGTGTCAGCGATAACAACCTTAACGGGTTCGCCGTTTGAATAGCGGAGATTTTCCTCAAAGAGAGCCTTAGCTGCCTTTGCCATGTTCATGGTCTGGTCTTCAAGGGATTCTCTTACCTTGAGGGGTCCTCTTCTGCCGTCGATAATGGGGCGAATACCGATTACGGGATAATCGCCGATAAGTCTGCTTTTTGCCATAATAGCATCTTCCTTTCTATAGTTGGTTGTATTATTTTATTACTTTCTTGAATCTCTCGTATGCTTCTGCCCATGCATCGGCATTTTCGGGAGAATATTCAACTGTTTTTTCGCTTGCTTTGACAATCTTTCTTGCCTCTGCAACGTTTTTGATTGCACCGCAAGCCATGAGCTGAACGGCAATGTTGCCGAGAACGGTTGCTTCAATAGGTCCTGCAACAACAGTTCTGCTGCATGATGAAGCGGTCATCTGACAAAGAAGCGTATCCTTTGTGCCGCCGCCGATAACGTGGATAACGGGATAGGTCTTGCCCGTGCAATCCTCAAGGTTATCAATGGTGAGGCGGTATTTCATTGCAAGGCTTTCGTAAATGCAGCGCATAACCTCGCCCACGCTTTCGGGCACGGGCTGATTTGTTTTGCGGCAGTATTCACGCACTCTTTCGGGAATGTTTCCGTGAGGAACAAATTCGGGTGCATCGGGGTCGATGAAGCACTTGAAGGGCTCAGCTGCAAGAGCGAGCTTTTCAAGGTCGGCATATGAATAATCGCCGCCGTTTCTGTTCCAGTGTCTGCGGCTTTCCTGAATGAGCCAGAGACCGATTATGTTCTTGAGGAAGCCGACAGAAGAATCACATCCGCCCTCGTTTGTAACGTTCATTGCGAGTGATGTTTCGTTAACGATGGGATTCTTGAGTTCTGTTCCGAAAAGCGACCATGTTCCGCTTGAAAGGAAGGCAAAATCCTCGCTTTCAGCAGGTACGGCGGTGATAGCACTCTGTGTATCGTGACCGCAAACGCTGATAACGTCAACATCTTTGATACCGCATTCCTCGCAGATATCGTCAGTCACCTTGCCGAGAACTGTTCCCGAAGGCACGATTTCTCCGAGAAGCTTTGAGGGAATACCGAGCTTTTCGATATAGTCGGTTGCCCATGACTTTGTTTCAAGGTCAATCATCTGTGAGGTGGTTGCGATTGAATATTCGGTTGTCATTTTGCCCGTGAGCATATAGCCGAAAAGGTCGGGCATGAAGAGAAGTCTGTCCGCTCTTTCGAGAATATGGGGACGGTATTTTTTGAGTGCATAGAGCTGATAAACGGTGTTGAGCTCCATGAACTGAATACCCGTTTTGAAATAGAAATCCTTGTTGGGGATTATTTCGGCACATTCCTCGATAAGACCGACTGTTCTTTCGTCACGGTAATGAACGGGGTTTTCAAGAAGGCATCCGAATTCATCGATAAGTCCGAAATCAACGCCCCATGTATCGATACCGATGCTGTCGAAACCGCCTGCATTCTTGGCGTTGACAATGCCCTGCTTGATGTTATAGAAAAGGCGCAGAACGTCCCAGTACATGGTCTTTCCGACCTTTACGGGATCGTTTGAAAAGCGGTGAACTTCTTCAAGGGTGATTTTTTCACCGTCGAATTTGCCGAGAATGGCTCTTCCGCTCGATGCGCCGAAGTCAATGGCTAAAACTCTTTTATCCATAGGATACTCCTTTTGTTTGAGTGAAAAGTTAATAGTGAATAGTGAAAAGTTTCGGACGGGTTACACCCGTACCCAATTTAAAAAGCGTCGCAGACCCTTAACTTTTCATTTTTCATTTGAATTACTGAATAACTACGCCTTTTTTGAGAATGATGTTGGCATAGATAGCTGTTTCGCCTGTTGCGATAACGGCATAAGCCTTCTTTGCTCTGTCATAGAAATCAAAGCGTTCAACAAGCTCGATATTCTTTTCGCCTTCTTCGGCAAGGATTGTTTTCTTATAATCTTCCCAGATGGGAGGAGGATTTGAAGCATCGCCGTTATCCATGAGAGCAACGGGAGCGTCAACATATGTATCAAGAGGCATGAGCTTGAGGATGGCGGAGAGAATTTCGTCAACTCCGTGACCGTCAAGACGTACAAGTCTCTGTGCGATTGAAGCTGAGGGGAAATTGCCGTCGCCGATAACGATTTCGTCACCGTGACCCATTTCCATGAGGATTTTAAGAAGTTCGGGGGAGATGATGGGAGAGATGTTTTTAAGCATAGTATTCTTACTTCCTTTTTAATTATATTATTTAGTGAATAGTTAATAGTGAAAAGTTTCGGATAGGCTTCGCCTATGACCGATTATATATTTGGGTGTGGGCTTTGTCCACCCTTAACTCTTCACTTTTCATTTTTCACTCTTCACTGTGTTTTACATAACCGCATACATGCTGTACATATTGCTGTAAATTCCGCCTTTTTGCATGAGCTCGGAATGTGAGCCGTGCTCTGCGATGCCGTCTTCGGTGAGAACAACGATTTCGTCGGCGTTGCGTATGGTGGTAAGACGGTGTGCGATAGTGAGAGTTGTTCTGCCCTCGGAAAGGCGTTCAAGCGATTCCTGAACGAGCTTTTCGCTCTCGTTATCGAGCGCAGAGGTTGCTTCGTCGAGCAGAAGCACGGGAGGATTCTTGAGGAAAACTCTCGCAATTGAAATTCTCTGCTTCTGACCGCCCGAAAGCTTTACGCCTCTTTCGCCGATATATGTATCAAAGCCGTCGGGGAGTGCGCTGATGAAATCATATGCACCTGCTTTTTTGGTGGCTTCAATAATTTCTTCTTCGGTTGCCTTGGGTTTTCCGTAGATGAGGTTATCACGTATTGTGCCCGAGAAAAGATAGACATCCTGTGCAACAACGCCGATGTTTGAACGGAGCGATTGGAGGGTTATATCCTTTATATTCTTTCCGTCAAGGAGAATATCACCGCTTTCTGCCTCATAAAATCTCGGAATGAGATTGCACAGCGTTGTTTTACCGCCGCCGCTGGGTCCGACAAGCGCAACGTTCGAGCCGCTCGGAATATGTAAATCAAGGTGGTTGAGAATCGTCTTTTCGCCCTTGACGTAGCTGAACGAAACGTCCTTGAAAACGATATCGCCCTTGACGTCTTTGATGTCGACGGCATCGGGGCTGTCGGTGATATCGGGAACTTCGTCCATGATTTCGGCAAAACGCTCGATGCCCGTTATACCTCTGCTGAACTGCTCGCTGAAATCAACGATTGAACGGATTGAGCCGAGAAGGGTTGAAACAAGAAGAAGGCTTGCCGCAAAATCACCGGGATTGGTTACGCCGATATGCATGAAATATGCACCGACTCCCACAACCGCAATATACATTGTGCCGTCAAGCATGGTGACGGTTGAGTGGAATTTGGACATATATCGGTAGCTCTTCTTTTTGATGTCAACGTATTCTTTGTTACCGTCGGAAAACTTTTCTTTTTCGGTTTTTTCGTTGGTGAATGAACGGACAACTCTTACACCGAGAAGGCTGTCTTCGATTCTTGCGTTGATTTCGCCGACCTGATGGCGGCTCTGACGGAAGGTGTCACGCATTTTTGTACGTGTTTTCTTTGTGAGAATAATCATAAACGGCATCATCGCGAAAACGCAGACCGCAAGACGCCAGTCCATTGAAGCAAAAATAAAGAAGCTTGCAAAGAATTTTATGACGGTGTTGAAAACCATTTCGGGGAAGTGGTGCGCCCATTCGGCGATATCGAAAAGGTCGGAGGTCATTCTGCTCATGAGCTGACCGACCTTAGTGTTGTCGAAAAACGTGAACGAAAGCTTCTGGAGATGGTCAAACATATCCTCGCGCATTCTGTTTTCGATTTTAATACCCATAACGTGGCCGAAATATGCCTGGCAGTAGCTTGCAATACACGCAACACCCTTGAAAGCTATGTAGAAAAGACAGATAAGCAGTATTCTTTTCAGAGTGAGCGATGCAATATCTTCAACGCCCGCATTCGTTATTTCACGAACGATGAGGGGCAGAGCAATATCACAGGCAGCGGTTACGGCAACGCAGCACAGCACAAGAGCTTCGGTGCCGAGATGTTTTCTGAGATACGGGAAGAATCTTCCCATGAGAGAAAAGCTTTTTTTCATTGAGTTCTTTTTCGGCTCTTCGGGTTTGTTTCCTTTCATTTTATTTTCCTCTTTCACTTATAAATATACATAATATATTATGTAACAAATTTTATAAATTGTAAAGAGGTTTAACGAATTAATTTTCTGAACAAAAGAAAAAGGCAGCTTGACTCAAGCCGCCCTGCTAACATATAAAAATTTCGTTTTTAGTGTTGAGTTTTAAGTTTTATTCCGTCTGTGGCGGAGTGATATTTTATCCGCCGAAAACTTGCGAAGCAAATACCACTTGACGAAGTCAAATATCACTGCGACGAAATACAACTCGCTGAAAGCGAATAAAACTATATAAAGAAAAAGCCGAGGCATCGCAGCCTCGGATTTTTCTCGTATAAAACGGGGGGGACAAAAGATGGTAGTGGTCAAATTAATTATTTCTCTGCCTGCTTGGAATATTTGAGAGTATAAACTATTCTCATAAGCCATGCTTCGGCAGGGTTGATTGCCTTTGTCTTGCCGAAAACCTTTGAGGTCAGCAAGGTAAGGCCGCTTTTGCTCATAATCATGTCAACCGCCTGAGCGTCGCCTTCGTTAGCGCCGCAGCAAAGAGCACCCATATCCTTGATAAGAACGGCATTCTTGCCCTTTATCTTCTTTGCGGCATATTCGGGAGCTTTTGCGCATTTAACGGTAGGTCCGCATATCTGAGCAAAGTCGTCAAGCAGAGGCTTCATTGTCTTGCCGAGTCTGGAAACGGCAACAACCTCGCTTGAAGCGTTATGAATTATATTGTTGAATTTGGGGCAGGCAAGATAGATATCTCTGTGAGCATTTGCGGTTTCCGCAAGAACCTCGTTTGCCGCTCCGCTGTTAAGGTCCATTGAAATTTCAGCGCCGCTTTCTTCATTGGTGAAAACGATTTCGCCGCTTTCTCTGTTGCAGGTACTATTATACAGCATGGACTTATCAATTTCAACAGTTTTTTCAGATTTTGTAAGCTTATCTGCGATTTCTGTACAGAAATCATCAAGATTATCTGACTTTAAACCGAGCTTTGATTTTGCTGAGTCAAGGATATAATCGGCGCAAACCTTCTCAAGTGAGCTTGCAACCTGGAAAGCTTCTTCGCTGTCCTTGCCGAAACAAAGTGCACCGTGGTGAGCCATGATAACTGCCTTGGAGGGGCTGAGTCTGAGAGCGTTTGTTACGCCCTTCTTAAGCTTCTTTGTGCCGGGAAGACCGTAGCCGCCAAGATGGATAACGCTTCCGATAAGGCTTGCAGCTTCGCCTGCAACCTTTTCGATGCCGGTTGAAAGAGCGCTTACTGCGGAAGCAACCTTCTGGTGGGTATGGATAACGAAATTAGCTTCGGGATACTGTTTATAAACCTCAGCATGGATACCCTTTTCGGATGAGGGCTTTACGTTGCCGCCCCATTCGAGAGTGTTGATTGCAACCTCAACGATATCGTCGGGGGTAAGACCGATATAGGGTTTGCCGCTGGGTGTGATAACAAATGTTTTATCGTCAACACGGCAGCTTACGTTGCCCCATGTTCTTGCGATAAGACCGTTTTCAACAAGTCTTTCGCCTGCTTCGATAACAAGCTTTTTAGCGGTTAAAACATCCATGGTAGTTTTCCTTTCGGATTAATTTAAAATAAGGCGGGATATGGGTTATCCCGCCGTGGTTGTCAATTATTTCTTGTCGATGCAAACGATGTTTTCGAATACTTTGTCAAATCTTGCAACAGCATCGTCAATCATTTCTTCTGTGTAAGCAGCGCTTGTGTAGAGACGGCTGCCTGCAAGAGTTACAAGACCTTCTGCCATGTAAGCAGCGCCCATGTGAGTCATTTCCTTCTTACGTGCCGATGTTGCATCGAGAACGCCGGGGATACCCCAAGGCTTCTTCCAGTTGATGGAGAAGTTAAGAGTACCGACTGTTTCGAGGTGGCAGATTGAGCCCTGGTTGAATGCAACGAAGGGAAGATTTCTTCTCTTGATTTCATTAAGCATTTCGTTTTTCCCCTTTCACCCAGGCGGTGATATTCTCCGCCACCTCATCTGCCAGCTTCTGAAGTTTACTCTTCCACTCATCCCCCACGTCAAAGACGGAAAGTAATTGTTCCTCTGTCATAACCTCTTCACTGTCCTGCAGAACTCCGGAAAGGAAAATCAAATAATCCCTCATATCCTGCGGACAAAGTTTTTTAATCAAGTAATAATCAAACAAAATCACCAGATTCTCAGACAAATCATGACTTCCGTCCTGCATATTTATGTTCTCCCCGAGCATTCCATCTGTAAATTGGTGAGTAAACTCATGCAAACTTTGCAAGAAAACACTCTTAAACTCCCTTTCTTCCTCTGTAAAAGGAACCTCCATCGCCAACGTTTGGAACATTTCCATCTTTACATTTTCAAAATCACCCAACTCTATGGCATACGCACAACGATCCCAAATCATGTTTACAATATCCATACCAATGCGTTCCCCCATCAATGCATGACGACGCTTAGTATAAATAACAGTACGTTGTTTATTCATAACATCATCGTATTCCAACAAACGTTTACGAATACCAAAGTTATTTTCTTCGACTTTCTTCTGCGCCCGTTCAATTGAATTGGAAATCATTTTGTGCTCAATCATTTCCCCTTCTTTGAATCCAAGTTTATCCATGACAGAAGCGATACGATCGGAAGAGA
>CALAQQ010000004.1 GCA_937888485.1 uncultured Clostridia bacterium
CCTTACCGACTCTCAGGCTATCAGAGACGTGCTTCTCTTCCCCACAATGAAATCAATCGACTGATATGAAAATATCCGTTGCGCTTGCCGCATATAAGGGCGAGCAGTATATATCCGAACAGATTGAATCCATCCTCAGTCAGCTCGGAGAAAATGATGAACTGATAGTATCCGACGATTATCCCATGGGCAAGACCCGCGAAGTCGTCCTCGGTTATCAGTCAAAAGACAAAAGAATCCGTTATATCGAAGGTGAAGGCAAGGGCGTTGTCAAAAATTTTGAAAATGCCCTTAAAGCCTGTTCGGGAGATGTTGTTTTTCTCAGCGACCAGGACGATGTATGGATGCCCGATAAGGTTAAGCTCGTTATGAAAGAAATCGCAGACGGTGCGGACCTTGTTCTCCACGATGCATCTGTTACCGATTCCGACCTCAATATAACCGAGCCGTCATATTTTGCGGTCCACAGCTCTAACGCTTCTTTTTTCGGTAATATGGCAAGGAATTCCTTCGTCGGTTGCTGCATGGCGTTCAAAAAAGAGCTTCTGCATGAGTGCCTGCCTTTCCCCGAGGCTCTCCCCATGCACGACTGGTGGATTGCCCTCGTTGCGATGAAGAAAAAAAAGAAGGTTGTCCTTCTTTCAGAGCCTCTTATAAGATGGCGTCGGCATTCCGCAACCGTAACGGGCAAAAAAACGTCTCTTTCGCAAAAAATCATGTGGCGCGTCAGAATTCTTTTGCCACTGATAAAAATAAAATAGTTTCCAAAATGTGCCTTGGAAAGGAAAAAATATAATGAACAAAACCGTAACCGGTTGCATAGTAACCTACAACAACATGTCAACCATTGACAACGCTGTGGGTTCACTTCTGAAATGCACCGAGGTTCCGTTCCGTCTTTATGTTGTTGACAACGGTTCAACCGACGGAACAATTGAACATATAGAAAAAAAATATCCTGAGGTTACCCTTATAAAAAGCGGCGGAAACATCGGCTTCGGCAAGGGTCATAACCTCATAATGGACAGGTTGGATTCCGATTATCACGTCATAATCAATCCCGATATCATCGTCAGAGATGATGTTATCGCAAAACTTGTTGATTTCCTTGAAAAAAATGAAGATATCGGCATGGCATCGCCTGAAATCCGTTTCCCCGACGGAAGACTTCAGATTCTCGGAAAGAGAACGCCCTGCCTTAAATATCTCATTGCAAGCCGTCTCAGAGGAAGCGGTGAACCGAGCGATATTCTGCGTGAATATGCCATGCTTGACTGCGACCTTACAAAACCCGTTGACATTGAAAACGCAACAGGCTGCTTCATGTTCATAAGAACAAAGCTTTTCAAAGAAATCGGCGGCTTCGACAAACGTTATTTCATGTATTTTGAAGACAGCGACCTTACCCGTGAAGTCAACCGCCGCTGCAGAACGGTCTATTATCCGGAAGCTACGGTTTATCACGAATGGGGACGCGAATCCAAGAAGAATTTTAAGCTCAAGCTTGTGCAGATTAACTCCATGCTCAATTTCTTTGCAAAATGGGGTATAAAATAACAGCAGAAACGGGAAAACGTTATGAAATATTTGAAAAATTTCTATAAATACAGATATCTGCTTTACGAAATAGTCCGTAAAAACATTAAGCTGCAGTACAGAAACTCCGTTCTCGGTATTTTCTGGACATTTCTGCAGCCTCTTCTGACAACAATTATCCTTGTTGTTGTTTTCGGCGGAGTATTCGGAGGCAAACGTGCGGGAGTAGTGAATTATCCCATCTATCTTCTCTGCGGACGTCTTATCTTTGAATTTTTCACTCAGTCAACAAAAAGAGCAATGCGTTCAATCAGAAACAGCGCCTCGGTTATCAAAAAGGTTTATGTTCCGAAGTATATGTATCCCCTCTCAAACATCATCGCAAACTTCGTGACCTTCCTTGTTTCTCTTACGGTGCTTGTCTGCTTCATGCTCTATTTCTATTTCTTCTCAAACGAACCCCCTCATATTACTCCTTATATTTTGCTTTCACCCATACCGATTCTCATTCTTCTTCTCGTAAGCATCGGTATCGGCCTCATTCTTTCAACCCTCGAAGTATTCTTCAAGGATGTTGATTATCTTTACGAAGTGTTCTGCACCCTTCTTTTCTATCTCACACCGATTTTCTATCAGGTGGAACAGCTTAATATCAAGAACGAAATTTTCAAAATGGTACTCATGGCAAACCCGCTTTATTCAATAACCCAGATGTTCCGAAGCTGTGTTCTCTACGGCGAGATGTTCAACATCAACCATCTTCTTTATTCGCTTGCATTCGGAATTGTTTCCGTTGCCATAGGACTTTTTGCCTTCTATAAGAAGCAGGATAAATTCATACTTCATATCTGATGAAAGGAAATGCTTATGAGCAAACCGGCAATTGTTGTTGAAAACATGAGTATGATGTTCAACCTCAACAAAGAGAAGGTTGACAACATAAAAGAATATTTTATAAAGCTCATCACAAGGAAGCTTCATTTTACCGAATTCTGGGCGCTTCAGGATATCAGCTTCACGGTTGAAAAGGGCGAAAGAGTAGGCGTTCTCGGCTTTAACGGTGCAGGAAAATCAACCCTGCTCAAAGTCATCGCAGGCGTTCTTAAACCCACCAAAGGAAGCGTTAAGGTCAACGGCGTTATTGCTCCCATGCTCGAACTCGGTGCAGGCTTCGATATGAACTATTCGGGCAAAGAGAATATTTATCTCTACGGTGCAACCATGGGTTATTCCAGAAAATTCATCGATGAAAAATATAACGAAATTGTTGAATTTTCAGAACTTCAGGATTTTATTGAAGTTCCCGTCAAAAACTATTCATCGGGAATGCGTGCAAGACTCGGATTTGCAATTGCAACCGCGGTTGAACCCGAAGTTCTTATTCTCGACGAGGTTTTGTCCGTAGGCGACGCAAAATTCAGACAAAAAAGCGAAGCAAAGGTGCGTTCCATGTTTGATAAAGGAACAACCGTTTTGTTTGTTTCACACAGCACTCAGCAGGTGCTTAACATCTGCAACAAGGCGATTATTCTTGACCACGGAAAACTCATTGCGCAGGGCGATGCAAAAGAAATCTGTGCTCTGTATGACCGCATGGTTAAGGGCGGTAAATAAGAAAGGAGATTGAATATGGTATTCGCAGCAGTATTTGCAGGCGGCATCGGAAGCCGCATGGGTAATTCCGACACCCCGAAACAGTATCTTGAACTCGGAACAAAACCCGTTATTATCCACACCATAGAAAAATTCTTTGTTAACGATAAAATCGACGAAATACTTGTGCTTTGCCCCAAGGCATGGATTGCTCACACTCAGGATTTGATAAACAAGCATCTGCCCTCGGGCAAAAAGGTGACCGTTATTGCAGGCGGCGCTTCAAGAAACGGTACACTCGAAAACGCAATTGAATATATAGAAAATAATTACGAAACCGACGAAAACACGGTTATCGTTACCCATGATGCGGTAAGACCCTTCCTTACACACAGAATCATTGAGGAAAACGTTGCAGCCGCAATTGAATACGGTGCTTGCGATACCGTTATCCCCGCAACCGATACAATTGTTGAAAGCCTTGACGGCAAGGTTATCTCGTCAATTCCCGACAGAAGCAAGATGTATCAGGGTCAGACTCCGCAGTCATTCCGTCTCAAAGAACTCGAAAAGGTTCTTGCAAGTCTTACAGAAGACGAAAAGGCTATCCTCACCGATGCCTGCAAGATTTTCTCAATCAAGAACAAGGATGTTTTCATGGTTGAGGGCGAGGTTTTCAACATCAAAATCACCTATCCGTATGACCTCAAGGTTGCACACACACTTCTTGGAACTACCGACTGATTCGGTGAAAGGTAAGGAGTAAGATGATTAATTCAGTTTACAGGCTTATTGCGCCGGGCATGATTGAAGTTGCCTGCACACAGCCCGATATCAAAAACAGCGTTCTTCTCAGACCCGTCTATCTCTCGGTTTGCAAGGCTGACCAGCGTTATTATCTCGGCAACAGAAGCCGTGAAGCACTGAAAGCAAAGCTTCCCATGGCACTCATTCACGAATGCGTTGCCAAGGTTGTTTTTGACCCGACAGGTAATTTCAAGCCGGGCGAAATTGTTGTTCCCGTTCCGAACACTCCGACCGAAGATGACGATGTTATTGCCGAAAACTACAGACCCTCAAGCCGTTTCTGCTCAAGCGGATACGACGGTTTCCTCAGGGATTATATCGATATTTCACCTGACAGACTCGTAAGAGTTCCCGACGGTATTGACCTTCGCATTGCATCCTTTGCAGAGCTTATCAGCGTCTGTGTTCATGCAATAGCACGCTTTGAGAAGTTTTCCCATGTCCGCAAAAATTCAATCGGCATATGGGGTGACGGTAATGTCGGCTTCATAACGGCCCTCATTCTCAAGATTCTTTACCCGGAAACAAAGCTCTATGTTTTCGGAACAGTATATGATAAACTTGCCTATTTTTCATTCGCAGACGGCGCATACCATGTTGACCACGTTCCCGAAGGACTTAAAGTTGACCACGCTTTTGAATGCGTAGGCGGTGAAGGTTCAAGATTTGCAATTGCGCAGATAATCGACCTCATCAATCCCGAAGGTTCTATAGGTCTTATGGGCGTCAGCGAAAGATTTGTTGATATAAACACAAGAATGGTTCTTGAAAAAGGTCTCAATCTTTTCGGTTCAAGCCGAAGCGGTGTAGAGGATTTTCAGCGCACAATGGATATTCTTGCGGAGAATCCGAAAATTCCCGCTTATCTCGAAAATCTTATCGGCGGTGTTGTTGAAGTGAGAAAAATTGCGGATATCCATTCCGCATTTGCACAGGATATAAGCCGTCATTTCGGAAAAACCGTTATCAAATGGGAAAAATAAGCATGAAAATTTCAGTTATTATTCCTGCATATAACAGCGAAATGTTTCTTGCCGAAACGCTTGACTGTCTTGAAAAACAGACTCTGAAAGATGTTCAGATTATCATTGTCAACGACGGTTCAACCGATAAGACGGCAGAAATAATCGAAGAACATGCAAAGAAAAACAGCAATATCCTCTCCCTTTACCAAAAAAATTCGGGCGTTTCCGCCGCAAGAAACAACGGCATTAACCACGCTGAGGGTGAATATACAGTTTTCCTTGACAGCGACGATTTGCTCACACCCGAATCGCTCGAAAACATTTATAATACTCTCAAAGAAAACGAAGCAGATATGGCTGTATATCGCCACATCAGTTTCGGTTACGGCGGCGAACAGATAAATCCCGTTGCGGAATCGCTGTCGAAAGAAGCAAATATAGATTATACGGACAAGCGTCTTTTATGGAATTTCCTTCTCGGCAACAAATGCTATAAAACAGAAATGCTGAAAAAAAGCGAAATCCGTTTCCCTCCTCTGCGTTACAGCGAAGACGGTGCGTTCACAATGCCGCTTGTTTATGACAAAAAGCCGAAGATTATCGGCATTGACAATGCAATTTACAGATACCGCCGTCACACTCCGAAAGAAGGTTTTTCCGTCAGTCAGAGCATCAGCACGGAGCTGGTCAACCATTTTCTCTCTTCAATGAGCATCGTTTATGATGCCGCCGAAAAATCGGGAATGACCGGGGATTATCTTCAGGAAATTCTTTATAAAACCTATTCGGCGCTGATCAATGAATTCTATCGCATTCTCTGGCGTGCCGATGCCGAAACGGTGAAGCTCATTGTTGCAAAATGCGGTGAAATCAAAAACCGCATGGCCGCAGAAACCTCAAAGAAATGCGATACCGTTCAGAAAGATATCGGCAAGGATATCTACACAAAATCCGAAATTGCCGAAAAACCTTTTGTAAGCGTTATTACAAAAAACTGCACAGCTGAATTTATTGAATCGGTCTATGCACAGTCGATGCCAGTTTTTGAGCTGATAACAACTGAAAACGGCAATCTTCCCGAAAACGAAAACGTGAAAATTCTCCCGTCAGACGGATTTATGCAAAATGCAAAAAAATCTGCAAAAGGAAAAACCGTTCTTTGTCTTGACGGCAAAAGTCCTCTTGATACAAGATTTTTCAAGGTTGTGACCCTCCTCAAAAGGTCGCCCAAATTCGGAATTTTCCCCGATTTCCTTATCGGAATCGGTGCAAAACTGTTTTTAAAAATCAAACGGT
>CALAQQ010000005.1 GCA_937888485.1 uncultured Clostridia bacterium
AATGTTAATTCTGACAAACTGACAACAACAAAGAAAGACAAAATAAATCACGGTCACGGTATCAGAAGCATAAAAACCATTGCTGAAAAATATGACGGTGTTGCAGAATTTGCATATAGCAATGGTGTATTTATAACAAATATAAATATTGCAAATGTGAAACCGAACAGATAAAAATAAAAGTCCGAAAAATTCTCTAAAAGACGAGAAGGTTTTCGGACTTTTTTCATTTTGAGCAAGTGATTTTGGTTGTAAAAATTTGTGAACAGGTGTGATTGTTCTTGCGAAAAAATGAAGGTGACGATTGAATTTTGCGGACTGGTTTTTGCAAAATTTTTGTGGATGCAGTTGAATTTTTGAGGGTACCCTTTTGCCCGAAAATTCAATTTGTATATACACAACAATCGGCACAAGTGGGTATCCAAAGGGAGAAAATCTCCATTTGGCACACGATTTTGCGGCACGCAAAGTCTAGTGTGTTATACCTTTGTTCCGTCGGCGGTGAAAAGGATGTCTGTCGCCTTACATGACAGCAGACTTTTCAGCGGTGCAGAGCAGGCAGAGAAGTTCAGGAAAGAACAGAAAAATTTGTTTTTCTGACTGCTCGGAAAAGGAACAAACGGTATATAAAAATCCCCGTCGCAACGGAAAATTATCTGCAATTGTCGCAAAGAAGCAGCTTGAAAAAATATATTTTTTGCAGATAATCGAGCTCTCCGTAGCAGAAATTCAGAACGCAGATTTGTATTTCCGAAACAGTTTTTGTGCCGATATTTTTTATGCTCCGAAGCTGACCGTTTTGAATTTTTGCAATCAGTTTCCCGAGTGTAGTAATTTTATTTTTCTTCAGAATGTTTGCGGTGCGTGTTGACAAAATCAACCCGTCAATTTTTATTCCGTAAAGCTCATTTTTTATCGGAACGGAAACCTTTAATGTTCTGCCCGAGAACACTTTAAGCGCTTCCGAAAGTCCGTGCTTATGAGCGAAATAATACAGTTTTGATGCCGCAGTAATATCTGTGAAATTTTCAAAAACTATATATTCTTTTTCTTCGGAGCAGTCGGACTTACGACTACAGATATAATCCCACTGCGGTTCAAAATGTTTTCTGATATTTTTCATCGCACTTTTTTCAATCTGCTTGGCACGGACTTCTTTCAGATGAAAATGTTCTGCCGATTCTTTTCGGGTGTGATGAACACCGTCTTCAAGTCCGAAACGATAAGAAAGATATTCCCGTTCACGGTCATTGAGTTCTTTAACCGACCCACAGAGCAATAGATTTTTTAGTTTTTCAAAGAAAACATTTTCGGGTGAAGCATTGTAAATATATGGTTGCCTTGCTAAAAGAGTGCTCTCGATATAGTCTGCATCGGATTCACCGTTTTCATTTTCACCGTCAAAACTCATAAACGAGAAATAAGTTTTTTCTTCTGTTTCTTCATCAACTTCGTAAACTTCATAACCGTATTTTTCGGGAAGCAGAAGTATGTATTTTTCTATATATGCGGTGGCATAAGTCAGAAATTTTGTGCCTTTGTTTATGTCAAACCTATTAACCGCTTCAAGAATTCCGATGCAGCCTTCCTGCACGATTTCTTCAAAATCAATTCCGAAGTTTTCAAAATCTTCCGAGTATTTGTTTGCAAGCTTTTTGATAAATCCGAGATTATTTTCAACAAGACGGTGCTTTGCAGTTTCTTCTCCTCCCTGAGCCAATACGCAAAGCTCTTCGTTTGTCATCTGTGTTTACCTCTCTGCGGTTGCATAAAAATCGGAATCAAAGCATTGCGAAGATTAGTTTTCATCTCCGGGGTAATACCGTCGAAACGGCTAATCTGTTCAATAACGGCATCTGCTATGTTTTCTGCTGTTATTCTCTTGTAGGACAGACTGCCGCCGCTTCTGACAAGACTCTGACGGATTCCTTCAAATGTTTCCTGTGTAAGTTTTCTTGAATGTGAAAAATCGGTATCAACGGTTTTCTTTATATCTTTTACGATTGACATAAATCCGTTATCAATCATAGTTAAGTCAGCCTGATATATCGGAGTTTTCATGCTTTGTATATCTTCCGATACTTCCTTTGAGATTTCATCGTCACCGCATACGGTTTTGCTGACCATATCATAAAGCTGATTCTGAATTGCAAATCCCTCGGCAAAAGTGCCTTTGAAGAAATGAGCAATTTTATTTGACAGTGTTCCGAAGTTCGGATGCTCAAGCAACATATTCAGAACATCGGAGTCAATCTCACCAGTATAAATTTTCTTTGCGGCTTCTATGGTCAGACCAAGTTCTCCGATACTGAAATTTTTCGGTTCGGGTTCATCGGAAAGTCCGAGAATAAAATCGGATGATACTCCGAAAATTTTTGCAAGACGAAGAATCAAATCGTTGCCGATTTTCTTCGTTTCTCCACTTTCTATTCTTCCGATTGTTGATGCATCAACATCAACCTGCTGTGCAAGTTCAGCTTTTGTCCAGCCTCTCTGTTCTCGCAAATCAGCAATTCTTTCTCCAAGTGTTCCGTGTAAATATGGCATTTATCAGTCTCCTTTTGTTTTTTGATTTAATTATATTGAGATAAAAAATTTTGGTCAAGGATGTCAATTCTAATCTTGTTAAGTTAATTATAGCAAATTTATATGTACCAAAAAACGGACTGTCAGGCGATGAAAAACAACTTTTATCTTCAAAAACTTGCAAATCTGCAAATTCCAAGAGCTGTGAAGAGCGCAAAATTGCAAGACACTTGATTTTGACGGGGTAACGTCAAAAAATCAGTATAATGTCTATAGACGGATAAAGTCGATTAAAGATATTGGAGGTGAATTTACCGCAAACTGAAATTTTAATATTTTACAAGCGAATC
>CALAQQ010000006.1 GCA_937888485.1 uncultured Clostridia bacterium
GACTGCCCCCAAAGGAAACAATGTAAATCTCGTTTTCACCAATGCCCAAAGCCTGTCTTGCTTTTTTTCTGTCTGCGTTTTCGATTTCGGGCTTCAAGGGGTTGCCCGTAATGACAGCCTTCTCTCTCTGTTCGGGAGTGAAGTATTTTTCCGTGCCGTCAAAGCTCAGACAAATTCTGTCTGCGTATTTCGCAAGCTGTTTAGTGGTAACCCCGGGGAAAGCGTTCTGCTCATGAATGAGAGTAGGCAATCCAAGCTTTGCCGCCGCCTTCACAGCCGCCCAGCTTGCGTAACCGCCCGTTCCGATAACCACGTCGGGCTTGAACCTCTTAATGATTTTCTTCGCCGCAAAAACAGAGGTAACCGCCTTTATCGCCGCATCAATGTTTGAAAGCGACAGCTTTCTCTTAAACCCTCGAGCCTTAACGAATTCTATTTCGTAACCGGCCTTGGTAACAAGCTTCTGCTCCATGCCGTTTTTAGTTCCGACAAAAAGGATTTCCGCATCCTTGTTTCCAAGCTTAACCGTGTTTGCGATGGCAATAGCAGGATTTATGTGTCCGCCCGTTCCGCCGCCTGCAAGAAAGCAATCGTCGATTGCTTTTTGGATATCGGCGGTATTCATACCTTCTTGAGGTTTAAGTTTAATTTCCATAAAAGTGCACTTGCTTTCTTAAAGTACGTCTGCAATATCAAGTACAAGCTTTTCGGTCTTTTCCCAGCCGAGGCAGGGGTCGGTGATGGATTTTCCGTAAACGTTCTCTTCGGGTTTCTGAGCTCCGTCTTCAATATAGCTTTCAATCATAAGACCCTTTACAAGCTTCTTGACGTCGGCGGAATGGCGGCAGCTGTGAAGAATTTCCTTTGCGATTCTGGGCTGTTCCATCCATTTTTTGCCCGAGTTTGCATGGTTTGTGTCAATGATTACTGCGGGATTGTTGAGACCCGATTTATCATAAATTTCAGCAAGATGAATGAGGTCCTCATAATGATAGTTCGGCATCGACTGGCCGTGCTTATTGACGTATCCTCTCAGAATTGCGTGCGCAAGAGGATTGCCCTTGCTTTCAACCTCCCAGCCTCTGTAAATGAAGGTGTGCGAATGCTGGGCTGCTGTTATTGAATTCATCATAACGGAAATGTCGCCTGCGGTGGGGTTTTTCATGCCGACGGGAATGTCAAAGCCGCTTGCCGTCAGACGGGGCTGCTGATTTTCAACGGATCTTGCACCGATTGCAACGTATGAAAGAACGTCGGAAAGATATCTGTAATTTTCGGGATAGAGCATTTCGTCTGCGCAGGTGAAGCCTGTTTCCTGAATTGCTCTGATATGAAGATTTCTGATTGCAACAACGCCCTTGAGCATATCTTCGCCCTTGTGGGGGTCGGGCTGATGAAGCATTCCCTTATAGCCGTCACCCGTTGTGCGGGGCTTGTTGGTATAAATTCTGGGGATGATGAGTATCTTATCGGAAACCTTCTCCTGAACACCTCTGAGGCGTGAAATATAATCTATTACGCTGTCATCCTTATCAGCGGAGCAAGGACCGATAATAAGAATGAATCTGTCGTCTCTGCTCTCGAAAACTGCTTTGATTTCTTCGTCACGCTTTGCTTTTATCGCTTCAAGCTCGGGTGTGAGGGGATACTGCGCCTTTATATCCATCGGTATCGGTAATTTGCGTCTGAATTCCATGTTCATTTTTGTTGCCTCCAAAAAAATTATTTCTTATCAAACAATGCTCTGCGCTCGGTTGAATGGCGCATCATCTGACGCATCGCATCAACGTCTTCCGTTTCAAGCATCAATTTAAGTTCATTGAATTTGTCGATGAAATTATTCATCTGTTCAAGAAGTGCAGTTTTATTTTCTATGAAAAGCTCGCTCCACATAAGGTCGTTTATGCGTGCAATTCGGGTAAGGTCACGGAAAGAGTCGCCCGTGAACTTTTCCATGTTTTCTTTGTCGTTACACGTCATCAGAGTTATTGCGATGCAATGGGTAAGCTGTGAAAGAAAGCCTATCATTTCATCGTGCTCCTCGGGTGAAAGGGTAGTAACGTTTGAAAATCCGAGAAGTCTGCCGAGCTCCATGCAGGTGTTGATTGCTTCGGGGGTGTTTTTATCGGTGGGAGTGACGATATAGTTGGCTCCCGCAAATAATTTATCCGTGCTGTTTTCAACGCCCGAAACCTCGCGGCCTGCCATCGGGTGGGCGGCGATGAATTCCACGTCGGGGCGGAGCATTTCCTGAACTTTATATACAATACTGCACTTTACACCGGTTACGTCGGTAATGAGCGCGCCGCTTTTCAGAAGATTCTGATTTTTTTCAATCCACTCAACGAAAATATGCGGATACAAAGCGAAGATAACAATATCCGCTTCGCCGATTATCTTTTCGTCAAGCTCCGTTGAGCCTTCGTCAATAATCTTTTCTCTGAGTGCATAGTCAATCGAGCTTTGCTCCTTAGTTATTGCACTTATATGAAAGCCGAATCTTTTGAGAATCCTTGCATAGCTTCCGCCCAAAAGACCGAGACCGACTATCAATATGTTTTTGCTGACGTCAACTATCATTCTGTTTTCACCTCTGCTCCGAGTTTTTTTATATCCTCAAAGAAACCCGGATAACTTTTTCTGACCGCCTCTGCACCGTCGATTGCTCCGCCGTATTCCGAAAGAATCAGCGACATCGCCATGACGATGCGGTGGTCATTGTGACCGCTGAGGATTTCAGCGCTGTTTTTCAGTTCCTGATTCGGAACGGTTATTCTGTTTTCGCCGAAAATCAGTCCTCCGCCGAGCTTGGAAAGCTCTTCATGCATAGCTTGTCCGCGGTCGCTTTCTTTTGCCTTCAGACGGTCTGTGCCCGTAAGGATTGCACCGTTTTTAAGCGATGCAAGAGCAATAAGCACGGGTCCGAGGTCGGGGCAGTCCGAAATATCCAGAGTCGGTATTCCTTCTGAAATTGCATCAAAATATTCTTTGTATACCTTGTCGCCCTGGAGACTGTCAGGGTTAAGATTTGTGATTCCTATATCCGAGCCGATATAATTGAATGCATCGAGGAATGCGGCGTTTGAATAATCGCCCTCAACTCTGCCCGAAAAAGATTTCAGTTGTGCTTTTTTAATTGTGATATTGAAATCATCTTCAAATTCAATATCCGCTCCGAATGATTTAAGAGCAGATATTGTGAGATTTATATATGACCTGCTTTCAAAAGGCGGTATTATACGGATTGAAGAATCCTCTCCGAGATAAACGAGAGCGAAAATAAGACCCGTTATAAACTGACTGCTTATATCGCCTCTGATTTCGTATTTTCCGCTTCTGAGTTTACCGCAAACGGTCACCGAATTTCCGCTTTTCTTATATTCAAAGCCGTTTTCAAAACACAGCTTTTCATAAACCTCAAGGGGACGCTGAAAAAGTCTTTCGCTGCCGTTCAGCGTTATTTCTTTTCCCGTGCATAACGCAAGCGGAATGAAAAATCTGAGCGTGCTTCCGCTTTCTCTGCAATTGAGAGCGGAGTCCGCCGTTTTCAAAAAGTTTTCGGAATTTACGGTCACCGTGTCTTTTTCAATTTGTATTCCTGCCCCCAGAGCTTTAAGGCAATCGATTGTTGCAAGAATATCTTCGCTGTAATCAATGCCCGATA
>CALAQQ010000007.1 GCA_937888485.1 uncultured Clostridia bacterium
CAGTATCCCCTTCTCAACGGTCAGGTTTATGCAAACAACCAGAAGGACATCGAAAAATGGCAGATGCCCGTTGAAGAATGCGGAAATATGCTGATAATGGAAACAAACGTTGCTCTTGCAACAGGCAACGCCGACTTTGCAAACGAACACCTCGCACTCCTCGAAAAATGGTGCGGATATCTCATAAAGCACGGCGCAGACCCCGGCCATCAGCTTTGCACCGACGACTTTGCAGGCCATCTTGCTCATAACTGCAACCTTTCCCTCAAGGCAATCATGGGTCTTCAGGGAATGTCGATGCTGATGAAAATGCTCGGAAACGAAGATAAATCGGCATATTACAGCGAAGAAGCAGTTAAAATGGCTGAAATCTGGAAGAACACCGCAGTCAACGAAGACGGTACAACAAGACTTGCCTTCGACAGACCCGACTCATATTCGATGAAATACAACATGGTCTGGGACAAGGTATGGAACAGCGGTCTTTTCGGTCAGGAATTCATGGATGCCGAAATCGCCGATAATATGAAGCATTTCAACAAATACGGCATGCCACTCGACAGCAGAGCAGACTACACAAAGTCTGACTGGCTTGTTTGGACGGCATCAATGTCATCCTCCGACAAAATTTTCGCCGAATACATTGCTCCTCTCTGGAAAGCATATGACGAAAGCCCCTCAAGAGTACCCATGACGGACTGGTACGATACCGTCAGCGGAAAATGGGTTTCATTCCGTCACAGAACGGTTCAGGGCGGACTGTTCATGAGAATGCTGATGAATAAATAAGCTAATCCCCTGTGTTTCGGCACAGGGGATTTTTGTCAGTTGTTCTTATTGTTAAGAGGTTTTCTCAGAAGCAGACTTGC
Organism: uncultured Clostridia bacterium; assembly: GCA_937888485.1. Classification (GTDB taxonomy): domain Bacteria; phylum Bacillota; class Clostridia; order Oscillospirales; family Acutalibacteraceae; genus CAG-177. The sequence goes on from CALAQQ010000007.1 coordinate 870, forward strand.
AAGCGCAGAACCTTTGAACGGTATGAGGGGATAAAGATAACATTGACCCGTAACGGTTTTTGTTGTTACAAGCTCAACGACAATCAATATTATTCCCGCAATGAATCCCCAAAGGTTGAAAAGGGCAATAAGACCGATAAGGAGCATTCTGAAAAGCTTGAACGCATAACCGAGTTCATAGCTCGGCTGAGTAAAGTTTGTAAGAGCAACAAATGCCATATAGAGCACTACTTCGGACACAAACCAACCTGCCGAAACCGCAAATTCACCGAGAACAAGCGCACCGATAACGCCGAACGAACTGCTGAGCGACTGCGGGGTATTGATTGACGCAAGGCGCATGGCATCAATAACAACCTCAACGATAAAAAGCTGGGCAACAATCGGAACGGTATTCGGTTCTTCGATTTTTATGAACTCAAGCCACGGCGGAATGAACTCGGGATTCTGCACTAAAAGAAGCCACACGGGAATGAGGAGCATTGTCATTCCGAAAATCGCCATGCGGATTATTCTCATATACGACCCTATGACGGGCGACATATAATAATCGTTCGTATCCTGAAGAAAATCGAAAATACCCGTCGGAATAACCATGGCGGCGGGCGAATTGTCAATCATCAGCACCATGCTTCCTTCAAGAAGACTTGCGGCGGCGGCATCGGGTCTCTCGGTATAACGCACCTTCGGAAACGGATTGAACCATTGTTTGGGAACAAGGCAGTCGATAAGACTCTGCTGACCCATCGTCAGCGAATTAATGCTTATTGAGTCAAGCTTTTTTCTTAAAGCATCAAGCATTTTGCCGTTAACCTTGTTTTTCATATAGCAGATAACAACGTCCGTCTGCGAAACCCTGCCGACGGAATGGATTTCCATCGTCAGGGCGGTATCTCTTATTCTTCTGCGGATGAGTGCGGTATTAAAAACAAGGGTTTCAACAAAACCGTCATGAGGTCCGCGGAGAACTTTATCGTTATCGGGCTCGCCGACGGAACGCACGGGATAGGTTCTTGCATCGATGATTACCGCTTCGGAATATCCCTCAATAACCATTCCTATTCCGCCCGAAAGAACGGATTTTATGAAATCGCTGACCTTGGAAGTTACGTCTGTTTCAACATAGGGAACGTATTTGTTTGCAAACTCTCTTGCCGTTTTAAGAGTTTTGAAATCCTTTTCCTCTGCATTGAGAAAATATGACATGATTTTAACCATGATTTCATCCTTGCAGAAGCCGTCAACAAAATAGAGCTTGGCGTTGTGTTTATCAATCTTCAGATCTCTGCCTACAAGGTCAAAGCTGTCCTTAAGACGGAGTTCGTTATCAAGCATTGAAATATTGGTTACATAATCCTGCGAAAACCTGCTTTCTATTTTAAACCCTCCCGAAAACATTTACGGGTTTATTATTAGCAAATTCTTCATCGGTATTCATTATAAAGATTGACTATTGCATTCCATGTCAGAGGACCGACAACTCCGTTTTGCGGAAGTCCCGCTATTTTCTGTACGGCAATTACGGCTTCTTTTGTCCTGTTGCCGAAAACTCCGTCAGCGGTGATAAGAGGAACATTTTTGTTGTTCTGTGCTATCGTACGCAGGAATGTCTGAACCTGAGTCACAACATTACCGCTTGTTCCCGTTGTGAGAGTATATCCCGGATAGAGCAAAGACGAATATGAACGGTATTCATCGGGCAGGGAATTGAGGGTACTGTAATATGCGTCGAGAATTGCGTTCCACGTTGCTCTGCCGATTATTCCGTCAACCGTCAAGCCGTACTGACTCTGGAACTGACGGACCGCATTTTCCGTTGCAGGTCCGAAGATTCCGTCAACCTTGATTTGCGGAAGACGGTCATTGAAAAATCCGAGAAAATTGAGAAAATACTGAATCGCTCTGACATCTCTGCCTCTGCTTCCTCTGCGCAGGGTTTCGCTGAATATTCTTTCAACGTCGCTGATTGTTATGCCCTCGGAATAAAGCTCGGATACCTTTTTGACGGCGTTATAAATCTGCTTGATTTTATACCACGTTGCTTTACCGACTATTCCGTCGGGAGTGAGGTTGAATATCCTCTGGAACTGAATAACCGCCGCACGGGTTGCCGCATCAAAAAATCCGTTTGTATCGGGAATTGCGGGGATTGAGGGATAATTACGCCTTATTCTGTTGAGCTGGCGCTGAATTGTTCTGATATCCTCGCCGCCGTACGAACCCAGACGGAGAAGTCTTCCCGGATACGATTCGGGAATATTCCTGACGGGCGCATTCCTTACGATGTTGATATCGTTGCCGTAGTAATTCTGAAGAATCTGATAGGGAGTTCTGCCCTGATTCGCAAGAGTTACCGTTCCCCATTGAGAAAGACCCCGGCAGGTTACGCTTCTGCCGTCGCAGTATTCGGTGAAATACGGCTGAATCTGATTTCCCTTTGTGACGTAATCATTAAAAAGCTCATCCACGAGTTTAGAAACGTTCAAAAAGATATCTCTTCCGTCAACATACGCCTGGTCATACGCCGTTGAGTTGGTTATATCAAAATTATATCCTCTGCTCCGATAATATTCGGTAAAAATTCTGTTGAGCGCAAAGGAAACCTGTGCATATATGTTTGCCCTTATCGCGTTTTCGGGCCATGAGGGATAGATTTCGCTTGATGCAACGTTTTTGATATAGTCGGTAAACGGCACGGTCACATTTCTTGCATTCGACTGAGGCGTTCCGAGATGCACCGTTATATAATCGGGAATTACGGGTGTTACAGCCATATCATTCACCCGCCCTTTGCAAAGCCGTGAATCCGCTTTCATCAACGGCTATGGGTGCGGGTTCTTCAAGACCCGCGGATTTTGCAAGCATTCTGACGGGCTGAATCGACTCAACTCCTGAGAAAACGGGAACGTTTGTGAAAACCTCACGCACAAAGTCGGGATGCTCAACATAAATCGAATAGACCGCATAGGGAAGCCTTGCTCCGTTCGGCGCGGGTGACTGCGAAAGCGACCTAGGAGGAGTGGGGAGAAGAATCGGCTGAGTTATGCCGTCAATATCGGTAAGGCCGTCGAAGACGGCAACGTTTCCGCTCGGCAGTTCAATGAAAACCATGACCCTTGCGCTTCCTATTCCGAAGCTCTGGTCGGATGCAAACGCCTGAATTTTCAGAGAACCTCTCTCTCCGTTTTCAAGAAGAAAATCGTTGATATCCCTACATCTCTGCCTTTGTTCGTCGCTTGAGCTATCATTGACCGATGCACACGCTCTGCGAAGATTTTCCGCAACGTCAACCGCGGTTATATCCGTCTGCGTTTCTTCGGCTTCGGGCTGAGTCTGTGCAGGAAGAACAAGCGGTTCATTTTCCTCGGTTTCGGTTGTCTGAGGCATTTCATTCATAGGCAAGGGATTGCTTCTGTCCCTTTCAAAAGTTCCCGTATCTTCAATCGAATCGTTCATCTCACGGGTTCTTTCGTCATTTATCGGCGCAGAATTTCTTCTGCTGAATTCTATCATTTCGGCTTTATATTTATCCATAAGCCTTTCCATTTCTCTTCTGTCCATAGCAAAACCTCCATTCAATATTTCAGTATATAACCGAAAACGGAGGTATGTTACAAAAAAACGAGGCTCACTTTCGTGAACCTCGTAAATTTTAAAATTTGGTTACCGTTCCTGCATCGTATGAAAAAGGCTTGAAGCCCGTTTCAAGTGCAGGGCTGTTTTCCGCAAGGGTGAAATCACGGTTTTTTGCATCCCTGAACAAGGGGTCTGCAAACACACCGTTGTTATAATAACCTCTTGCAACTTCAATCACAAGCGTGCTCTTATCAAAGAAGCCCATTGAATAACCCGAATGAACGTTGCCTCCGCTTGTGTAGTCCCAATAAAGATTGCTGTCATCAACAAACCAGTCTTTTTCGGTCTTGAAAGCATATATGGTGGAATTATCGGCAACAAGGATATTATTTGAAAGAGTGAGAGAATTATGTTCCTCATGTCTTGTTATCAGAAACGCACCCTCGCCGCCGAAAGCAAAGATATTGTTGCGCACGATATTATCCTTGCCGTAATGCTGATGGAAGGTTTCGGATGAGCAATCGTAAACAAGGTTGTTTTCAACGAGAATACCGCTTGAACCCTCGTCAAGATAAACGCCCCATCCGCCGTAACCGTATCTGCCTTCGTCACAGCCTACGTTATAAATAACGTTGCCTCTGATAACGGTATCGGGCTGAATGCCGAGAGTATAGATTGCACCCATATCCGAAAGCCATCCGTTACCGATATCATAAATAAGGTTGTTGCTGATATTTATGTTGTTGGTGGAATTGGGAGCATATCCCCAGTTCCAGCCGACGGAAATTCCCGTATACCAGCCGTCGTGGATTTCGTTATTTGTCAGGTCGCAGTCGATGGCATGGGTAAGAAGAATACCGATTGCGTTATTGAATATTCTTCCGTAGCTGCTGATATGGCAGTCCGTGACGTTGATGTTTTTCGTTGTTGCGGGAACAACAAAATCACCGTGGATGAAAACTGCATTTGCACCGATTTCATTAAACATGCTGCTTGTAATATTGCAGTTTACCGTTGCCTGTTCAAACTTGACGGCAGTATATGAAATATTTTCAAACCTACAGTCCGTGAAATCAATTCCGTCCGATGCGGAAATGTTAATTGCTGCGGGAGTTTCAAAAGCTGCCTGAGGATGAACTGCGCCGTATTCTAAATTTTTATAGAGAGGATGCGATTCATCGAAAGCTTTTCCCGAATGAGTACCCTCTTTACCGACATGGTCCCAATCGGTTCTGACAAAATCCATGCCCTGAAAAGCGATATTTTTTGCACCTCTGAAGCTCATGAGCTTTTCGGTTACACCTGCATAAAGCACTGTGTTTTCAACGGTATCTCCTTCTTCGGGAATATAGTAAAGCTTGCCCTCCGCACGGTCAAGATACCATTCACCGGGAAGAGAAAGAGCCTCTTTTACGTTTTCAAAAACATAATTATCTTCAACTCTTACCGTCATTGAGGTAGGCTTGCGTGTTTCCACTCTGCCCGTTGCGGCATCAACCGAATGAACGGGCAAAAGCTCATCGCACCAGAAATGCATGATTCTTACGTCAACGTCCTTTGCGTTTGCAAAATCCTTGACATCGGATGCATGTGCATAGAAAACTGCCGAATGAGTGAAAAACTGCGCTTCGTTTTCGGGAACAACCGCCTCATCCGTTTTGGGGTCAGCCACCTTGAACTGTCCCTCCTTGGGATAGTTGGAGCGCGGAAGTCTTTTGTCGCCCTTGAAAAGCGAACGGAAATAATCATCCTCGCTTTCAACGGGCATATCGGTTACAAACGCCTTTACGCCGTTGATTGTTGTTTCGCTCCAGCTTCCGCCGATTTCCTTTGCGCCCGAGAAAAGAACCTCTTCATCGGGATATGAACGGTAAAGAACATTGCTTCTGTCTGAAGAAGTAAAATCCAAAGTATCTTCTATTGTGTATGTACCCTCTCTGAACCATACGGTAACCGCGTCACCGCCTGCAATTCCTTTAAGGATTTCTTTGGCTTTTTCGATTGTTTTCAGAGGAGCTTCAAGGGTACCGGGATTGCTGTCATCACCGTTCGGCGCAACAACAAGGTCATATTCGCCCATAACAAAATCTCCTTCATCAAAAGCAGTCTGAACCTTCGGTTTTGATTCGCTGAATATTCCTTCGACAGGTTCAGCAGGGAATAAAGCAACGCTGAACCACGTAATAACCGCCATAAAAAACGCCGTGATTCTTGCCATAGTTTTTCACCTCTGTTTTATTTTTCAATTTTAACCTGAACGGGTTTTCTGTTTTTGAAATACGTCACGTATTCAAATCCGCAGTTTTCCGCAATTTCATAGCCCTTATCAATGCCTGCACCAACGTGCTCCGTGAAATGAGCATCCGAGCCGAGAGTAAGGAATTCACCGCCGAGCTCCCTGAATCTGCGGACGTAATTCTCCGTAGGCATTGTTTTTCCGATGGGCTGACGCAGTCCGCTTGTATTGATTTCAAGAGCCTTCCCGTTTTCAATAAGAACCTTGAAAATTTCATCTGTTATATCATCGTATCGGCTGAGTTCAATTTCTTTTCTTCCTGCCTGAACGATATATCGCATAGGATATGTAAGATGTGCAAAGGTATCGAAACCGTTCCATTTTGCAAGAAGAAGCTCTTCTTCAAAATAATTATCAAGCGCGGAATAGATTTCATTTTCCGTCATGCTTTTGTAGTCGAAATCGCCGTAATCGGGCATTCCGCGGGGATTATGAATCGAACCGATAACAAAATCATATTCATATCTTGCAAGGGATTTTTCCGTAAGAGGAATATCATAGGTCGGCTGACCCATTTCAATGCCTCTCAGAAGCGTTATTCTGTCTTTGAACATTTCTCGGGCAGAAAGAATTCCTTCATAGCTTGTCTGCTGACGGACATCAAGATTATGCCTTTCAAAAAAGTCAACATCAAAATGGTCGGTGATTGCGATAACCGAAAGTCCGTTTTCCACCGCCGAAGCACACATTTCCTCTGCAGAATAATTTCCGTCAAATGAGCTTTTTGTGTGCATATGCAAATCAATTTTATTTTTATATACTGCCATTTTAATACCCCTTTTTCTGATATATGCCATACATATAATGTAAGATATTCAAATCTTAATTAATATATCATATCATAAAAATTATGTCAATTGCGCTGATTTTCACAAGTTAATTCGTCATAATGTTACACTTGTAACAATTATTGGTGTTTTTGAACAAAAACGAATGCAAATCCTTGTAATATAATCTAATTGTAATTAATATTAAAAATATGTTAAAATTTTATTAAACGTAAAACACAAATATGTGCAAGAGGTGTTAGAAATGAAAATCAGAAGATTAATCAGTGCGGTGCTTGTTCTTGCTATGGTGCTTTCGGTATTTTCCGTTGCGGCATTTGCAGACACTCCCGAAATTACAACAGAGCATATTGCGGATTTCGACACCGAAACCCCCGTTATTCTCGTTCACGGCATGAGCCAGAACGATACGTACATGCTCGATGAAAACGGCAAGAGAATACCCGACGATAACGGCTACGTTACCGGCTGGCCTCTCGAAATCGACATTATGGCTCTCGTTAAGGAAGCTCTTCCCGAACTTCTTCTTTCAATCATCACAAGAAGAGACTGCGGACTTTCTGAAGCTATAAGAACAGGTGCCTACAATGCGCTTTACGTTCTTCATAAGGATAACAAGGGCAACTACCTCACAGAAGTTGAAGTCCCCTGCTACGAATGCCCCATGAGCGAGCTTGATCCCGCTGTCAAGGAAGCGTATTACGGCTTCCTTCCCGTTCAGGAACTCGGCGAAATCATCGGCGAGGATAAGCTTTATTATTTCGGCTACGACTCATTCGGCGACGTTATCGGTGAAACAGACAAGCTCCATAATTATATTCATAACGTTGTTATGCCTCAGACAGGTGCAAAGAAGGTTAAAATCTGCTACATCAGCCTCGGCGGTACAATCGCAGTTCACCATTTCAATACATATCCCGAAGATCTCGACATTATCGATAAGGTTGTTTTCATCGCTCCCGCAATTGACGGTTCAAACATCATCGGCGACCTTTTCACAAACAACCTGAGCGTATTCTACGACGATAACGTTCTTTACGAAGAACTCCTTGTCAGCCTCCTTGGCGACACTTATCTTTCCTATCTTCTCAACATGGTTCTCCGCATTCTCCCCGATGACGTTCTCAAATCGGCACTCGGTTCACTCGCGGAAGGCGTTGCCGACGTAGGTCTTCGCAGAACAACAATCATGTGGGCTCTCTGCCCCACCGCTTACTATCCTGCCGCAAGAGACAAGTGGCTTTCCGACCCTGAATTCTCGTTTATCCGCGAAAAAGTTGACAGCTTTATGACTTCAAGAGCAAACTTCGAAAAGAACCTCAGAACACTCCAGTCAAAGGGTTGCGAGGTTATGAACGTTTGCTGCTACGATTATCCTCTTGTTGCGCTCTGCAAGGATTATAAAACAACAAACGCAGACAAGATTATCCATGCTGCTTCTCCCGCAATGGGAACAACCTTTGCAAATCTCGGCGAAACTCTCGGTGAAAACTACAAGGCTAAGGGTACTTACTGCAACAATCCCGAGCACAACCATCTTTCACCCGACGGCGTTGTTGACGCAACAACAGGTCTCCTTCCCTGCACAACATGGTTCTTCAAGGGTCAGGCTCACGAACAGCTTCCCAACAACGACGTTGTTCTTAAGCTCGCTATCCGTGCAATGACAGATAACAATATGCACGATGTATATTCAAATCCCGCAGAATATCCTCAGTTCAACGAGCACAGACTTATAAACACCGCAAAGCTCTATATCAAAACTTGGGAAGAAGCTGACAAATCAAAGGTTTCCGCAAGCGAAAAAGCTGCCGTTGAAGCAGCAATCGCAGAAATCAACGCACAGCTTGAAGAAACAATTATCGACAACGAAAAATGGCTTGCAGCTGAAAACGCTCTCAAGCTTGCACTTATCGATGCAGGTGTTATGGAAGACGATTCACCCTCAAAGATTGAAGAAATCTTCACCGTTATTCTCAAAACAACAAACAAGGGCGTTAACCGTGTATACGAAATAATCTGACGCAAAAGAACAACCCCCGTGATTGATATCACGGGGGTTCAATTAATTATCAGTCAAGCTTTGCCTTGAGATAGTTATCGTAGAAATCCTTAACGCCTGCATAGAAATCGTCAACAGTGCCGTCATTCTTCATGATGTAGTCAGCCATTTTTTCGCTTTCGCTGGTGTGGAAGATTTCTTCTTCATGGATATCGTTTTCACGAAGCTTTTCAACGCTCTTGCCGTCTCTTTCGGAGCCTCTTGCGAGCATTCTCTGATAACGAACTTCGTCATCGCTGATAACAACGTCAACAAGAACAAACTTGTCGCCGAATGCTTTCTTGAAAACTTCGATATCCGAAGGAGGACGGATGCCCGAAACGAGGAAGTTGGGAGCATCTGATTCCTTGATCTTCTTAACGATCATTTCGGGGAAGAAGGTCTGACCGTTCTCGGACATATACTTCTTTGATGTAGCGTGAAGATTGTCACGGGTAAGTTCAAGACCGTCCTTTGCAGCGAGTTCTCTTACAACGTCACCGATTGAAATCATGGGGAAATCGTAAGTTTTTGCAACATATTCAAGGAAGAAATCCTTGCCTGTGCCGTTTTTGCCGACAGCAGCTAAAACCATGGTAATTACCTCCAATAAATTTGATAGTAAAATTTTACATTATATTATTACTTTTGTCAACGGATTTTATGTCAAAAAAGCGAAGCCGCACCCTTTTCAGGATGCGGCTTCTTTGAGGAGTTGTATATAAGAGGGTAAGTAGTAATTATTATTTGTCTATACCGAGAAGCTCATTAACGCTCATATCGAGAACTTCAGAAAGAGCCTTGAGTTCAAAATCGGTAACATATCTGAGCTGACCTTCAAGCTTTGAAAGACCCGAAGCATTAAGGTCTATACCCTTAATCTGAAGCTGTGTAAGGAGATCTTTCTGCTTCATGTTGATTTCCTTGCGTCTTGCTTCGATTTTAGCGCCTACAATGTTTCTGTCACCGAGTGACTGTTTTCTGATTCTCATTTTCTTGTCCTCCGAGATTTTAGAATTATATCTACATTATACTGTTTGTATAATTTTCGACATGCTTTTTTGTTTTTTACATTTTTACCGTCTTTATTTGTGATTTTAACACACTTTTTTCGAAATTGCAACACTTTTTTTGAAATAAAAGAACTTTAAACAAAAAGACAACAATTTCGCCTTATTTGAAATATTCAATCAATACGAGAATATAGTGATAGACTATAGGAAGAAACATGGCGGGAACCATGTTGAGGGTTTTAAATTTCTTTTCAAGAAAGAAATTGAATCCGATAGCAACAATTATCGAATAACCGACCATGCACATCTGAGTAAGAAGTTCACCTTGAAGCAAACCGCTGAGCGAACCTGCAAGAAGGCTGATTCCTCCTTGATAAATCAGCATCGGTATGCACACAAAAACAACACCGAAGCCGAGCGTTGCCCCAAAGATTACGGCATTAACAAAATCAAGAGCACTCTTGACAAAGAGCACCGAACTGTCACCCGTAAGACCGTCATTGAGTGAACCGATAACGGACATTGCACCGATGCAGAAAAGGCAGGTGCCGTTGATAAAGCCCGAAGCAAAGCCGCCGCCCTTGAATTTATTGTCAATTTTTCCGCAGAATGAATTGAAACGGTCATCAAGTTTCAGAAGTTCTCCGATAAAAGTTCCGACAACGAGAAACACTATCAGCAAAAGTTCTCCGCTGCTGCTGAGTTTTCCTTCTGTAACAGTAAACATATTTGATATAACGCCGTTAAGACCGATTATCAGAACTGCAATACCGAGTGATTTGTTTATGCTCTGTGCATAAGAATCTTTTATCCCTTTTTTCATCAGCAAACCGATAAGTCCGCCGATTATAACCGCAACACAGTTGACAAGAGTCCCTGTCATAATCACGCCTCCGTTTCGGGAAAAAGTTTAGCACTTTACCGAGGAAAAGTCAATAATTTTTTCTGAAAAATAATAGTCAGTCTGATTGCAATTTTTGTTATTTATGGATAAATCGGACATTTTGCATGAATTTGTGTTCAGCTTTTAACATTTTGTTAACATTTTCATAATCTCATTACAACATATACTTATTAATCTTTATATAGATGTGTAACATCACTAAAAAAAAGGAGCAGACATATGAAAAAAAGAATCATGAGAATTCTGTCGCTCATGCTTATTGCAGCGATGGTATTCGGCCTTTCCGCAGGCGCTTACACAGGCAAGGTAGTCTACAAACAGGGACAGTATCAGGTTACAAAAATCTCCCACCCCAACAAAGATCTTAGCCAAACTGACGGTATCGTTGACTACATAGGCGAAGGCGCTGTTTCAGCTTCCGATCAGGGTCAGGGCGACAGAGGTCAGAGCTATGCATGGGCTTCCGTACCCTACGGCGACTATGTTTATGTTTCCACCAACTTCAACTCCCTTGGTCTTACCCTCGGATTCATGGACTCCGTTCTCGGCCATGACTTCGACCCCGAGGAAATGAACGCAACACTTGATGTTTTGTATAACGGTCATTTCTACACAGGCGAACCCGACGGTGCAACTACCGGCGGTCTTCTTACAAAAATCAACACAAAGACAAATGAAGTAACTGTTCTTATGGGCAAATCGATTGACGGCAATTCCGTTCAGCTTCGTAACGCCTGCGTTTTCAAGGACAAACTTTATTTCTGCGGTTCTGTTAACGGTCTTCCCAAAATTGTTGAGGTTGACCCCACAACAGATAAATGCACAATCATCTATGAAGGCATCAACCAGAAGGATTATTATGCAGCATATCTTGAAGGTATCTGCACAGGTATCAGAGGTCTTTGCGGTTTCGGTGATTACCTTGTAGTAAGCATGGTAACACTTGCAGGTCCTCAGATTCTCATTTCAGCAAATCCCTCAGCAGGTCAGGATTCATTCACTGTTATCGCTGACCAGCAGGATCTCTTTGATTATCCCGCATATCATTTCCCCGACAGCATCTACGGCGGTTCAATCTGGGAAATCGTTGATTTCAACAATTCACTCTATGTTTCAATCTGCACAGGTACACCCGAAAACAAGCCCGATGAAAACACAATGCAGTCCTTCGCAATCGTAAGAGGCGACATGGGCGAAAGCTATGACGAGTGGACATGGACACCCGTTATCGGTGACAAGGAAGACGGCGCAAAGTATACATTCGGTATTGACCCCGAAAGAACAAGAGCAGGCGCAGGCGTTCTTCAGATTTACGACGATTATCTCTACATCGGCGAATACAACGACGAAGAAATTCCTCTTGAAAACATTCTTTTCGAGACAAACTTCGATTTCATGAACGCTAACCTTGAACAGTCAGTAAGCCTTTACCGTATGGATAAGAACGAAGACATCGAACTTATTGTCGGTGATGCAACAGAGATGTTCCCCAACGGCGGTATTTCTGGTATCGGTTCAGGCTTCGGCAGAAACGAAAACCAGTATATCTGGCGTATGGCAGACCATAACGGCAAGCTCTATGTCGGTACATTCGACACCAGCAGCCTTCTTCATCCCATCGGTCAGTTCGCAAACGGCGACCTTTTAACAATGACTCCCTCAGAACAGGCTTCACTTATCAACTTTATCAAGACACTCATCGACCTTCAGAATCAGCCCGAAGTTCAGACAATGGCTGTTTCGACTGAAAATACAGACAAACTCAATTATCTCTTTGACAATTACAGCGTTGAAGAAATCGCTGATATGGTAAGAGAAAAGGCAACATCGGAAGTTACTACATTTGCAACAACAGAAGATCCTGAACTTAACGCTGCAATGTTAGCCCTCCTTGATGCAATTATAGGTTGCCTTGAGTGCGCAGACTACCTGAAGGATGCTGAAAGAGGCTTCGACCTCTATGTTTCCGAAGACGGTGTTAACTTTGAAACAATTACAATCAACGGCTTTGGCGATCCCTATAACCACGGTCTGAGAACATTCTCTTCATTCGAAGACGGTCTTATGATAGGTACTGCAAACCCCTTCTATGCATGCCAGGTATGGATGCTTGAAGATGCTGTTGAAATTGAAGAAGAAGGACCCACATGTTTCCTTGAAATCCTCGAAAAAGTTTTCGGTGATGTTTTTGACTTCTTCAAAACTTTCTTTGAAGAAATTTTTGAGCTTATATTTTAACTGAACAACAGCAAACCCCCGATGATTCATTTCATCGGGGGTATCTTTATATATAATGTAATTATACTAAAATGAATGCATCGATTTCTGCCTGAACCTCTTTGAGAAGGCTGTTGATTGCAGTCTGCTTCGGACCGTAAAGAGTGCAGCCTGCAGCTCCCATATGTCCGCCGCCGCCGAGTCTTTTGCAGATAGCGGATGCATCGATATCGCCATGAGTTCTGACCGACGCCTTGAAGTTTCCGTCTTTAAGCTCGCGCATGGTTACGCCAACAAGCACGCCCTCAACCTGGCGGGGAAGATTGGCAAGGCGATCAACCTCACTTTCATCCGAGCCGGCTTTTTTGAACATTTCCTGCGTAACGCAGATAAGAGCGCATTTGTCGGAGAAATAAAAACGCATGCTGTCGAGCGCAAGGCGTTCAAGCGCCGCATAGGTTTTGGTTTTTGTTTCAAAGAAAACCTGAATGATGTTGTAGGTATCAGCACCGTGTTTTGCAAGCTGAGCCGCAATTTCAAAGGTTCTTACCGTTGTGTTTGAAAAACGGAAACAACCCGTATCGGTTGAAACACCTGTGAAAAGACAAGATGCGATTTGGGGAGTTATTTCTGCACCCATGATTCCGAGCAGAAGATAAATTATCTCTGCTGCCGATGCAGAATCAGGTTCAAGACATACCTTATCCGCATAAAGCATATTTGAGGCATGATGGTCTATGCAAAGGTCAATTCTGCCCGTATATATGCCCTCATATTCTTTGCCGAGAAGCTTGATATCCGCAACATCAACTGCAACAATCAGCTCAGGATCGAATTCTTCGGACTCAAGACCCTCGAACATGAAGGAAAAATCCTCCGGAATGGAATCTGAACAGTCAACTCTCACCTTTTTTCCCTTTTGTATAAGACCTCTTGCAAGTGCAGTTGCGCTGCCGAGAGTATCTCCGTCGGGATGAGCGTGGCAAAGAAGCAAAATCTTATCTGAATTTTCAAGGAGCTTTGCGGTTTCATGCAGGTCAATTCTCATTGACTGACACCCCTTTATTCTTCGTTAGTTTCTTTTATATTTCCGAGCATTCCTGCGATTTTCATTCCTCTTTCGATGGAATCATCGGCTACGAATTTAAGCTCGGGGGTTTTGCGCAGACGAAGTCTTTTTCCGACTTCTCTGCGAATGTAACCCGTTGCCGCAGTAAGACCTTTAACGGCAAGTGCGGCAGTTTCAATGCCCTCCATTGCGCTGATATATACCTTCGCAAAGGACGCATCGGAGCTCACCTCGACGTTGACAACGGTCAGCAAGCCCTGAATTCTCGGGTCCTTAAGCTCACGCATAATAGCGGCAATTTCACGCTTTATATCTTCCGATACTCTGTCTATTCTGTATCCTGCCATTATAAATTCACCTTAATCTCTGTATTCCTCGGTAATGAATGCTTCAAAGATATCGCCTTCTTTGATATCGTTGAACTTATTCAGACCGATACCGCAGTCATAGCCCGAAGCAACTTCCTTGACGTCGTCCTTGAAACGGCGGAGAGATGCCATTTCATCTTCGAATACAACAATACCGTCTCTGACGACACGGATTTTGGCGCCTCTTGTGATTTTACCGCTTGTAACATGGCAGCCCGCAATGTTACCGACGGATGAAATCTTAACAACCTGGCGGACTTCTGCCTTACCGATATCAACATCTCTGAACTTGGGAGCAAGCATACCCTTGATAGCTGCTTCAACTTCTTCGATGCAGTCATAAATAACTCTGTAGCATCTGATTTCAACGCCGTCACGCTCTGCACTTTCGCTTGCAACGTTGTCGGGTCTTACGTTGAAGCCGACAATAATTGCATTTGATGCGTTTGCAAGCATAACATCGCTTTCGGTGATAGCACCGACAGCGCTATGAATAACCTTAACTCTTACTTCCTCATTTGAAAGCTTCACGAGGCTCTGTTTAACTGCTTCTGCCGAGCCCTGAACGTCTGCCTTGATGATGATATTGAGGTCTTTGAGCTGACCTTCCTGGATTGAAGCAAAGAGGTTGTCAAGAGTAACCTTCTGGTATTCCTTGAACTGTTCTTCCTTTGCCTTTGCCTTTCTCTGTTCAACAAGCTCTCTTGCGAGTCTTTCGTCGTTAACGGCGTCAAAGCCGTCACCTGCCTGAGGAACTTCTGCAAGACCCATGATTTCAACAGGAACCGAAGGACCTGCTTCGTTAACCTTTCTGCCCTTATCGTCGGTCATAACTCTTACTCTGCCGACAGCTGTGCCCGCAACGATGATATCGCCCGACTTAAGAGTGCCGTTCTGAACAAGAAGAGTTGAAATAGGTCCTCTGCCCTTATCAAGTCTTGCCTCGATAACAACGCCCTTGGCGGAACGGTTGGGGTTAGCCTTGAGTTCCTGCATTTCTGCAACAAGAAGAACGGATTCAAGAAGATTGTCGATACCTGTTCTCTTGAGTGCGGAAACAGGAACGCAGATTGTTTCGCCGCCCCATTCTTCGGGAACAAGCTCATGTTCGGTGAGCTGCTGAAGAACTCTGTCGGGATTTGCGGCGGGTTTATCCATCTTATTGACGGCAACAATTATCTGAACGCCTGCAGCCTTTGCATGGTTGATAGCCTCAATTGTCTGGGGCATGATACCGTCGTCAGCGGCAACAACAAGGATTGCGATATCCGTTGCCATTGCACCTCTCAGACGCATCGATGTGAAAGCTGCATGACCGGGAGTGTCAAGGAAAGTAATTTTCTGACCGTTGAGGTCAACTCTGTAAGCACCGATATGCTGTGTAATACCGCCTGCTTCAGTTGATGTAACAGAAGTATTTCTGATAGCATCAAGAAGTGAAGTTTTACCGTGGTCAACGTGACCCATAACAACAACAACGGGATCTCTTGTGATAAGCTCGCTCTCATCGTCAATATGGTCGTCGATAATTCTGTCTTCGATTGTGATAACAACTTCTTTTTCAACCTTTGCACCGAGTTCTTCGGCAACGATTGCAGCTGTATCGTAGTCAAGCACTTCGTTAACGGTTGCCATCTGACCGAGAGTAAAGAGCTTCTTGATAACCTCGGCAGCGGTCATTTTGAGCATTGCAGCAAGCTCGCCGACAGTGATTTCTTCGGGAAGCTTGAGAAGCATCTGGGGCTTCTTTGCTCTTTCGGCAGCGATTCTCTTGAGTCTTTCAGCCTCTGTTTCACGGCGCTGTGAACGCATACCCTGCTTGCGGTACTGCTTCGATTTCTGGTTGAGCTTCTGCTTTCTGACTGCAGAATCGCGTATACCTTCAGACTTGTTTACGGGAACAATATTCTCGTAATGCTCGTTGTATTTTTCAAGCTGAACATTGTCTGCTCTTGTGTCGATTGTGCGCTTTTCGCCCTTTGTTCTTGCCTGAAGCGGACCTGTTTTGTCCTTTTTCTTGGGCTGCTGTTCGGGCTGTTTTGCAGGCTGCTGTGCGGCAGGCTTTTTATCCTGCGGCTTTGCTTCCTTTTTGCCTTCGGGCTTTTTGTCTGCCTTGGCTTCAGCCTTCTTTTCTTCGGACTTTGCTTCCTTTTTAGGCTCGGGCTTCTTTTCCTCTGCCTTAGGCTGAGAAGCGGTTGCAAAATATTCATCAAAGCTTGCAACTGCATTCTGCTGTGTAAAGGTTTCAAAAATTATATCCAGCTCCTTGTCTTCAAGGGCATCCAGCATATAGGCTACCTTGTTCCTCATCTTTCGGGAAGTGACA
>CALAQQ010000008.1 GCA_937888485.1 uncultured Clostridia bacterium
CTGCCATGGGAACTGCGGAAACGCCTGCAGAACCGATGAGGGGATTGATTTTGCCGCCTGTAACAAGGTAGAGAACCTTGCCGAGAAGCAGACCGCCGATTGTTGAGAATGCAAAAGCGATAAGACCGAGAATAACAATCTTAATAGTGTTCCACTGAAGGAATTCGGTGCCGTTTGTTGTTGCGCCGACTGTTACGCCGAGCATGATTGTTACGATGTTGGTGAGCGCATTCTGTGCGGTTTCGCTGAGTCTGTCGGTAACACCGCATTCCTTGAGAAGGTTACCGAACATGAGCATACCGACGAGGGGTGCGGCATCGGGAATAAGGAAAGCAACAACGATAAAAACAACAATGGGGAAGATAATCTTCTCTGTTTTGCTGACTGTGCGGAGCTGCTTCATTTCAACCTTTCTTTCCTTCTCGGTTGTGAGAAGCTTCATGAGAGGAGGCTGAATGAGGGGAATGAGCGCCATATAGGAATAAGCCGCAAGAGCGATTGGGCCGAGAAGATGGCCTGCAAGCTTTGAGGCGACAAGAATTGCTGTGGGACCGTCAGCACCGCCGATGATTGCGATTGATGCAGCTTCCTGCGGAGTGAATCCGAGGAGAATTGCAATAACGAATGCAATGTAGATACCGAGCTGTGCCGCAGCACCTAAAAGAAGGCTGACGGGGTTTGCGAGCAGAGGACCGAAGTCGGTCATTGCACCGATTCCGAGGAAGATGAGGCAGGGGAAGATTGAGCTCTTAACACCTGCGTAAATCAGTCTCAGAACACCCGAATCATACCAATGTGCACCCTCAACGATGTTTGAGGTATCCATAAGACCCGTGGGGTCATCCATGAGACCTGCGCCGGGCATATTTGCAAGAAGAATACCGAATGCTATGGGAACAAGCAGAAGCGGTTCAAATTTCTTGACGATAGCGAGATAAAGGAATACAACGGAAACAAGAATCATGACTGCATGCTGCCACTGAAGCAGAGCAAAGCCTGAACCTTCCCATATTCCCTTGAGTATTTCTGTGATAAATTCCATGTGAGTTCTCCTTATGAAATA
The DNA here is from genome assembly GCA_937888485.1 of uncultured Clostridia bacterium. Taxonomy (GTDB): domain Bacteria; phylum Bacillota; class Clostridia; order Oscillospirales; family Acutalibacteraceae; genus CAG-177. The sequence goes on from CALAQQ010000008.1 coordinate 1,064, forward strand.
ACTGCGAGAACTGCGTCTGTTTCAACTGTTGAACCCTTTGAAACAAGAACCTGAGCAACTGTGCCTGCGCAGGGAGCAACGATTTCGTTTTCCATTTTCATAGCTTCGAGAACAATGATAACATCACCTGCTGCAACTGTTGAGCCTGCGGGCTTGTTAACTGAAAGAATTGTGCCGGGCATGGGAGCTGTGATGTTTGTGCCGCCGGCAACAGGTGCTGCGGGAGCAGCGGGAGCAGCGGGAGCAGGTGCAGCTGCGGGTGCGAGAGCTGCTGCAGGAGCAGGAGCTGCAACGGATTCAGGAGCAACAACAGGAGCAACGGGAGCTGCTGCAACGGGAGCGTCTGTAACGTTCATGATAACTGCCTGGGTTTCTTCAACCTCTACTTCATATGCTTTACCGTTAAGATTAACAACGTATTTCATAATAATTATTCCTCCACTTTTCTGATTGATTTGAAGCTGAGTCTGTCAAGCGGAATACCGCTTTCTTTACTTACAATTGCCATTATTGTTGCTGCTGTGCGTTCGTCAACGTCAACAAGCTCTGTGATACCTCTGATTGACTTGAATGCAAGTCTTTCGAGAGGAATACCGCTCTGATTGCTTACGAGAGCCATAACAACCGCTGCTGTGGGTTCGTCAACATCAATGAGCTGAACCCTGCCTGCCTGATATGCAACGGGAGCTGCTGCGGGTACAGGAGCTGCAACGGGTGCGGCGGGAGCCGATTCAATAACTGTTACTTCTTCGTCATCGGATGAAGAAAGCCTGCCTTCGACGGCTCTTAAAATCTTTGAAAGGAAAACAATGAGAACGGCGAGAACTGCGAGTTCAAGAAGAACAACCGCAATGCCAGCAACCGCAACAAACAATGTTTCCGACATAGTTAATATTTCTTTATCTGCAAACATATTCGTCACCCTCAGTCAATTCTCGTAATTGTGTATGAGAATGTGTTCTTTCTGTCAGCTTCGCGCTTTTCAAAGAAAGCTTCTGCCTGAGTGGGGAATGCGATATACGAAAGAATGTCCTCTTCGCATGTTGCCTTGTCGCCGAGATAAGCCTTTGCTTCTTCCATGCCGGGAGCAAGGGTATCTGCGAATCTGCCTGTGTAGGGCTTTTCGTCGCCGAGAACGAGCTTCTGGAGTTCTTCGCTTACCTTACCGGGAGCTTTACCGTATTCGCCCTTGATATAACTCTTTACTTCCTTGGAGATGTTCTTGTATCTTTCGCCTGCAAGAACGTTGGCTGTTGCCTGAACGCCGACCATCTGGCTCATGGGAGTTACAAGGGGAGGATAGCCGAGGTCTTCACGGACTCTGGGAGTTTCAAGAAGAACTTCGTCGAGCTTATCGAGCTTATTCTGTGCGGTGAGCTGTGCAACGAGGTTGGAGAGCATACCGCCGGGAATCTGATAAATGAGAGCGTCTGTCTGTGTACCCATAACAACGGGATTGAGAAGACCGCTTTCGAGTGCCTTTGCACGGATGGGCTTGAAGAAATCGTTGATTTCCTTACAAATATTTTCGTCAACGTCAACTTCGTAGCCGTACTGCTTGAGAGTGTAAACAAGAGTTTCGGTTGCGGGCTGTGAAGTACCGCCTGAGAAGCATGAGATAGCGGAGTCGATAACATCTGCGCCTGCTTCAACGCACTTGAGGAGTGTCATGAAGCCGAGACCTGTTGTTGAATGGGTATGAACAACGATGGGAACCTTAACGTTCTTTTTGAGAGCCTTTACAAGGTCGTAGCCTTCTTTCGGACTCATGATGCCTGCCATATCCTTGATGCAGATAGACTGAACGCCGAGAGCTTCAATCTCTTTTGCAAGCTTTACATAGCTTTCAAGGTTGTGGATGGGGCTGATTGTGTAGCAGATTGTGCCTGATGCATGAGCACCGCACTTGAGAGTTTCGTCAACTGCTACTTCGATGTTACGAACGTCGTTGAGAGCATCGAAAATTCTGATGATGTCGATGCCGTTTTCAACGCTCTTTCTGATGAAAGCGCGTACAACGTCATCGGGATAATGCTTGTAACCGAGGAGATTCTGACCTCTGAGAAGCATCTGGAGCTTTGTGTTGGGGCAAGCCTTTTTGATATTGCGGAGTCTTTCCCAGGGATCTTCGTTGAGGTAGCGAAGGCATGAATCGAAGGTTGCGCCGCCCCAGCATTCGAGTGAATAATAACCTGCCTTGTCAAGCTTTTCAAGAATGGGCTTGAAATCCGAGAAAGGCATTCTTGTTGCGATGAGAGACTGGTTAGCATCTCTGAGCACGGTTTCGGTGAAATTAACTTTCATAAAAACTCATGTTCCTTTCTATATTAATGAAATAATTATACCCAAAATTATCGGCAAATCAGAAATTGATGCGTG
>CALAQQ010000009.1 GCA_937888485.1 uncultured Clostridia bacterium
AATTGTGCAAGCGATATGGCATCGTGCCTCACAAGTCTTGAACTCGCCGATGAATTTCCGTTTGTCTATGCGGCTTGCGGAATTCATCCCCACGAAGCCGAAGGCTGTAAAGACGGTTATCTTTCCGTTCTGAAAAAACTCTGCATGGAAGAAAAATGTGTTGCGGTGGGTGAAATCGGTCTTGATTATCACTATGATTTTTCACCGCGTGATATCCAGAAAAAAGTTTTTGAACAGCAGCTTGTTCTTGCAAAAGAGCTTGATTTACCTGTTATTATCCACGACAGAGAAGCGCATGAGGACACCATGACCCTTCTGAAAAGATATAAACCCAAGGGTGTTGTACATTGCTTTTCGGGTTCTGCCGAAATGGCGAAAGAAGTTGTGAAGCTCGGAATGTATATCGGTCTGGGCGGTGCGGTTACTTTTAAAAATGCAAGGAAACCCCGAGAGGTTGCAGAAATTGTGCCCGAGGACAAGCTTCTTATTGAAACCGATTGTCCATACATGACTCCTGTACCGTACAGGGGACAGAGATGCGATTCTTCGTTTATCCCTTATACTGCCGAAGTTCTCGCTGAGGTGAGGGGTGTAACGGCAGAAGATATTCTTAATATGACACGCAGAAATGCAAATAATCTTTTCGGATTGGAGCTTTGATATGTTTTTTCATGAAAAAACCTACGATATAGACGAACTTGCGAGATGGAATCTTCATATACATACAACATTTTCCGGCTGTGCAAAACCCGAAATGACAGCAAGGGATATTGTCAGAGTGGCTGATGAAGCGGGTCTTGATATTATAGCTTTGACTGACCACAATTATCCTAAAAAAAAGAATGCTGTTGCACCTCAGAAGCTTGAGCTTGAGAAACAGCTTGAAGGTTTTGAACACAGAGTGAAGGTTCTTATCGGTGCAGAACTTTCGTCATACGGCATAAACAAATTTGCCGATGATATTGAAACCGATAACGCTCTTGATTACAGACTTTATACTACCAACCATTATCATCAGGGTTATTGGGAGCATCCCGAAGTTATAACTCCCAGAGCCTATGCAGAGCATATGCTTGCAATAATGGACAAGGTTATCGACAGCGGAAGAGCAGACTGTTTTGCTCATCCTTTTATGGCGGGATATATTCATGCGTTTGACGATTCTCACGATGTAACAAGAGCTTTTACGGATAACGAAATCGGCGATATCATGGAAAAAGCAAATAATCATGAGATTGCATGGGAGCTGAATGTCCCTGCTGTTTTCAAAGACCCCGAGTTTTTTCACCGCTATTTTCAGATAGGAAAAGAAATCGGTGTAGTATTCAACATGGGATCCGATGCTCATTTGCTTTGCAATGTTAATACAAAGCAGTTTGCTGATGAATTCAAAAGAATTTTATATTGACAAAAATCCGCATGGTTTTTCATGCGGATTTCTTAATTTTTTCTTAATTTTAATCGAAAAAGTTCACACTTTGTTGACAATTATTTTCTCGTTTAATATAATTTAAATATTATATTATAAGGAGAAAATAAAATGATTGGATTTTTTACGGCTGTACGCAATATTATTCACGGAGTTGTTTCGATAGTTGTCATTATTCCGGTGTTGCTCACCGCATGGTTGCCCGGTGATCCCGATACTCCTGTTATGGTCAATGCAAACGCAACCAATCCTTATATTAACGAATATCTTGATACCGATGTTTCGGCTCACCGTTCAGGTGCGGGAATTGTTCCTCAGAACACTCTTATGGCTTTTGAATATGTTATGAAGAATAACAAAAAACTCGGTGTTGATACATTTGAATTTGATGTGCAGATAACGGCTGACGGTGAGATTATCCTTCTTCACAATCTGACCTATGATGATACTTCAAATGCGGTCGAAGCATTCGGACATAAAAACGTTTATGCTTCTGACCTTACATATGAAGAAGCTTATAACAATCTCAATCTCGGTGAAAACTTTACTCCCGATGACGGCAAAACTTATCCCTACAGAGGACTCAGAGGCAAAGAAATTCCCGAAAATCTCAGGGTTGTTAAATGCGAAACCGTAATTGATTATATTGAGAAGAACAGTAATGGCAAAGAATTCAAGTATATTATTGAAATCAAGAGCAAGAGCTTTGATGGTTTTAAAGCTGCTGATAAGCTTTATTCGATTATAACCGAACGTAATCTTCAGGACAGAGTAATCTGGGCATCGTCAAAAGAGGATGTCAATCTTTATATGGAAAAGAAATATCCCGATATGCCTCGTTCTGCAAGACTTACGGAAGTTGTTCTTTTCTATGTTTATTCAAGAATGAATTGGGATTTGGCTGACCTCGGAGTAACCTATATTGCTCTCCAGATTCCCTACGGTGACAATGCTGCAAATAATTTTGTAAACCTCGGAACGAGAGAGCTTATAAACTATGCTCATAAAAACAACATTGCTGTTCAGTATTACACAATCAACGAGGTTGAAGAAGCTGAATTGCTTATCAAAAACGGTGCCGACTGTATTATGTCAGATTATCCGCAGATGATATTTGAAACAGTAGATGCCAGTAAATAACAAAAAGAGACCACGCACAACTCAATGCTGTGCGTGGTTATATTTTACTGTTCAGATTTTCTTTTTCTTCATGAGAAGAAGACCGATTGCCATAATAACCGCAAATAGGATAAGATAACCGGGAATCATTTTGCTGTGTGCCTGGAAAGCCGCAATTACCATAACGATGCTGCCGATGATGGCAAGTACAGGGGCAACAAATCTCTGGAATCCTTTGAATTTTTTGCTCATCATCATTTTGAAAAAAATGGGGATATAGAAGGGATAAATCGTTACGATGGGAAGTTCTGTGGGGTCAAATGCAAACATACCGAGCTTATCGCTGAAATTGCTGAGCTGTGAGCAATAGAAGAACAAAAGCCATGCGCTGCAGAGAAGAAGACTTATAACCGCAGAGTTTGTGGGCATGTTTGTATTTTTATCAACCATGGCGAAAACCTTAGGTGAAGGACCTCTGCCGCGGCTTGCAAGTGAGTAGATACCTCTTGAACAACCGAGCATAAGACCGTTGAGCGTACCGAGGCATGAGATGATAACAAAAACAAAAATGCCTGTACCCATAACATTGCCAAAAACAGAAGCAAAAGCCTTTTTTGCGCCTGCCTGACCGTTAGCCATCATTTCTGCATTGGGGATTGCACCCGCAAGACCTATATAGTAGAAAACATAAATAGCAACGATAACAAATGCACCGATGATAAGAGCTCTGGGAAGGTTTTTCTTTGCATCCTTGATTTCTGCATTGATTGATGTTGCGATAATCCAGCCTTCATAAGCAAAGCAGGTTGCGCAAACAGCCTTGAAAATAGCAGTTGATGTGGGGATTTCGTTAACAACTGTTGTGAAGTTTTCGATTGTGTGACCTTTTGTAAGACCGTAGATTGTTCCTACAATAGCCATAAGTACAAGGGGTACGAGCTTGACGAAGGTGGTTGAAACCTGAAATTTGCCGGAAATAATCGGTGAAAGTGAGTTAAGAGCAAAACTGCCGATAAGATAAAATGCAGTAAGAGCAAAGCAAAAACCGCCTGTAATATCAGCTTCGGAGCCATAGATAACAACAAGGGTATATCTTGCGGAGAGCCAGGCAAGCGCCATTGTGAGAGTGGGATAATAAATTGTTGAAAGGAACCAGCCGATAATATAGCCGTATTTTTCGCCTATCATCGCATCGGCATAGTCAACTACACCGTTGACCTTTTCATATTTGGTTGCCATGATAGAGAAAGTATAAGCACAAATAATCATGATTGCTCCGCCTATAAGCCATGCGAGGATGCCGAGCTTAAGGTTGCCGCCTGTGTGATTGAGAATTGCTTCTGCCTTGAAGAAAACGCCGCTTCCGACTACAATACCGACTACCATACAGATGGCGGTAAGCAAGCCGTACTTTTTTTTGAGTTCAGTTGCCATTTTT
>CALAQQ010000010.1 GCA_937888485.1 uncultured Clostridia bacterium
TCTTCCTCTATGATGACAAAATGGTCATCACATTTAATTACAGAGAACAAACGAAAACAATCACCTTTGCCGATCTTGAAAAATCGGGCATTGGTTCGGATATTAACGCAGTGGCTACACCAATAATCACAGATTATCGTAAGGCAGTCTGTGGTTTTTCTTTTAATATATTAAATCGGAACGGTGAGTGAATATGAGAATTGAAAAAATCGGAGATGCTAAAACAATAGTTTCCAACAGCTGCAGTCATCACAGCTATTTTGCATGGCCTACGGTTGCTCTTTTGCAGGACGGTAAAATTGTGGTCGGTGCGTCAGGCTTCAGACTTGAGCATGTGTGCCCCTTCGGCAAGGCTGTTATTTCATACAGCTTTGACGGTGGTGAAACCTACACTTTGCCTGCGCCCATAATTGACACTCCTCTCGATGACAGAGATGCAGGAGTTTGCGTGTTCGGTGAAAAAGGAGTTATCTTCACTTCGTTCAATAATTCCGCAGAAATGCAGAGAGGATACAATAAGGAAAATAAATATGTCCAGAGTTATCTTGACACTGTAACCGCTGATGATGAGGAACGGTATCTTGGTGCAAACTTCCGTATCAGCCGTGACTGCGGTATCACCTTCGGAAAAATTCACCGTTCGCCGATAACTTCACCGCACGGTCCTGTTCAGCTTAAAGACGGCACTGTTTTGTGGGCAGGAACAAGATTTGATGATATATTCTGCGGAGTTGAGGTTCATCGCCTTGATACTGAAAGCGGCGAAACGGAGTTTGTGGGTAAAATTATATCATCGGATAAAAATGTTGTGCTCAATGAACCTCACATGATTGAGATGCCGGACGGCAGGCTTATATGCCATATCAGAGGCGAAAATTCAGAACTTTTCGACGGCGGCTGCGAAACGCTGTTCACCGTATTTCAGAGTGTTTCCGATGACTGCGGAAAAACCTGGTCTGAACCTGTGATGCTTCTTGATAAAACAGGCGGAGCACCGCCGCATCTTATTCTGCTTTCTTCGGGTGAGCTTGTTTCGGTCTACGGCAGACGAAAAAAGCCTTACGGTATTATGGCGATGGTCAGCCTTGACGGCGGTGAAAACTGGCAGACGGATATTCCTATTTGCGAAAATCTTGCTACAGATGACCTCGGTTACCCCACAACAATTGAACTTGAAGGCGGAATACTTCTTACTGTTTTTTATGACAATGAGGGTGAGGATTTACCCTGCAGAATAAGACAGCAAAAATGGAAATTGATGCGTTAAAATATAATCCGAGCCTTACGCCATCGGCGGAGGTTCGGATTTTTGCTTTGATTTTCTTTTTTGTATGTTTTCCTGTTTTTGGTTGTAATTAGTAATTAATGTGTTATAATGGAATAAACTGAATGTTTGTAAGACATTCCGTAACGTATAAGGAGGACTTGATTATGAAAAAAACAGTCAGAGCAATTATTGCAATCTTACTTTCCGCAGTTATGATGCTCGGAATGACAGCGTTTGCTTTTGCGGCTGATGAAACAACTGAGATGATTGAATGGAGCGATCTTTTCAGTGATGATTACAATTTTTATTTCAGCAGTTTGGTTCTTGAAGAAGGAGAAAACCTGATTTCCATAACAGATATCAATGCTGATTATCTTGAGATTGGCGAAGATGAATTCAGAGGGCTCAATACCGTTTGCTATGAGTTTGAAGCCGGACAAAGCGGATATTATCTGATGAGTTCGGATTATAATACGGTATATTCGGTTGCAGAGGATTACAATGGGGAAACCGCAAAAGGCTGCTGTGAATTTGTGAAATACGGAGAAAAGCCGTATCACCTTATCTTCTACATTGAAGAGGGAACTGCTCTTGTAGGCATTACTTATTCAATTGATTCTTACTGTGTTGCCGATACTGTTAATATAGAATATCTCGGTTCGGAGATTAAGGATTATAATCTTTCCGAAGAAAGTCTTGATGATTTTGTTATCGGTCTTAATGTCTGGGATGATAATTCGGGTGAAATAGCAGTAGCAACAGACTGTGAGATACATTTCTCACCGGATAATAAGTTTACGGCTAATGATATAGTTCTTATGGGAACTTGTCCTGTGACAGCTAAAGAAGGAAAAAGCGAAGTAACGGTTGAGTTGTTCGGCATAAAAAAAGATGTTCAATTTACAGCATACTATATCGACTCAATAGTTGAATCTGTTGAAATCACAAATCTTGATAAGCATACTGTTTTCACAAAGGACTATAAGGGTGAACAGCATTTTGAAGAATCATCGGGTGAAACCGTAACCGTTAAATTCAAAGACGGTACAGAATATTCGGCTGTTCTTAATGAGAGCATTGCGGAAATAGTTCTTTCTACAGGTGCAACTGCAACTGCATATGCAGGTCTCAGCTATAATGATGACGGTTCGTATGATTTTATAATCTCCGTCGGGGATAAGATTTTTGTAAAATATGATGTTACCGAAACCGATAAATCTTTCATAGAAAACATCGGTACTCTCACCGAAGATAATTTTGAATCTCTCCGAAGATCCGGCGAAGATTTTGTTGTCGGAATTCAGTATCTCGGCAATGATAACGAATTTATGCTGGGATGCTTCAAAATGATTTTTGAAGATTTTTGGCAGATATTTGTGAATTATTTTTCGTTCATAAAATATTATATCGGATAAATATGTAGTTTCGGATTATTATGCTGATTTTTGAAAAGAACGGAGTGACAGTGTGGTCAAAACAATTCTTAAAATATTTATCACGGTTTTGATGGTTATCAATCCCGAACTTCCTGCATTGCTCGATCTCGGTAAATTACCCGCAGATAACATGATTGATATGGATAAGTTTGTTCTTGTCTGGAGTGATGAATTCAAGGGTGATTCGCTCGATGAAACCAAGTGGGGTCCGTCATGGTGGGTAACAGAACGGAAAGGCGGATATTGGCATGAGGATATGGTAAGGGTTGAAAACGATAATCTTATCATCAGTGCACAGTATCTTGATGAACCGCTTGAAAATGACTATTACGAAAAGTGGAAAGATGAGATTGATTTCAAAGATTATAAACCCGGTTGGTATACCGGTGAACTGACAACTCAGGGTAAATATGAGCAGTGCTACGGCTATTTTGAAGTAAGATGTATTCTTCCTGCCGCAACGGGTATGTGGAGCGCATTCTGGATGATGAACGGCGGCGTTACCAATGTTGACGGTTCAGGCAGCGACGGCACTGAAATCGATGTTTACGAATCGTTCTATTATAAAGACCGCTGGTGGGGTAACGACTGCGTAACAACGGGTATTATATATGACGGTTACGGAGATGATACTGTCAACTACTCAATCGGTAAATACTTTTTAGAAAACGACCCCTATGAGGAATATAACACTTACGGCGTTGAATGGAATGAAGATGAATATATCTTCTATATAAACGGTCATGAAACGGGCAGAATCAAGCCTGATGGCGGTGTATCACAGAATCCAGAATACCTTCTTCTGTCATGTGAATTTGCAGGTGAAGACGGCGTTCAGCATTCCGACAGACACGGTACGGGCAAAATAGAACTTACGCCCGAAGAAAATTGGCCGGCCGAGTTCAAGGTTGACTATGTAAGATGTTACCAGTATAAAGATCTTGTTAAATAAAAATTGCCTCTGAAAATCAAACCGGCTTTTCAGAGGCTTTCTTTTTGTTATTCTTCGGCTGTTTCTTCCGAATTAATCTTTTCTATTTCTTCTTCAATTATTGATATTTCGTCTTCAGTCTGAACATCATTTTCTTCGATTTCTTCCGTTTTTTCTTCGGGAATATCAATCTCAACATTAACGGGTTCGTCGGAAGTATCGCTTTCCGAGTTTTCTTCTTCGGTTTCTTCAACAACAGGAACATAAACGAAGGGGTCGTTTACATTGCTCTTTCTGCGCTTTGCAAATATTATTGCGGCAAGAATGAGAGCAATTACAGTGAGAGCGGATATGCCTGCACCGAGAAGAAGTCCCTGAGGCATGAATGAAAGCTCAACACTGTGGCTGCCTGCGGGAATATTGAAGCAGAGATAAGCCTCGTTGAGTGCAACGTAATTATCTTCGGCAATTTCCTTGCCGTCAACCTTAACAGTCCAGCCCTTATCATAGGGGATAGATGTGAAGAAAAGGGCGTCGTTATTAAGCGAAATCGTGCCGGTGATTTTTGTTTCTTCAAATGTATCAACGTTGAGACTTTGAGCCTTGAGAATTTCGTAACCCTTGTTGAGTGCTTCTTCGTTTACATAATAGGGATAAAAATCAATATATCCGTAGTCGCTTTCTTCGATGCTGATGATGACTGTAACCTCATCCTCGGGAGTCACGATACCGAGGTCATAGATATAGGGTTCGTCTGTATACTGTGTTACTTCATTGCCGTTTTTGTTGATTATTATGCTGTCAAAATCATATGAATCGGCAAAGAGATAACAATGCTTTGTTTCCTGTGTTGTGAGGAAGAATGTGAGTTCGCCTTCACCTTCACCCGATTTAGTGAAGTAGATATCACCTGTATCAAGACCCGATGTGATTTCATCCATGTTGTAGTAACGGACTTCATCAATATTCATCATGCCGAAAACATCGGAAACGCCTGTTGCGTATTCAAACCAGTCGCTCTGTACAGTGAAGGGATTGGTACAATCTGTCTGCCAGTTTGTTACATCTGTGCCGACACCGAAACCGATAGGAAGACAGTATTTGTTTTCGTATGCGGTGAATTTGCCGTGAGTCATAAGTTCAGTGTAGTAATCATTGGCAACATTTACGTTTTCGTCGTTATCAACAATATATCCGAGTGAGTGCATCATGTTGTAAATCGGAGTCTGTAAATGATAGGTATAGCTGTTGATATAGTTGCCGCAAATACCGAGGTCACTCTGAACGTTTGACATCTTTTCGTATGCCATTGAAGAGAAGGTTGAAACACCGTTATAACCAAACCATGCGGGGTCCATTCTTGCTCTGTTATAGGTTAAATCCATGCGATAGAATTTGTTGTCGTTATAAGTGTCGAGTTCTTCTTTGAGTGCTCTGAAATCAGCGTAATCTCCGACGAAATTTGACTTTGGCTGATCCATGCTGTAACGGTCTGTGTTTGCACATGAAACTTCGCCTATAACACAGCAGAGCAGAAGAACCGCAACTGCAGACTGCTGATATTTTTTATCTTTCATAAGAGCAAATACAAGGCAGTAGGTAACGGTGAAAATAATGCTGATAAGAACGGTTATTTCTTCAACATTTTTTGAGCCGATTTCCTGGACAAGAATTATAAAACCGAGAACTGCCATGCCTGTGCCGAGAATCGCTCTGCCGCCGAATTCATTGAGTCTTGTGAATGCCTTATATGCAAGAACAAGAAGAATGAACGAATACATGAATGACCAGCGGTAGGGGAGGTCATTGGGATAGTGGAAACCGTGCCAGATGTAGTTGATAATGTTGATGTTGAAGCTGAAATACATTATTCCGAGCAGGGTAACATTTGCAACTTTTTCTTTGAGGGGAACGGATTTCGTGAAAAGAGAAAGAGGAACAAGAAGCATGCCGTATACCCACACGGGAACCCTCAATACCGCAAAAATCCTTTCCATAAAAGGGCGGAAAACAAAGTTACCGGTACATGGTATTATACCGATGAAAAAGTCAATACGGGCAGAGAAACGAACCGCGCCCGTATGGAGTATATCCTGATGCAGATGTATAAAAACGGCGCAATCAACTTTGACGAGTATGAGGCGGCGCTGAACGAGCATCTTATATTCAGAGATACCGATGAATACCTGATGATGCATCCGGAAGAACAGAAGGTTCTGGACGACGGTACGATTATGCTCGACGACAACGGCGAGCAAAAGCCGACTTCATGGGCTGTCGATGAAGCGCTGAACGAATTCGCGCATATTCTGATGGAACAGCAGGGTATCTCATTCCAGCGTGCCATGACGCTCATTAACCGCGACGGCTATCAGATTTATACAACCGTCAATCAGGAGATGCAGGCGTATCTCGAAAATAAATTCTCGACAATGGATAATCTGCTCATGGGTATGTCGAATACCGCCGCGACAACATTCTTCCGCGATCTCGACGGCGACGGCGAACTGGATCAGTGGGGCCTTGGACCGCGCTTCAAGCGTCAGAACTTTGGCTTCGCCAACGACGCCTTCACCGTGAAGGAAGTCGGCAACGGCGAGCTGGCTGTGGCGATCGACTCTCCCGAGACCATCCAGTGGTACGAGTTCCTGACTGAGTTCGGCAAG
>CALAQQ010000011.1 GCA_937888485.1 uncultured Clostridia bacterium
GGTTTTCCATGTTGCCGCACCGCCCTCAGCGGTTGTGAGATTCTTTACGGCATGGAATGAGAACGAGGTAAAATCGGCAATCTGTCCCGCATTCTTTCCGTTTCTTGTTGCACCGAGTGCGTGTGCACAGTCGGCAACAACAGCAACTCTGCCCAGAGCACGCTGGATATCGTTGCAAGGCGTGAAAAGATGCTTTTTATTCTGAACAGCGGCAAATATTCTGTCATAGTTGCAGATAATTCCTGCAAGATCAACGGGAATAATGGCTTTTGTTTTTTTTGTTATTGCCGCTTCCATAAGGTCGTAGTCCATTTCAGCTGAATCGGCTTGGCTGTCAACAAATACAACCTTTGCTCCGACATGAATTGCCGCAGCAGCGGATGCGGTATATGTGTATGCGGGCACGATAACTTCGTCGCCCTCACCGATTCCGAGTATGCGCAGGTTCATTTCAAGCGCTGCGGTTGCGGAACTGAGGCAGGCAACCTTTTCGGTGCCGCAGTATGAGGCAAGCCTGCACTCAAATTCTTTTGTTCTCGGACCGGTTGTTATCCAGCCGGAGCGAAGCGCTTCGCAGACTTCGTTTATTTCTTCCTCCGTGATATCGGGAGGACTGAAATATATGTTATCCATAACTTAACCTCTTTCTCATTTTTGGGTTTTGTATGTGGGAACCATTTCCTTGACTTTTTCTGTTATGGTGCTGCTGTTTTCGTATGCCGCAGCCATAAGCTCTTCGAGCTGTTTCTGGAATAAATCTGTGTCAAACTTAATGGGATTGCCGATATGGATTAATTTGTTGGCAGTTGTTTTGAGTCCTTCCTCTGCCATCAGTTTCTCTTCATAGAGTTTTTCACCGGGTCTTAAGCCTGTGTATTCGATTCTGATATCAACATCGGGTTTGAGTCCCGAGAGCTTGATGAGATTTCGGGCAAGGGTATCGATTTTTACGGGTGAACCCATATCAAGAACGAATATTTCGCCGCCTTTAGCATTTGCGCCTGCAAGAAGAACAAGCGAAACCGCTTCCGGGATAGTCATAAAGTAACGTATTATTTCCGGGTGAGTAACCGTTACGGGTCCACCGTTCTTGATCTGCTTTTTGAACAGAGGAACAACAGAGCCATTCGAACCGAGTACGTTACCGAATCTTACGGCAACAAACTCTGTTCTTACATTTTCGGGAACACCGTCGGAATAAAATGTGCATTCATCCTCAAGGTGAGTAAACATTCTGGGGATTTCGTTCTGACGGTTTTCTTTGATTTTCTGGTCAAATGACTGAACAACCATTTCACAAAGACGTTTGCTTGCACCCATGATGTTTGTGGGGTTGACCGCCTTATCTGTGCTGATAAGCACAAATCTGTCGCAGTTATTGGTCATTGCTGCATATGCTGTTTTATATGTGCCGATGACATTGTTCTTGATAGCTTCGCAGGGGCTGTCCTCCATAAGAGGAACATGCTTGTGAGCAGCAGCATGATAAACGATATCCGGTTTGAATTCTTTGAAAACATAATCAAGTCTTCTTGAGTCACGCACAGAACCGATGAGTACTTCAAGGTTCAATTCGGGATATTTATCCCTAAGCTCCTGCTGGATTGCATAAGCGTTGTTTTCGTAGATATCGAAAATGATAAGCTTTTCGGGGTTGTGAGCCGCAACCTGGCGGCAAAGTTCACTGCCTATTGAGCCGCCGCCACCTGTGACAAGGATTGTCTTACCTTCAATGAGGTCATAAACCTCCTTCATGTCTGTGCGTATAGGGTCTCTGCCGAGAAGATCTTCAACAGAAACATCTTTAAGCGCGCTTGCGGTTATTCCGCTGTTGACAAACTGATAGAAGTCGGGCAGGGTTTTGGTTTCACAACCGGTTTCTTTGCAGATATTAACAATATCACGGATATTTTCTTTTGATGCACTCGGAATTGCGATATAGATTCTGTCAACTTTGTATTTCTCAACACTGCGCAGGATATCGTCACGTCCGCCGACAATCTGTACGCCGTCAAAATAGCGGTTCTGTTTATTGGGGTCGTCATCAATCAAGCAAACAACGCGGTCTTTGTTTGCGCGTGTTTTCTGGATGTTTTCAAGAAGCATTCTTCCTGCATCACCCGCACCGATAATCATAACTCTGTGATAGGATTTAGTACCGGTATCAGTGCCGAAAACCTGGGGCAAAGCACTGAATACTCTGTAAGAAAATCTTGATGCAAGAAGTAAAAGGACCTGGAAGCATGAACCCCAGAGGTAATAGGATATCGGCATTTTACAGAAGATAACCGTTATCAGGATTATATGAGCCGTTGAAGCGGCGATGCTTCCCAGAGCCGTTCTCATAAGCTCTCTTACGCTCACATATTCCCAGATGCTGTGATACATACGGAAAAGGTAGAATATCACAAGGCTTATGAGTGTGTAAATGGGAATGAAGTATACGTACGGATCAAAGTATTCAACGGGAATTTCAGAGAACACACCGTCGAATCTGAACCATAATGCAACGAAATATGAGATGTTGATCGCCATAACATCATAGACCATCAGAAAGATAGCCTTGATATGCCATGTTTCAAAATGAAATTTTCTTTTACCCTTTGAGGTTTTCGATAACTTCAAATCAATCAATCCTTTTACTCTTTTGTTTCGGAATGCTTTGAGCTTCTGTGGGATTTCTTTTTCCTGTGTTTACGGTCTTCGCCGTAGCCATAGCCGTAGCCGTATTTACCGTAACCGTAGCCATATCCGTAACCATAGCCATAGCCATAGCCGTAGCCATAACCATACCCGTAGCCGTATCCCGAAAGTCCCTGAACGGTTCCGTTGAGAACACATCCGAGAATACGGATATCCGTTGACATAAGATTGTCAAGGGTGTTTCTGACCCGTGAAATTCTTACGGCATCCTGGTACGTTATGAAAATAGCGGCATCTGCGTGCTGTGCTATGAACAAGGCATCAGAGATAAGTCCGCACGGGGGAGTGTCAACGAGAACATAGTCATATTCATCTCTGAGAGCGTCAAACATCTGCTTGATATTATCTGAACTGAAATATCCAGATTCTTCTTCTTTACCTGCGGTGGGAATGAGAAGATGCAGTTTGTATTTCTCGAGATAAGCAATTTTATAAAGATCGGTTATTGTTTCGTATTCAATGCCTTCTTCGTCAATACCGAGAAGAGGAGCAATACTGGGATGACGGATATCACCGTCAACAAGAATAATCTTCTTGCTGTGGTCTGCAAGTGCAAGAGCGAGGTTGGTTATGATTGTTGTTTTTCCTTCACCGGGAACAGAACTTGTTGCCATAATGATTTTTTCATTCTCGTTAAGCGATGAAATGAAAACATTTCTGAGCACACGGAATGACTCGGGGAATCCGCTGCTGATATCGGGGTTTGTAAACAGCAACGATTTATCGCCCGGCATGGCTTTTTTTCTGTACACTACCTGAGGAATAACAGACAGAGCCTCAAGATTAAGCTCATTTTTGATGTCGTTCTTGGTTTTGACGGTTTTTCTCTGAAGAATATAGATGAAAATAAACAGGAGTCCGAAGAATATACCGACAATCGCACCTTTTATTGCCTCGCTGAGATAGTTGACCTCATTGGAAGGTGATGTTGCAACCATAGGTTGCTTAAGAATATCAAAAGTGATGTTACCAACGACATATTTCGCAACAGAAGGGTAATTCTCAATTGCAGAAACAAGCACATCGTATGTTTTTTGAGGGTCTCTGCCTTTTGCGGTAAGAGTGAACATATTCGAGCCGGGAACCGCAGATGCGCTGAGGCTTGCGGGAACAGCGGGAATATCAAGATCCTCACATATTGCCTCTTGAAGAAGATTGCAGGAGAGAATGAAAGGGAATGTTTCTGAAAGCAGAGATGCTGTTGAAGAGTCGTAGTAGAAGGTATAAACGGAAATTCCGCTGATTGATGAGTCGGCATGCTGAGTGTTTACGGTAAGTGTAACGGATGATCTGTATTCGGGGACATAATTGAGTTTTTGACTCAATGCGCTGTATCCGCCGAACAGAACTGCAGCGGCAACGCAGACCCACCAGAATCTTTTCATAGCCTTGATGATGTCGTTGAGATAAACCGTAACAAAAACATCTTTTTTATTTTCAGTTGTCTGATTGTTTGTTGAGTTTTGATTCATTTCTGATCTTTCTTTCGATTTATTTTATCGCTCATTTACTGCACGAAGGTTTCCTCTGCAACAGAATCCGTTGTTTCTGAATTCTGTTTGAGTTTTTTGTGTTTTCCGTAATGACCGTAGTGACCGTAATTAGAATATTTTCCGTAACCGTAGCCGTATCCGCCGTAGCGGTTGCTTTCATCGTTACCGGTTATGCTGAAAGGCAGGATGTTCATATGAACATCGTTAAGGATACAGCCTGCAAGGTTAGGACTGATTTTGCTGATTGTTGCGATTGAATCGTTGAGAGCATTCACATTTACCGTATCTGTTCTGATAATCAGAATTGTTTT
>CALAQQ010000012.1 GCA_937888485.1 uncultured Clostridia bacterium
CCTCGGTGACGGCGGCATTATATCTTTCAATCTCATCGGAAATCAAATCCTTGGATTCGAAATCGTTGGGATAGATATAGATTGACTTGGGATTTTCAAGGTCTGCAACACCGAGAAGATTGAGTGCCTCTTCATAGCTTGTTGTAAGAGGCTGAGGTTCAGGCTCGGGCTCGGGTTCAGGTTCGGGTTCGGGAATTACTTCTTCGGGTTTTTTATCCTCAGAGGGTTTGTCTTCAGAGGGTTTGTCATCTTCTGCATTCTCCTCACCGTTTGCAGGAGGAGGAGCAACCTCTCCGAACTCTCCGCTCATGATGGCATTGAGCATCTTGAGTTTTGTCTGCTTATCCATCATCTGGAGGAAGGAAAGAGCCTGCATTCCGTCTATCTGACCCATGCCTTCAATTTCCTGACCTTCAAGCATTTCGTCAAGATAACCGATAAGCTCGCTTCTTTCGGAAAGAGAGAGCATTGTCTTGAGCATAAGCTCAACCGTACGCTTCATTTTTTCAGCTTCTTCACCGCTGTAATTCTTATCGATTTCCGCATAAATTTCTTCTTCTGTAACTGCGGGGAACTGACTGAAATCGGGCATGCCCGCAACTGCTATCGGTGTTGCCTTGGGTGCATTGCCTGTTAATTTCATTGAACTTGCGGAAGGTGCTGTGTCTGCAACCGCTTCGATTGAAGAATCAATCTGCGGGTCAAGTGAAACGCCCGAAACTGCAGGAGCAGGAGTCTGTGCCGGTGTTTCTGCACTTGCTTCTGCCTTGAGTTTATTTATCTCTGCGTTTGCAAAAGGAATGCCCGTAAACACATCGATTTCGGGATTTGCCTTCTGCTGTTTAACTATTTCACATTCGTTTGTTGCGTTGATAACATACTTTGTAAGGTCCGAAGTGTAACCGACGGCACCCATGGTCTGCACCATGATTGAATCATCCGCAGGTCTTACGATACCTACGATTTTGATTTCCTCACCGTTCTCTATAAGCTTCTGAACATAGAGGTCATCGCCGTGCATATCATCCCATGTCTTTGTTTCTTCGTTATAGGAATAATAATCGGGTTCAAGCACAAGCTTGAATGTCATATTGAGAATATCGTCATATTCGATTTCATGCTTTTTGGGAGTATATTCCTCACCGCTCTGCATTGCCATAAACGCCTGCATCATGTCCTGACTTGTTGAAAGTCCGAGACCCTGAATTGCGATATCGCTGATTTCGTTGTTTTTATCAATAATAAGAACAACCTCGTTATATGCCTGCGGCCAGCCGCCCTTAACGATTTCATACTGGTCTTCAAGCATCTCTCTGTTATCGATAAGCTCCTGCCATGAATCCATCATCGCCTGCATTGAAGCCATCGCAGAGTTATCCATCTGCATACCGCCCATGTTGATGCTGCCCATCATTGTTTCCATCATAGCGATAACGGGGCTGGGATATACCTGATTTATGCCGTTAGCGGTATCGGGAGCAAAGATATTGATTTTTCCGCCGTAGCTGTATTTGATACTGCTTGCAAAATCATCAATCGTACAGCCTTCGCTTTCGAGATACTTTTTGAATTCACCGAGATTATTCTGATGAATTTCGGATGTAAAGGATTCCATCATGCTTGATGACATGCTGTTTGAATAAACCTTGTCGAAGCCGTGGTCAACCTCGCCCGAAACCGTGCCTGTCATTCCGCCGAGCATCGCATTCATATCCATGGCGGTTTTTTCTATCATTACGGGGTATGAAGTGAGAGTTTCCTGCTGAATTGAATCAATATATGCCTGGAAGCCGTTTGAAAGTGCAAGGATAAGCGCAATACCGATGATACCGATACTGCCTGCAAAAGAAGTGAGGAATGTTCTCATCTTCTTCGTCATAAGGTTGTTGAGCGAAAGAGAAAGCGCCGTAAAGAACGACATGGAGGGCTTTTTGGGCATCTGCTTTGCCGCTTTTTTCTCTGTTCTTTTCTCTGCCCTTGTCTTTTCCTTGCGTTCAATATCCTCTGTGTTATAGGGATTTGTGTCATTAACGATATTGCCGTCAACGAGTCTGATTATTCTTGTTGAATATTCCTCTGCAAGCTCAGGGTTATGGGTTACCATGATAACAAGCTTCTCTTTGGAAATTTCCTTGAGGAGGTCCATAATCTGAACGCTTGTTTCTGTGTCGAGAGCGCCTGTGGGTTCGTCGGCAAGAAGAATTTCAGGGTCATTTACAAGAGCTCTTGCAATCGCAACTCTCTGCATCTGACCGCCCGACATCTGGTTGGGCTTCTTTGAAAGCTGGTCACCAAGACCGACCTTTTCAAGAGCCGCCTTTGCTTTTTCTCTGCGTTCACTCTTTGAAACACCCGAAAGAGTCAGCGCAAGCTCAACGTTTGAAAGCACGCTCTGATGAGGAATAAGATTATAGTTCTGGAAAACAAAACCGATTGAATGGTTACGGTAGCTGTCCCAATCTCCGTTCTTGAAATCCTTGGTGGATTTGCCTTCGATGATAAGGTCGCCCGTTGTATACTGGTCAAGACCTCCGATGATATTCAGGAGAGTTGTTTTACCACAACCCGAATGACCGAGAATCGAAACAAATTCACTCTTGCGGAATTCGATGTTGACGCCTTTAAGAGCAACAACCTTGGTGTCACCCGCAACATACTCCTTAACAATATTTTTTAATTTCAGCATAAAAATCCCCTTGACAAATAGTTTACCAACTGTTACACTTGTAACAGTTATTAAGTTTAGCATTAGTTTATGAATAAATCATTAATAAAATTTTATTATTTAGAAAAACATTTACCAAATGTTACAAAATCGAGGAAAGTGTAATGCAAAGAAAAAACGATATCAACACCTTAACGAAAGAATGCATCGTAACAGCGCTTCTTCGTCTTATGCAAACCAAGAGTTATGACAGCATTTCCATAACCGATATAACGAATCTTGCGGGCGTTTCAAGAATGGCGTATTACCGCAATTATAAGAGCAAGGATGAGATTCTCATAAATCACCTTGAGGACATGGAACAAATCCTTCTCTCCGAAATCGGCGGCGAAAAAGCGGAAACCTTCAGAGGTGCAATCGGCTATGTTTCGGGATTCTTCCAGGAAAATGCCAATGTAATCCAGGCGATTTATGATGCAGGTCTCGGACATCTTCTCAATAAAATGCTCGAAGAAAGAGTTTACAGCTATTTCCCCATTGCCGCCTCGGCAACCGCCGGCAGATACGCTGTTCATTATTACGTCGGCGCAATTCTTGCAGTCTTCAGACTTTGGTTTGATAACGGAATGGTTGAATCCGTTGACGAGATTTCGGATATTATCTATAACCTCATCAACAACGAAAGCGCACTCAAATATATCGTTATGCCGATTAGCGAAGTTGCAAAAATGACGGAATAATCAATTGAAAAAACAAGGAGCTGTTCTCATTATGAGTCAGCTCCTTTTTGTTTATATTAATGCAATAAACTAAACCTTTTCAAACATATTCCAGGGTTCTGCCGTCATGTCGGGTTTATACGAAAAAGTTAATTTTTCACCGCTGACGGGATGGCAGAATTCAAGTGTATGTGCAAAAAGTGCGAGATTCCCGCCGCCTCCGCCGTATCTTCCGTCACCGTAAAGAGGCATTTTTCTGCTTGAAAACTGAACCCTTATCTGATGCGTTCTGCCCGTATGCAAAAGAATATCAAGCATTGAAAACCCGCTGTTTTCACCGATAACAACATATTCGAGCGAAGCCTCACGGACACCCTTTCTCATTCTTTTAACGGTGTAAGACTTGTTTTTCTGCTTATCTCTGAAAAGTAAATCCTTAAGTACACCGCTTTTTTCTTCGGGGCAACCCTTAACGATGGCATAATAATGCTTTTTCACCGTATTTTGCTCAATCTGCTTTGATAATGCCGCCGCAGATTTTGAGTTTTTGGCATAAACCATAACGCCCGATGTTTCTCTGTCCAGACGGTGAACAGGAAACGCTTCGGTTTTTTCACCGATTTGGAGAAAATGTTCATTCAGCAGGGATATCATATCCTTGCCCTCACCGTTCTGACTCAGAACCCCTGCAGGCTTAAGACAGACGATGATTTGTTTATCCTCAAATAATATCTTCATTTTCAATCCTGCTCTGTAGTCTTTTTTTGCTCTTTTCAAGCGCAACTTTCATGTTGTCAACAACAAGCCAAAGCTCTGATGCAAGCTGGACAGGTTCTTCTCTCATTCCTGTTTTGAACCACTCGGAAATCACGCCTACAAAACCGTACTCATAGAATGAAGCGATGAACTCGATATCCTCATCGGGAATCCCCATGCCGTCAGCAAGATTCCGAACAACATCAACGATTATTTCATTACAAGCTCTGTACATGTAGTTTTCGAGATAGTCATAGCTTCGTGAGGAGCATATGTTATAAATCATTTTCTTGTTTTCGTACGCCTCGTATGCCACCTTTATAAAAGCCGTTACCCATGAGCTTCCGTTTTTATGAGTTTCAAGCATTTCGTTGATTTTCTTTGTGAAAACTTCCTCAAGCAAATCATAAATATCGCTGTAATAATAATAGAAGGTGTTTCTGTTGATTTCGCATGCTTCAACGATATCACGAACCGTGATTTTGTCAAAAGGTTTAGCATGCAACAAATCGATAAAGGCATAATATATCAGCTTTTTTGTGTCACTTGCCATTTTGTCCTCCCTGTTATTTTTTGTCCCGTTTTATACTCATGAAAAGCATTTTGTTTATTATACCACGATGTTGTCTGCTTTTCAACAGACAAATCTTTTTTGACGTTGCAAAAACTGCGATTTTGTTACATCATCTTTCCGATTTCACCTATTATCAAAGTGGTCAACGACAACAGGGCTACTATTCCCCATTGTGCTCCGGTCATGGGTACTGTTCCAAAAATTTCTGTAAGTTTCGGTATAAACATGACCGCCGTCTGAACACCTGTGCAGACTAAAACAGCAATATTCATCATTTTGTTTGTAAATATTCCTGCCTTATAAAGCGGCTGTGCCGACCTCATGTTCACAGCATGGGCAATTTCGCAAAAGCTCAGCGTTGCAAAAGCCATTGTTCTTCCGAGTTCGATACCTGTGTAAATCAGACTTCCGATTGAAAATGCAAGCAGTGTAAGAACACCGATAAGGAGTCCTTCGAGCATGATATCAAGCCACAATCCATCAGAGAAAAACCCTTTTTCTGGTGAAATCGGTTTCCTATCCATGATATCTTTTTCGGTTTTTTCCGTACCGAGTGCCATTGCCGGCAAAGAGTCTGTCACAAGATTTATCCATAAAAGCTGAATCGGAATAAGCGGCTGTGAAAATCCAAGAAGCGATGCCGCAAAGACAGCAACAATTTCACCTATGTTCGTGCCGAGCAGGAAATGCACGGCTTTTTTTATGTTGTCATATATCCCTCTGCCCTGTTCAACGGCTTTCACTATCGTCGCAAAATTATCGTCTGTCAGAATCATGTCTGCTGCATTCTTTGCAACCTCCGTTCCGTTTTTACCCATGGCGCATCCGATATCCGCCGCTTTCAGTGCAGGCGCATCATTTACACCGTCACCTGTCATCGCCGCAATTTCGCCTCTTGAACGGAATGCTTTGACAATCCTCACCTTATGCTCAGGCGTTACTCTTGCAAACACTCTGCATTTTTCTGTTACCTTTGCAAGCTCAGCGTCGCTCATCTTTTCAATTTCCGCACCTGTAACCGCATTTTCTCCGTTATAAATTCCGAGTTTTTTTGCAACAGCACACGCTGTAACAGAATGGTCGCCCGTAATCATGACAGGTTTTATACCGGCTCTTTTGCATTTTTCTACAGCCTTTGCCGCCTCCGGTCTTGGCGGGTCAGTCATACCTATAAGACCCGCAAAAACAAGGTTTTCTTCAGACTTGTCACCGCCGCATTTTCTGTAAGCAACAGCTATAACACGAAGTGCATTCTCTGCCATAAGATTATTTTGCTCGGCAATTTTTCTTTTTTTTGCCGTTGTCATCGGTGAAATTCTTCCGTTTATCTCAACGGATATGCACCTGTTTAAAACTATATCGGGCGCACCTTTGACATAGAGAAATTCTTCTCCGTCAACAACATTCACCGTTGACATCATTTTTCTCTCGCCCGAAAACGGATTTTCATGTAGCCTCCTATATTTTTTTGAAAGAGAAATAACATCCGTACCCGATTCCGATGCCGCTGACATTATTGCCGTTTCAGTCGGGTCGCCGCTGAAAACTATCTTTTTCCCCTTTTTTTCCGCCTTGGAATTGTTACAGATTGCTCCGATAAAAAGAATTTTTTCAGCCTGTTGACTTTTCAAATCTGTCTCGCCCAAAGCATTTTCTACTCTCACAACACTCATTTTGTTCTGCGTAAGTGTGCCGGTTTTATCGGAACAGATTACTGTTGCCGCACCGAGAGTTTCCACGGCGGGCAGATGTCTGATAATCGCATTGCTCTTTGCCATTCTTTGTACGCCCATCGAAAGAACAATGGTCACTATTGCAGGCAGACCCTCTGGGATTGCCGCAACGGCAAGACTGACAGAAAGCATGAACGACGGCAGAATTCCGCTTTTTTGGATTATTCCGAGAATAAATACCACCGCACAGATTCCTATTGCTCCCAGACCAAGAGCCTTACCGGTTTTTTCGAGACGTTTCTGCAGCGGAGTCTGCGGTGCATCTTCGCTTTGAAGCATGTGTGCTATTTTCCCGACCTGTGTATTCATTCCCGTCTGCGTTACAACCGCAACCGCATTTCCCGAAATTACATTTGTTGATGCAAAAACGGAGTTTTTCATTTCAGCGAGCGGACAGTTTTTTTCGCATATTGCATCCGAAATCTTTTCGCATGCCTCTGATTCTCCCGTCAACGCACTCTCCTGAATTTTCAATGCGTTTGACGAAATCAGCCTTGCATCGGCAGGCACCATATCACCGCCCTCAAGCATGATGATATCTCCCTGCACAAGCTCTGCCGAAGGAATCTTCTGATTTTTGCCGGAACGTATTACCGTTGCCGTCGGTGCCGACATTTTCTTGAGTGCATCTATCGCTTTTTCTGCTCTGCTTTCCTGATAAACACCGATAACGGCATTGAGAATAACTATTGCAAGAATTACAACGGGTTCTATAAAATCCCCTTTTCCTTCGATAATTCCTGTTGCAAACGAAATAATGCAGGCAACAAAAAGAATAATAACGCAAAAATCCGAAAACTGCGCAACAAATCTGCTGATGAGTGAAGCCTTTTTCTTTTCGGAAAGCTTATTTTCTCCGTTTTCATCAAGACGTTTCCTTGCCTCACTTTCACTCAAGCCCTTATTTTTATCCGACCCGATTTTTTTAATCACAGCCTCCGCCGTTAAAAAATGACCCTCCATATCTGCACTCCTCTTTTTTATTATACAAATATATATTCATATAAACGCAAAAAAATCCCCGAAAGGCAGAGCCTTTCGAGGAAAATATGCTTTAAATTATTCGGTAATTGCCTTGAGTTTTTCCATGCATGACTTGCAGATATACTTACCCTCATACTCAACAAGGTCATCCTCTGACTTACAGAAAAGGCAGTCTGCAACAGCCTTTCTGCAGATAATCTGCTTTCCGTCGGAAAACATCTCAACCTTGCTGCCCGTTGCGGTCAGACCAAGCTCCTTTCTGAGCTGCATCGGAATAACAATTCTGCCAACGCTGTCAATTTCTCTTATAAAACCTGTAAACATTATTTAAACCTCCGTTTTATATCTTTATTTGACATGATTATACCAATTTATGGCAAGTTTGTCAATACAAAAACGGCATTTTATGGGAATATTTTACATAATTTGTCAAGATGTTGTGGTTAAGGCAAAAATATATAGGTTTTAAGTTTTTTGTACACCCAAAACTTGCGAAGCAAACACCGCATGAAAAAGTCAAATATCACTGCGAAGCAATATAGCACATTAAAAACGAACAAAACACACAAAAAAATCCCCTCACTCCTGTCGGAGCGGGGGGATTATTAATTATGCTGTTCTATAATCAGACAAGCTCGATGATGCACATCTCAGCTGCGTCG
>CALAQQ010000013.1 GCA_937888485.1 uncultured Clostridia bacterium
CCGAGGGTCAGACAATATCAACAGAAGAAAACAAAAGATATCTTTCAGGCGCATTTGCACTGCGTGACGCATTCTATTCCGATGCACTTCTTGAAGGGAGAGTTACCCGATGCGACAGCGAGCATAATCTCCATGTTGACCTCGGTTGCATGAGGGGGATTATTCCCCGTAATGAGGGCGCTGTGGGTATCGAAGAAGGAACAGTCAGGGATATCGCCCTGATTTCAAGGGTTAACAAACCCGTTATGTTTTCGGTGACGGGATTCCGTACCGATTCCGACGGCGAAACCGTTGCGATTCTTTCGAGAAGAAAGGTTCAGCGCGAGTGCATGAACAGCTATATCAAATCCCTCAGACCGGGGGATGTTATTCCAGCGACGGTTTCACATATTGAGGGATTCGGGGTTTTCTGCGATATCGGTGCGGGTCTGAGCGCACTCATGCCGATTGACAGCATTTCCGTTTCAAGGATACCTCATCCGAGCGCAAGATTCACTCCGGGACAGAATATTTTTGCCGTTGTTAAAAGCATCGACGAAAACGGCAGAATTACCCTCAGCCACAGAGAACTGCTCGGAACATGGGAAGAAAACGCCTCACTTTTCAATGTCGGCGAAACTGTTCCGGGAATAGTTCGTTCCGTTGAAAAATACGGAATTTTTGTTGAGCTTACACCCAATCTCGCAGGTCTTGCCGAGTTTTCCGAGGGAATAACGGCAGGCTGTCATGCAGGTGTTTATATCAAGAGCATTATTCCGTCAAAAATGAAAATCAAGCTGATTATCGTTGATTCCTTTGATGCGGATTACCCCGTTCAGCCTCCCGAATATTTTATAAAGGAAGGACATATCGACACATGGAATTATTCGCCCGAAGGAAGCGATAAAGTTATTGAAACTGTTTTTGAGTGAAAGCGGAAATAATTCTTCCTCCGCCGATAACAGTATCACCGTCATAGAAAACGGCGCTCTGACCGGGAGTCACCGAGCGTTGGGGTTCATCAAAAACAACGCTCACCGTGCCGTCATTATTCGGTGTGACTGTTGCAGGGGCAGGTTTTGCACGGAAACGAATTTTTACATCTGCCCTCATCGGCACGTCAAGTTTATCAAAAGGAATAAAATTCAGTCGGTCGGCAATAAGACCCGAGCTGTACTGACTGCCGTTTTCACCGATGGTGACCGTATTGTTTTCGGCTGAAATACCCGTCACAAACATCGGTTTCCCAAAAGCACCCAGACCCTTGCGCTGACCGATTGTGTAGTTGATGATTCCGTTATGAGTTCCGAGTATATTACCGTTTATATCAACAAAATTTCCCTTCGGAGATGTAATTCCGAGCGAAGCAAGATAAGAAATATAGTCGTCATCCGGAACAAAACAGATTTCCTGGCTGTCACCCTTTTCAGCAACGGGCAGACCTGCTTTTTCGGCAATTTCTCTTATTTCGGTTTTTTCAAGACCCTCAAGGGGGAAAACCGTATGC
Source organism: uncultured Clostridia bacterium (assembly GCA_937888485.1). GTDB lineage: Bacteria > Bacillota > Clostridia > Oscillospirales > Acutalibacteraceae > CAG-177. Next base: position 1,487 of record CALAQQ010000013.1, read on the forward strand.
GAAAGCTGATGCTGACTGAGCTTATATAAAAAATAGCTCTGGTCTTTGGGGCTTTCAGATTTTTTCAGCAGAAATCTTCCGCCGTTTTCTTCGATTCTTGCATAATGCCCCGTTGCAATTCCGTCGCATCCGATTTGAAGGGCATAATCAAGCATTGCACCGAATTTTATGACGCTGTTGCATTCAACGCAGGGATTGGGCGTTCTTGCATTTATATATTCGGAAACAAAGGGGTCGATGACGTTCTCTTTGAAGAAATCACGGCGGTCAACAACGCGAAGCTCAATTCCGAGGCGGTCAGCGATTTTTTGTGCATCGGAAATATCACCGTCTGCAAGTGACTCGGGCTTAAGGCGCAGAATAATTCCCGTAACGTCATATCCTTTTTCAAGAAGAAGATATGCCGCCGAAGCACTGTCAACTCCTCCGCTGAGACCGATTGCAATTTTTTTCATAAAATCCGACCTCCCTTTATTCTATTCATTTTTCTGAATAAAAATTATATTTTGAATTTATATTATTTTCATAATATATTATAGTGAAAAACCGAAGAAAATCAAGGAAAAACCGTTTTATTTTGCCTTAAATATTCAAAAAACGCTTGCACAATGTTCATAAATAGTATATAATTATGGTATATATTGAGCAAATTATGCATTTTTGAGAGAGGTAAAAATTATGTCAGCGGATTTGCATTGCCACACAAAGCTTTCCGACAGTTCAATGGGTATTGACGACCTCATTGTTCTTGCTCAGAAGCGCGGAATTACAACCATCGCCATAACTGACCGCGACTGTCAGGCAGGTACGGTCAGGGGTAAGATTATCGGTGAACGCAGAGGCGTTACCGTTATCCCCGGCGTGGAGATTTCTGCAACGGATTCTGAAACGGGCAAGAATGTTGAGATTCTCTGCTATCTCAGCGACAGTCCCGACAGACTGGAAGGTCTTTGCCACAGAAACACCCTTACAAGAAAAAAGGCAAGTCAGCTGATGACTCTTAAAATTGCCAAAAAATATCCCATAACACCCGAGCTCGTTCTTAAATGCGCAACAGGTGCAACCGCTGTTTTTGAACAACATATCATGCACGCCCTCCTCGAATGCGGTCTGACAGATAAAATATACGGCGACCTTTATTATGAGCTCTTCTCACCCGAAAGCCCCGATAATGTGATTGTCAAAGCAAGCTATCCTGACCCGAAAGAGGTTATCGATGCAATCCATGAGGCAGGCGGAATTGCCGTTCTTGCCCATCCCGACAGCCTTGAACTTTTCGAAAAGCTCATTCCCGCAGAAATTGACGGCGTTGAAGTATGGAATCCCGAAATCGGCGAAGAACTCGAAAAGAAGCTCGCCGCCCTTGCAAAGTCAAACGGACTTCTCACCGTCGGCGGAACGGAATTCAGAGGCATGTATTCAAAGAGACCCATCAGCATCGGCGAATATTCAACTCCCGATGCACAGGTCAAGGCTCTCATGAACTATAAGACCAAAATGAAAAAGAAAAAAGCAGCAACGGAGAATAAATAACCATGAAAGCAAACGACGAAGACATTAAAATCTTTCACCCGAAAAAGACAGACGGTGCAGGCGCAGACCTTGCGGAGCTTGCTCTGCTGATGGATACCTTCAGGAGCAACGGCAACATGGACAAGGCGGCTGCTCTCGGCAAGAAACTTGCATCCCTCAAGCCGGAAATGCTCTGTCCGAAGGATGCCGCAAAGCTGACAACAAACGAAGTGCGTCAGCTCCGCGCACTCATAGTTTTTTCGGTGCAGATTGCTCTTCATAAATATATGCAGCATCCCATGCTCACCTCACAGGTAGTCAATGCGATGTATGCCGAATTAAGCGAATCCGCACCCGGATTTTTTGCAAACATTTCTGACGGCTCATCCTTCACCTTCTATTTCCTTTCGGTAAGAAAGAACAGAAACGTTGAAGAAAGCATCGGAAAGAACTTCGCCATGCTCTGCGACAGGGACAACGATGAATATTACGAATCTCTCGGTGAAAGAGTCTTTGCGCTGACCGATTTCAAGGTCTGCGACATGATTGAAGAAACTGAATTTATGGAATAAGAAAAGAGGCTGTTTTTACAGCCTCTTTTTTAGTGAACAGTTACGGTGCCGTTTCTGTTATCATTTATCGTTCGTCTCATTTCCGTTGCCCTGAACGGGGATTGCTTCGCCGAGATATGTCGGTTCGGGCTGAATAATCGTGTAAACCAAATCCTTGTTTCTTGCAAGAACTTCACGGATATCCCTGAAAATCTGACCGCCGTATTCCCTAAGGTCGCTCGTCACCCCGTAAGCATCAAGACCGAGTCTGCGTGCGACAAAAATTGCCCGGTAAAGGTGATATTCCTGTGTAACAATCAGCACCTTTTTGGCTTTGAAGATATCCCTTGCACGGTACATGCTTTCATAGGTCGAAAACCCTGCGTGGTCCATGAAAACATCTTCGGAATCAAGACCTCTGTCGATTGCAAAGGTTTTCATGACATTCACTTCGTCATATTCATCTCTTCCGTGGTCACCGCTGACGAGAAGCTTTTCGCTCGCACCGTTTTTGCAAAGCTCAATGCCCACAAGAAGCCTGTCCTCAAGCATATGGCTCGGTCTGTCACCCCAGACACCGCAGCCGAGAACGAGAACGCAGTCGTAATCCTCGCCCGCATTATTCATGCCGAGAATATATTTCTCCGAAGATTTTACAACATAAAAATTAATTCCCATAACCGCCGTCATGCATAAAACACCGATGCAAATGACGGCGCTTATTATTTTTTTCAGTATTTTCATTTTATTCTCCAACTAATTCACATAATACAATATCGGGTCGGTTGCCTACCCTGAACGGGAAAAGGCTGTTGCCAAGACCCCTTGAAACAAGCATGGCTGTTCCGTTTTTTTCATATTTGCCCGCATCGTATTCGGGGAAAAAACCCTGATTCGGAGTAAGGATTCCGCCGACAAACGGAAGTCTTATCTGTCCGCCGTGGGCATGTCCCGTGAAAGCAAGGTCAAAACCGCAATCGGCATAGATATCAATGAGCTCGGGTCGGTGGGAGAGAAGAATTCCGAAATTCTCTCCCTTTTCTTTAGCAAGACCTTTGAGTTCCCGAGCAAATACCGTTACTTTCTCGCTTAACTCACCCGAACCGAAAAATGTTGCATCATCAATTCCCGTAAGAGTTATTTCTGCGTTGTTTTTTTCAATAGCGACAGTTTTTCCGTCAAGAATTTCAACGCCGTTTTCTTCAAGAACTTTCCGTAAACCGAAGTATTCCCCAATCCTCGATTCATGGTTGCCCGTTATGTAATAAACAGGTGCAATCGGCTTGAGTTCTTTTATCAGTTTTTCCGCAACGGAAACATCGGTTTTTCTGCTGTCAATCAAATCGCCGGTTATGACAATAATATCGGGCGCAAGGCTTTTCACCTTTTCCGACAGTTTTCCGCCGAAATCCTTGTTATGCACATCGGAAAGTTGAACAATTCTGAAACCACCAAATTCCGACGGGATTTTCGGGTTTGAAATTTCATATCGGCTGACGGTGAGAGCGTTGTTGCCCCACCAGAGATATGCCGAGCCTGCTATTGCAACGGTGCAGGCACAAATCAAAAATATTTTCATAATACTTCCTCTGAAAGATAAAAGACGCAGAACAGAAAAACCGTTCTACGTCTTTTATCGGATGGCTCTGACATTGTTGCTCACAAATGCAGATATATGATTATTGCATCATACCTCAATAGTTTAACCTATAAAAAACAAAAGGTCAACAGTTTTTTCAAAATTTTCACTTTTTCTTTAATTTTTTATTCAGTATCCGTGGTTTGCGTTGTTTGAGGAGCTTTTACAAGGAATTTTGAGCTTACCCAACCCGAGAACGAGTTGTATTTTGCATACGACCAGCCGGGAACGGTTTTGGTTACGGTAAGAACTGTTCCGTTGGGGATTTTTGCAATAACCTCGGCTGTCGAATCGGCTTCGGCTCTCATGTTGAGAACGCTTCCCGATGTCTGAACCATATAATCACCCTGTGCAAGAGCAGGCTCGTTGCTGACGGTTGTTGCTGCTGTTGTTTCGGGAACAAAAAGCTCCTTGTCAACAGAGATTATTCCCCATTTTCCTCCGCTGAACGCTATGTATTTTCCCTCTTCTCCCTGAAGAATGATATCGAAGGTAAAATCAACGACGGTTTCACCCGATGAATTGATAATTCCGTATTTTCCCTCCTTGCAAACGGGCGCAAGGTTGTTTCTGAACGAAAAAGCTATGTCCTCGCCCATTGCATCAGCCAATGAGCATGAATCAAAGCCGAACGGAATGACGGTAACGCCGAGACTGTTGATATAGCCCCACTTTCCGCCCTGTTTTACCGCTGCCATATCTTCGGAAAAATCACGCGCATTTTCATAAACCGCCGCAATCTCAAGACGGAGAGTTCTTCCGATATATCCGAATTTCGCATCTTCACCGAGTGAGGTCGCAACGGGATAAAGACCCGGCAAAAGCGAAACATCCTTTGTTTTCACTTCGCCGGCATAGCCTTTTTCATCTGTCCAGGCAAGATGTTTTCCGACTTCGCTCCAGCAGGGAATCATTTCGGGTTTCAGCAGACCGTGATACTGACGGGTAGTCACTGTTTTTGTTTGAGCATCGGCAAGAAGCAGATATTCCGAGCGTGGACTTTCAACTATGTAGCGATAGTTTCTCCATGAATCACTGCAAACGGTGATTTTATTATGCTCCGCATTCTCGGTTATTTCACCGCCAAGAGTCATAATTCCGACTTTTCCGGTTGAAGCATCGGTAAAAACAGCCATGGTTTCATTGAGGGCTGTGACGGAAGAAATGCCTTCAAACCCGTCAGTTTCAAATATGTAACCCTCGGTTTTTGTTGTATCGCTGTCCTTATTTATAAGGCTTTTTGCAACAAGGAAAATCCCCGTCACAAAAACTGCGCAAAGAACAACGCAGACTGTTACTGCAAGATTTTTGGAAAATCTTTTTTTCTTTCTGAATTTTATATCTTTCATTCTGTACCCCCCATATATTTCCTGTAAAAAGTATATCACATCATTTTTAATAAGACAATTACAAAAGTATGACAATAAAGTTAAATTTTAATTCACAATTCGTAATGCACAATCCGCAATTTCGGGCGGGCGTTGCCCACACCCGATTATATTGGTCATTGGCGGAGCCTATCCTTAATTTCTCACTAATTGAATATTTATACATTTTCTTCCGTTTTTCTTAATAATTTCTTAAGGATTTAACCGCTTTTTTCTTAAGGAATGAACTGCTATAATAAGACCATAACAAACAGCCGTGTAACGGCAAATAAAAAGGAGGACAAAAAAATGGCAGTTTTCGCAGTAATCGTAACAATTCTCACAATCACAACAGGAGTTCTTCTCGTAACAGACGAAACACCCGTTGTTGCATAAGATTAATTACATTTATAATCACATACTTTTCCTTTCAAAATATCGGGGACAAAAGAATGAAAAACCGCAGAGGCATAACCTCAGCGGTTTTCTTTTTTATAGCAAAATTTAAAATGGCTTGAACGGAAAATCCTGTTCAAGCCATTTGTTATTTATTTAATTATTCGTCGTCTGCATTAGCCTTAGCTTCTTCAATAACCTTCTGAGCAACGTTTTCAGGAGCTGCTTCATAGTGGTCAAATTCGAATGAGAAATAGCCTCTGCCGATTGTTACGGAACGGAGAACTGTTGCGAAATCGCCCATTTCAGCCATGGGAACTTCTGCTACGAGTTCCTGCATCTTGGGATCATCTTCGCAGGGTCCCATACCGAGAACGCGGCCTCTTCTCTTGGTGATATCGCCCATGATATCGCCAAGGTTGTCGCCGGGCATATAAGCCTTGAGTGAGCCGTAGGGTTCAAGGAGCTTGGGATTAGCCTGAGGCATACCGTTCTTATAAGCAATCTTTGCAGCCATCTTGAATGCCATTTCGTTGGAGTCAACGGGATGTGATGAACCGTCGTAAAGAGTTGCTCTCAGACCAACAACGGGATAGCCTGCAAGGGGTCCCTTGAGGATAGCTTCGCGAAGACCCTTTTCAACTGCGGGGAAGAAGTTCTTGGGAACGGAGCCGCCGACAACTCTCTCTGCAAATTCGAAATCTTCGGAATCGATATGTTCAAATTCAACCCAGACGTCACCGAACTGACCGCTGCCGCCTGACTGCTTCTTATGTCTGCCCTGAACAGCAACTTTCTTGCTGATGGTTTCTCTGTAAGCAACCTTGGGAACTTCGAGGTCAACTTCAACGCCAAACTTTGTCTTGAGCTTTGTAACAACTGCGTCAAGATGCTGTTCGCCGAGACCGGAAACAATCTGTTCTTTGGTTTCTGTGTTTGTGTAGTAGCTGATGGTAAGGTCTTCTTCTGCAAGTCTGTTGAGACCTGCTGCAACCTTATCTTCTTCGCCCTTCTTCTTAGCCTTGACAGCCATGGGAAGGCAGGGTGCGGGGAAGGAAACGCCCTTAAGCTTGATATCCGACTTGGGAGCGCACATTGTGTCACCTGTCTTGAAGCCGGAAAGCTTTGTTACGATACCGATATCACCTGCAAGGATTGCAGAAGCTTCTTCCTGCTTGCCGCCCTTGGGGAATACGATTTTACCCATTCTTTCGGTTTCGCCTGTGCGTTCATTATAAGCGGGTGTATCGGGAGTGATTTTACCCGAAATAACCTTGAAATATGACATCTTACCAACGAAGGGGTCGGCAACTGTCTTGAAGCAGATAGCTGCAAGAGGTCCGTTTTCGTCGCAGGTAATGTCGCCTTCCGATGCAACCGAAGCTGCGTCGGGAGCTGACTGAACGATGCTGTTATTGATAAGGTCAACAGCTTCAAGCTGATAACCTGAGCATGCATAAACAGGGCAGATGTCGCCTGCAAGGATACCTTCCTTGAGACCTCTGTCGATTTCGTCGTCGGTGAGGGGTTCGCCGTCGAAGAATTTCATCATGAGTTCTTCATCTGCAGAAGCAACTGCTTCTATGAAAGCTTCTCTCATTCTGTTTGTTCTTTCATCGTTTTCGGGCATGGGAGCGTCTGAACGCTTGCCGTCTTTATATGAGAAAGCTTCGTTTCTTGAGAAGTCAACATATGATACAACCTTGTCGCCCTCAACATAAGGAACAACAACGGGGCAGATCTTGCTGCCGTATTCTTCCTGAAGAGAATCGAATGTCTTATAGAAATGAGCATTTTCAGCGTCGCACTTTGTGATAGCGAACATCTTGTTGATGCCTCTTTCGGTTGCAGCCTTGTAAGCCTTTTCTGCGCCTACGTCAAGGGTGGAACCTGAAGCGAGAACGATGAGAACAGCACCTGCTGCACGCATACCTTCGCTCATTCCGCCTGCGAAGTCGAAAAGACCCGGGGTGTCTATAATATTAATTTTTGTATTTTTCCATTCAAATGAAGCAACTGCCGAAGCAATTGAACACTTACGTCTTTTTTCTTCTGCATCAAAGTCCATAACGGTGTTGCCGTCGGGAACTCTGCCGAGTCTGTCTGTTGCATTGGAAATGTAAAGCATTGCCTCTGCGAGAGTTGTTTTGCCTCGTCCGCCATGACCGGCAAGAACGATGTTTCTGATGTCTTTTGCGCTGTAAGCTTTCAAAGAAATTCCTCCTTGGGTATTGAATATAACGGTTATATAAGTCCGCAAATTTCCGCAGCGGACCGAAAATTAAATTTTCTCTTTTAATAATAACACCGTATTAAATAGGATTATATCACAAAAGTTTTTCCATTTCAATGTTTTTTTTAGTAATTTTTACGAATAACGAAATAATTATTTTGCGATTGTGAATATACACAAATTTTGGATTGGGTTTTTGTATGAAATCATAAAAATGGGGACGTATCCGAGATACATCCCCTAAACGAACCTTATAATTTCGACAATAACTCTGCCCTTTTTCGAAACGGAAGAGCAGTCTCTGACGATAATTCTGCCCTTTTTTCTGAAAACAATCTTGTCACCGTCGGTAATTTTTTTGTCGGGTTTTACGCATTCGAGGTCGTTGACGAAAACAAGCCCCGATTCAATCGCCGCGCAGGCATCGCTCCTTGAAACCCGGAAAGCGTTTTTGACTACGGAGTCAAGGCGCATTGAAGAAACCGTGAAGCTGTCGGGCGTGCCGACGGATTTTTCGCCCTTTCTTGCCTGAGATGAGGGAATAACCCTTGCTTTGAGAGTGCCTCTGCCCGCCTTATCGAGATTTTCAAGAATAAACGGTGCGATTTTTTCGAGCACAGCCATTTTACAGCCGTTTTCGCTGACGATGATATCTCCCGTCATTTCTCTTTTTATGCCAAGACCCATGAGCGCGCCGAGATAGTCGCGGTGGGAGAGTCGGGGCGAAAATTTATCCTTTTCGATTTCTATTATCGAAATCGGGTCGCAGTCGGGGCAATCCTCAAAATAATCAAATAATTCCTGCAAATCCGTTGCTTCAACGTAATCGGGCAGAAAGACGGTAACCGTTCTTTCGGCATCCTCAAATCCGCCGTAAAAGAGCATTTTTGCACCGCTTTCAATGCGTGAGGACGCAACGACGGAGCGCTCCCTCATATCAAGGAAAACGCTGTTTGTTATCATTGAATTATCATCGCATTGCCTTGCTCTGTCACGGATTTTTGCAAGCAGGAGCTTATCTTCTTCGTTCATAATTTTACCTTTTTAAGCGATATACGCCTTATGGCGTACGATATATTGCTGACACAATTCGATATTTCCTTCGGAAACGATATATCCCTTTCGGGATGTTAAGGATAGGCTTCGCCTATGACCGTTATAATTGCTCCGCAAAAACTGATTTATTTTATAATCACAAAATAAATAACATAAAAATGTATTGCACTTGCAAGCAGTACAAACAGATGAAAAACAACGTGGTATATTTCACGCCTGACACCGATATAACAGAAAACAGCGCCCAAGACATAGGTAACACAGCCTGCGGCAATGAGTTCAAACGCGCCCTTTTCCATTTCATCAATAACGGGAATTACGCTGAAAAGCATCAGAGCGCAGCAGATTATGTAAACGGCATAGGTGATTTTTTTCAGTTTCTCAAAGAAAAACAGCTTTGAAACCAGACCGAACAATGCGCAGAACCACGCTGCACCGAGAACGGCAATTCCGTGAAAAACGCTTACATCATAAAGCGCAACCAGAGCGCAGGGAGTTGTTGTGCCTGCGATGAGAAGCGGAATTGCGGAATGGTCAAGAAGCCTTGCAATTCTTTTTGCCTCACCGTTTTTGAGTCCGTGATAGACAGCGGAAACGGTGTAAACCGTCAGCATCGGTATGCCGTAGAGAACAGCGGAAACAACTTCTCTTACACCCTCTGCGGAGGTGAAAAGCAGGACAATCGCAACAACGGATAAAACTGCTCCGACTGCATGAGTCAGGCAATTTCCGATATCAACACCTTTTGAATATTCAATTAGTCTTACATCTTTTGCAATCATGGGAATCCTTTCAATTACGAGTTCCTTTTTTGAAATATTTCATAGCAAAAATGATGATTGCCGTACCGATAACGGGGAAAACAGCAATCACAAGCATTCCTGCCTTAAGACCGATTTGTTCGGTTGTGAGGCTGAGCTTCATGCCCATTTCCGATGCAAATTCACTTACCGCAACCTTGTCAACAACGATTCCGAGAAGCTGAGGGGCAACCGATGCACCCAGATCTCCGCTTGCCGCCATGAGGGCATATGCCGCAACTCCGAGACCGGGGAGATTTTCTTCCATCATAATGAGTGTTCCGGGCCAGAGCATCGAGGTGAAAAGACCTGTCATTATGCATGCAAGGAATGCAACGATAACATTCGATGTCAGACCGACAAAAATGTAGCATACCGCTGCACCGATCATTCCGCCGAGAAGAACTTTCATGATGTTCTTGCCGTATTTCGCATAGCTGATTCGGGCAATTCCGAGAAGAATCGCAAACATCGCAACACCGAAGATATCGCCGACAGTTTTATCAATATGCAGAGCGTTTTTCATAAAGGTTGAAACCCAGTTGCTCATCGCATTTTCCGCACAGCTTCCGAAGAAAATCGAACCGACACAGATTGCAAGGGCAAGCGTTCTGCGTTTTGTTCCTTTTATTCCTTCGTCAGAGGAGGAAACATCCATGTCGGGCATGGGTGAAAGCATAAAAAGAACTGCCGCAGTAACGGGGAGCAGCGCCCAGAAAACAGTGAGATACATCCAGTTCTGAATTCCGAAGAAACGGAGAAAAAGTGTGCTGACAACAACAACCGTGAATACTCCGAATGCATAGAGCGAATGGAGAAAGCTCATATCCTTCTGCGGATTATCCGATGGAATTGCGGCGATAACGGGGCTTAAAAGCACTTCGGAAAGACCTGCGGATACCGAGAAAAGAATTGTTCCGATAATCAGACCTATATATATGTTTGATGGGAAAAGATTCGGTGAAAAAGCGTAGATGAGCAGACCTGCCGAGGTTATGAGGGGCATTATTCTGACAACTTTCTTAACGTTGAAATATTTTGAAAACGCCGTAAAAATCAGGTCAACTGTGAGCTGAGTGCAAAAATTTGTCAGAACAAGAGTTCCGAGAAGCGTGTATGAAATCCCGTATAATTCACGCAGCGGTGCAAAAAGAAGCGGCGGCAGACTGAATACCGACGACATCGTGAAATACGCCGCATAGCAGGCAAATTTTGTTCGTTTGAAATTCATGTAATATCTCCTTATGCCATTCTTTCAAGTGATTCGATGGTCACTTCATATTTTGTCGGTTCACCCGACCTGAATCTTTCCATTTCTTCCATCATATAATACGCCATTCTCTGAGGTTCTTTTCCCGTACTGCCTGCGATATGAGGAGTAAGAATTGCGTTAGGACACCAGAAAAGCGGATTGATGTAGGGGAAAACTTCGTTTTTGAGAACGTCAGCAACGAAAGTTCTCGACGGATGGAGAAGAAGCGAAAGTGCAAGAGAATATTCCGCAACCTGCGCACCTCTGCCCGTGTTTATGAAGGTGGAGTGCTTTTTCATTCTTTTGAAAAGCTTATAATTGAAAACATTTTCAAGTTCGGGTTTGTTTGCAAGATGATTGCTGATGATATCGCATTCGGAGAAAAGCGTTTCCATATCAACAAGCGTAACACCGAGTTCTTCCGCCGTTTCTTCGGGGACAAACGGGTCGCACGCATAAACCTCAACATCGAGCTCTTTCAGTCTTTCCGCAACCATTTTCCCGATTGCGCCGAGACCGACAAGACCGACCTTACAACCGAAATTTCCCGTCGATGAGTTCGCAAAAGCAAGCGAACGTGCAGGGAGAATTCTGTAAAATTTAGCCGACTGAAAAAAGCCCTTCGCCGCAAGGGTTATCTGCGCAAAGGTATATTCTGCAACGGGCACGGCATTTGCCGCAAAGGCACTGAAAACCTTTATTCCGCTTTCAAGAAACGGACGTGCAAAATACTGAACGGTTCCCGCCGAATAAAAAACTGCCTTCAGCTTCGGCATATACTCCGCAATCTCATCCTTTGTAAACCGAGGCATTCCCCAGGTTGAAAATGCGATTTCACAGTCAGCAAGGAAATCTTTGTTTTCGGAAAGATTCTTACGGTTGATTTTTTCCGACAGAATACCGTATTCAGCAAGTTTTTTCAGAACTTCAGGAGTATAAACCTTTGAAAACTGAAGCTGATTTGTTCCGAAAAGCGCTATTTTTATCTGTTTTTCCTTTGAATTTGACATTCTCTCCCCACCATACAGTTATATTTTTTCAATTATATCACTTACCCGCAAACAATTCAATATACAGATAACGGTTATCCGTAAAAACAAAACCGACACCGCTTCAACAACGGTGTCAGCATGTCATATATTTATTTGTTTTCTTTAAGCCATCTGGCTGTATCCGCAAAAGATTCTTTCAGATCTCTCGGCTCAAATCCAAGTTCCCGACGTGCCTTCTGATTAGAGAAATTGAAATTTTCCAACGTTTTTCTCATTGAGTACTCATTCACCATCGGCGGAAGTTTTGCAATCTCGCAAACCTTCTCGAGAATGGGAAGCATCTTGAAAACAGTTTTCTTCTTTATTGAAATTTTAGGCGGTTTTCTGCCGCAAGCTACATTAAGAACCGTCATATAGTCATGGTTCGTTATCAAATCACCGCAAAGAAGATAACATTCACCGTTGCCGCCTTTTTCAGCTGCGGCTACCATGCCCTTAGCAACATCTCTTACGTCAACAAAGTTGCATGTTCCGAAATCAAAGGTAAGGGGCATTAAACCTTTTGAAGCCATGCTTACAACAGAACACATACTTGATGTTCCGTTATTATCATAAGGTCCGACACAGGTGCTCGGGTGAACAACGCATACCCTGAGATTTTCGTCAGCGCTATCAAGAACATACTGAGTTGCAACCGCCTTTGATTTGGCATATGTACCTTCAAGCAAATCAGGGTCGAAATGCGAAATTTCCGTAAGCAAATCGGTTCCGACCATGGGAATCGCATCTATCGATGAAACATAAATCAGCGTTTTTACTCCGACTTTTTTACATGCTTCAACAACCTTTTTTGTGCCTTCGACATTAACTTTCCAGACAAGGTCATCCTTTGTTCCGCTTATGTCAACAACGCCTGCAATGTGATAGACAACCTCTGCTCCGTCGAAGGTTTTTTCAAGTGTCTGCATATCACAAACATCTCCGAAAACCTTTTCGCACTTGATTCCGTCAAAAACAGGACTGTCGCTGCGAAGAAGAAGGCGAATATTTTCTCCTCTGCTTTCAAGTTCTTTAACCAAAGCAAAGCCTACATGACCTTTTCCACCGGTTACTGCACTGATTTTATTGCTCAATCAATTCACCCTTTCGCTTTTTTTATAATTATACTACCCAAAATTGAACAAATCAAGTGGCTTATGTAACGTTTAAAGAGAAATTTTTTCTAAAAAGTAAATATAAACAAAATCAATATCATTCTCTGCATAATTTGAATTCCGCACTATTCTTTTGTTGTCTCGTTCCCTTTTATACCATAATAATATGCACCTCCAAAAGCGTCTGACTTCCGGGGTGCATATCAAAACTTCGGGGTTATTTCATTCTTCCATCTGTTTTCCGAGGAATGATGCCGCAATCTGAGCAAGCTTTGTTTCCGTCTGAGTAGGACATGAACCGTTTTCGTTGAGAAGCATGACAAGTGCGCCCGAAATGTCACCGCCGGCAATAATCGGACAAACAACTGCCGCCTCTTTGTCAACGCCTTCGATAGGTCTCATACGCTCGCTGTCAACGCAGCAGACATAATTTTCGCGCTTTTCCATGATGCTTTCAAGGCTCTGACTGATTCTGCGGTCAATCACCTCTTTTTTTGATATTCCCGCGCAGGCGATAACGCTGTCACGGTCGGTTATGATAACCGCAAGACCCGTACCCCTTGCAAGTACATCGGCATACTGAGCCGTAATCGAGGATAACTCCCCGATAGGTGAATATTTCTTGAAAATAACCTCCCCGTCCGTATCCGTATAAATCTCCAACGGGTCGCCTTCACATACAACATTGACACCGAAAGCCTTGTCCTTCTGATTGGTTGCAGATTGGACTATTGTGGCTTTTATGATACTCTCGGTGTCCCACTTAAAATTTACGGCTTTACCTACATAGTTTGATTCTTCAATCAACTCTTTCGTAACAGTTCCGCATTCAAGCAGCATCGTTATATCGGCTTTAAGCTGAATTTCAATGTTATTTTCAAATACCGTGATTTTATCAACAATAAGCGATAAGTCGCTTTTATCAAGTTTTTCTTTCGCAAGAATTTCACGAAAAATTTCAATTGCGGTTTTTGCAATTCTGTTGACCTGAATTGTCATATTGCGTCGCTCGGAAGCAAACTCAATCTGTTTTTCAAGTCCCTCAATTTTTGCTTGAAGCTCTTCTTCAATCTCCACAAAGGTTTCTTCAATAAGCTCCTGATTATCTTCGTTTTTCATTAATTCCTTGATTTTTTGCTTCTTGGTAGCCTTGAATTCATCCTTTGCTTTTGCCAAATCCACTTCAAGCATTTCAAGTGTGGACTGCGAGTTTTTCATCATCTGTGGTTCATCTTTAACCGCTTTTTCAAGCTCGGCTATCATTCTTTCTGAGTTCATCATAACACGCTCAACATATTTTTTTATCATTATGTCAAGTGTATCTGTTCTTGTGTGATGCGATGTGCAGCCTTTAAGACCACGCTTGTGATATGTACCACAAGTATAGGCAGGTGCCAAATCAGGTCTGCTCATCGAAAACATCGGACTTCCGCAGTCACCGCAGAATAAAAATCCCGAATACGATGTGTCATATTTCTTCACACCACGGTAATTTGATTTTGACCTTGCTTTGAGCTGTTCCTGTGCTTTTGCAAAGGTTCTGACATCAACAATCGCTTCGTGGTTATTCTCAAAAACGATATTTTCATCTGAATCAAGTTTTTTGTCTGAACCGTTAATTTTGGTTCGGGTATATTTTTTCTGACGGAGTGTACCGATATAGAAATCATTTGTCAGAATACCGCTGATGGTCGGTATCGCCCAAGCTGAACTTGCTCTGATTTTAGTTGCTGTTCCGTCAGCTTCACGGCGTTCTTTCTCAAGCATTCGGGGAGTCGGAATGCCCTTATCTGTAAGATAATTGGCAATCTTTTTATAACCCCAACCGTTATTGTAAAGTTCAAAAATCTTTCTGACTATTTCAGCAGCTTTTTCATCAACTTCAAAGGTCATCTTCTTAGTGTTTGTGATGTAGTAACCGTAAGGTACGGCACAAATCCATTTGCCCTCTTGTTGTTTGGTGTTGATAACGCCCTTAACCTTTTTTGATGCATCTGTAACCGGCATTTCATTGACGAAAAACCTCATTTGAATCTGTATCCACTCGTCATAGGTCGGGTAGTCAATGTTATCGCCGATTGAAATAATGCGGACACCTGCATCACGCAGTTCCTCAAGCTCAACAAGACCTCGCCCATTTCTTCGGGAGAAACGGGAAAAGTCCTTAATGATGAGAATATTATAATATCCGTTCATCAGCTTCGGTCGCATAAGCTGATAATTCTCTCTCTGCTCAAAGGTATAACCACTTCGGTCACGGTCCTCATAAAAATCAAGTTCGGCATCGGGAAAAGTTCTTTCAACGTAATTCTTTATTATCTCACGCTGATTTTCAATAGATGTGTTATCCCTGTCAAGTTCGGTATCAACCGAAATTCGCAGATAACCCGCTATTCGTTTTGTACTCATTATATCTTCTCCGTTCAATGTTGTTTGCAAAATACCAACATTTTTTGAACAACATTGTAACATAAGTCATTCTGTTTTTCAACTCTTTTATAAAAATTAACATTTGCATAATATGTACGGCAGATTATATTTCTGCCAATTGCCGGCTGTTGCAAACTTCACGTTCAGTTTCTTCTGTCATTTTCTTTGAAATAATTAGCTTATTATGAATCAACAATTCTTTTGTCAAGTCCACAAGGTTCCCGCTTCCTGAAACAAAGGTACAAACTTTATATCCTTTGCTCCTCCATTCTCCATACTTATTTTTTAGTTCATTCTGTATGTCTACATTGTCTTTTTCTTCACGAGAAAGCCAGTAATATGCAATGCGATTTTTCTCGCAGACTTCCAATGTCATCGGTGAACATCACCTCCTTTCATTATTTTTATCGGAAATGTTTGGTATGATACAAAAAATTTCTATTCAATAATTTCTTGTTTTGATTTTTGCGTGGGTTTGTAATTTTGATTTTGCTCTGTTGCTTTGACATTTGCCATAACAACCGAAATGATATATTTTGCACGTTTGAGTTCTTCGAGGCTGCCGTAGTTGCTTTCGATTATTGCAACATCGGCGGCTTTTTGTTTTTGCAGTTTTTCGAGTTCGGCTTTCAGCGATTTGCTTGTTGCGTTCGGATTTTCATCAACCCATCGTTTCGCTCGGTAGAATGAATTTAGCTCCTTACTGTGTTCGGCTTTGAATTTATCTCTGCTGAATTTCTTTTTTGCATACTCATCAGCAACGGATTTATATTTCGTATATTCACCGAGGAATTTAATTCCCTTTTTGAGTTCCTTTATTCTTTCCTCAGCAGAATCAATACGGCTTTTAACCGTTGAAACTTCTTCAATCATCTCCCATAAAGAATCCGTGGAAGTGATATTATGTTCTTGAAGAAATGCGACGATTTGTGATACTTGTTTCAAATCAACTGCCAAATCTTTGTTGTAATAATATCTGCTCTTACCGCTGTGAGCTTCTTGGCGGGAATTCAGATAGTCAATGAGAATATCTGCGATTGTCGGCTCTTTTTCTTCTTTGAGTTCGGAAAGAATTTTCTTGATTTCTTCAATCCATTCTATCAATTCTGCAAGTGCTTTTCGTAAATGTTTTCTCACAGAGTTGAATTTAACAATGTCCCGATTCAGAGTGCCGAGAATTGTTACTTCACCTCTGCGTTCCATTTCCGATGCAGCGGGTCCGAGATGAACTGTCGGAACTAAATCAATTCCCTGCCGTTCATAAGAACGCATATCAATTTTTTCGGGTCGGTTATTCTTTTCGAGATATTCGTTAACTTTTTCTTCCCAAGCGTGCCGCCAGATTTCTGCATTTTCTTTTTTGTTCCAATCAACAATATCTTCACGGTGATTACCGATTCTGTTTCCGTGTTCATCAAGATCGTAAACCTTTCTGCACTTCGGAAGCCACTTTCCGTTTTCATCAATCGCTCTCATTGTCAGCATAATATGTGTGTGCGGATTGCCGTCACCTTTATCGTGAACGGCGAAAT
>CALAQQ010000014.1 GCA_937888485.1 uncultured Clostridia bacterium
TTGCATGGAATTTTCCGAAGCTGAAATTCAGCATGGAGCATATCGGCGGATATCACTTTTTCAAGGATGCGCTTGCCGTTATGTGTAACAATTCAAGAGGTGAATTTGACCGTGTTTTTGCAGGCTGGACAAGTGTCGGCAACCGCAAAGGAAAAGGCGATGAATGGGCGCTGACGGATGAGGAACTTGAAATTGTTATTGCTCAGACTGGCGAAGACAGAAGCATTTTCGGTCTTGATTTTCCGTATTCAAAACCTGAACACATCAAAGCCGATATAGCAAGAATAAGAAATCTTGATATTTCGGAAGAATGCAAAGAAAAAATACTTGGAAAAACTCTTGAAAAAGTATTGAAATAACAAAAAACTGCTTGCATCGAAATGCAGGCAGTTTTATTATTTTACATTCCTCTGCGTCTTACGCAGTTTTCAAGATTGATGGCTTCGTAAACGCCGTCATCGAACAAATCACAGATGTTTTTATATTCATCAAGTGAAAGAGTTTCGAGAGTTTTGTTTTCTCTGATGCAGAGAGCAACAAGTTCACCTGTTGCTTTATATGCATCGCGGAAGGGGAGACCCTTTGAAACAAGATAGTCGGCACAGTCGGTTGCGTTGATGAATCCGCCTGCGGCAGCTTTTCTCATGTTTTCGGGAATAGCCTTCATTGTTGCAATCATGGGAACAAGAGTTACAAGACAGATTTTGACGGTGTCAAATGCATCAAAAATCGCATCCTTGTCTTCCTGCATGTCTTTGTTATAAGCAAGAGGAAGACCCTTCATAACGGTGAGGAGTGTTATGAGATCGCCGAAAACTCTGCCGCTCTTACCTCTTACAAGCTCTGCAATGTCGGGGTTCTTCTTCTGGGGCATGATGCTTGAACCTGTTGAAAAAGCATCATCAAGCTCAACGAATTTGAATTCCCATGAGCACCAGAGGATGATTTCCTCACAAAATCTTGAAAGATGCACCATGCAGATTGAAAGTGCGCTTGCAAGCTCAATGCAGAAATCTCTGTCCGCAACACCGTCAAGAGTGCTTGCGGTATAAGAATCAAAACCGAGAAGAGAAGCGGTCAATGAACGGTCAATGGGATAGGTTGTTCCTGCAAGTGCGCCGCTTCCGAGAGGTGAAGAGTTCATTCTCTTTCTTGCGTCTTCAATTCTTCCGATGTCACGTCTGAGCATTTCGATATATGCAAGAAGATGTGCTTTGAAGGTTATTGGTTGTGCTCTCTGAAGATGTGTATAGCCGGGCATGATAGCGTTGCCGTATTCTTCGCCCTTTGTGGTGAGTGCATCGATAAGTTCATTGATGAGTTTTATTGTTTCGTCACATTCATCGCGAAGATAAAGTCTTACGTCAAGAGCAACCTGGTCATTTCTGCTTCTGCCTGTGTGAAGACGTTTGCCGGGTGCACCGACTCTTTCGGTAAGAGTCTGTTCGATGAAAGTGTGGATATCTTCTGCATTGGGGTCAATGAGAAGCTTGCCGTCGGCTATATCCGCCTTTATCTGAATAAGCTCTGCAACGATAACTGCGGCATCCTCGTTCGAAACAATGCCCTGAGTTGCAAGCATTGTAACATGAGCGATACTGCCTTCGATATCCTGAGCATACATTCTTGAGTCGGTTGCTATTGATGAATTGAAATCGTTGGTTTTCTTATCTGCTTCTTTTGAAAAACGGCCTGCCCAAAGTTTCATAAGTTGTCACTCCTTAATATGGGAAAAAGAGCCGTCAGTTTTGGCGGCTCTTGTTTTATTGTTTGGTAATCGAGAAGAATTGTGAAAGACAAGGCGCAGCGATGCAGGAATATGCGGATATTTCAAATCGCTGCAACGCAGTATTTCGCAATTATACGAAGATTACTTGTTTCTTTCAGCTTCGAGAATAGCCTTTACCTTGATGGGAAGACCGAAGAGATTGATGAAGCCTGCGGAATCCTTCTGGTCGTAAACTTCGTCAGCATCAAATGTTGCGAAATCTTCGCTGTAAAGTGTGTAGGGTGAAGTTACGCCGGCATTGATGATGTTACCCTTATAGAGCTTGAGCTTAACATCGCCTGTAACTGTTTCCTGAGTCTTGTCAACGAAAGCGGCAAGAGATTCACGAAGAGGAGTGAACCACTGACCGAAGTAAACAAGTTCTGCATACTTGTGAGCGATGATTTCTTTATAGTGCATTGTATCTCTGTCAAGGCAGAGAGTTTCAAGAATATCATGAGCCTTGAAGAGGATTGAACCTGCGGGATTTTCGTAAACGCCTCTGGACTTCATACCGACAAGACGGTTTTCAACGATATCATTGAGACCGATGCCGTTCTTACCGCCGACTTCGTTGAGGTATGTGATGAGTTCTACGCCGCCCATTTCTTTGCCGTTAACAGCTGTGGGAACACCCTTTTCAAAGTGAATTGTGATGTATGTGGGTTCGTCGGGAGCCATTTCGGGTGAAACGCCCATTTCAAGGAAACCGGGCTTGTTGTACTGAGGCTCGTTTGCGGGGTCTTCAAGGTCAAGACCTTCATGTGAAAGATGCCAGAGGTTCTTATCCTTTGAATAGTTGGTTTCACGGTTAATCTTAAGAGGAATGTTGTGTGCCTCTGCGTATTCGATTTCTTCTTCTCTTGACTTGATGTCCCAGATTCTCCAGGGAGCAATGATTTCCATCTCGGGAGCAAAAGCCTTGATTGTAAGTTCGAATCTTACCTGGTCGTTACCCTTACCTGTGCAGCCGTGGCAGATAGCATCTGCGCCTTCTGCCTTTGCGATTTCAACGATTCTCTTTGCAATGATAGGACGTGCAAAGGATGTGCCGAGAAGATATTCCTTCTCATAAACTGCGCCTGCCTTGAGGGTGGGGAAGATGTAATCGCTTACAAATTCGTCCTGAAGGTTTTCAATGTAAAGCTTTGAAGCGCCTGTCTTGATAGCCTTTTCTTCAAGACCGTCAAGCTCTGTACCCTGACCTACGTCGCCCGAAACAGCGATAACTTCGCAGTTGTTATAGTTTTCCTTGAGCCAGGGAATAATGATTGATGTATCGAGGCCGCCTGAATAGGCGAGAACTACTTTTTTGATTTCTTTCATGATAGTTTCTCCGTTCTTTTAGTTTGTTTATGCACTAATTATACATCGAATATTCAAAAAATCAAGTAAATTCTGAATATTTATGCATTTTCGTCGTATTCAACAAAAATCTTGTTTTATTCGGTGATTAACCGAGCAAAAGTCCGACTTTTTTCTTTGCTTTGGTGAGAGTTCTGTTTGCAAGACGAGCCGCTTTTTCCGCACCTGCATTTGCGGTGTCAAGAAGATACTGCTTATCTGCAATAAGGCGTTTGTATTCTTCCTGAACGGGACGGAGCTCTTCGATAACGGCTTCAGCAACCTTAACCTTGAAATCGCCGTATCCCTTGCCCTCAAATTCTTTTTCGATAGCATCGAAATCAAGACCGGTGCAGCATGAATAAATAGCCATGAGGTTGTTGATTCCGTCTTTGCCGTCTGCATATCTTACGCAGGCTTCGCTGTCGGTAACCGCTGACTTGAATTTCTTGAGGATAACGGAAGGCTCGTCAAGAAGCGAAACGGATGCTTTGGGGTTGGGGTCGCTCTTTGACATCTTCTGTGTGGGATCCTGAAGGCTCATGACTCTTGCACCAACCTTGCCGATGATATCGCCCTGCTGCACCAGACTCCCAGCTTCCACAAAAGTGGTTTCCAGATTACCATACAGGGTTTCGCTGCCGTTGGTATGCCGGATGCGGATGATCTTTTCCTCCTCCAGCCCGTGGGCTACACTCATCACTTCCCCATCCCCTGAGGCGCGGATATCATTTACGCTGCAATGGAGCTCTAAATAGGGCTCCTGCACAGACCATGCATGCACCACCTGCCCATGGGCCGGTGCCATCACCGTTACAGCAGGCGACGGATTCCACACTTCCCGGATTTCCGGCGGCAGCAGATCGCTGACGAAGCTCAGCTTGCCCACATCCTCGTCCCACGAGGATGTCATTTCGCTTTTCAGCGCTGAGAACACGCTCACATT
>CALAQQ010000015.1 GCA_937888485.1 uncultured Clostridia bacterium
TGATATGAATATAGTTTCTTCCGCCTGCGATACAGCCGCCGACATATTCGCCGTCGTTCTGGAAGTCCATGACAAACATGGGCTTACCTGTTTTGCCGTTTCTGACCTTGCGAAGCCAGTCATACATATATGCTCTTTGTTCGGGTGTGGGAATAAGGTCAACTACCGCATCCTTGCCCACAGGCATATAGTTGAAATAAAGACCGAAGCGTGCTCCTTTTTCAACCATAAGGTCAAGGAATTCATCGCTGGTAACAGAAGGAATATTCTGGCTTGTGTAACAAACGGAAATGCCGTAAAGAAGACCGTATTCCTTAAGCAGATCCATTGCCTCAATTGTTGTTTTGTATGCGCCATCGCCGCGTCTTGCATCATTGCTTTCTTCAGTGCCTTCAATGCTTAAAGCAAGAGAGAGGTTTCCGACTTCTCTCATTTCCTCGCAAAGCTCACGGTCAATGAGTGTTGCGTTGGTGTAGGCAAGAAATGCGCAGTCGGGATTTTCACGGCATAGGGTGAGTACCTCTTTCTTTTTGATGAGGGGTTCACCGCCCGTGAGCATATAAAGATGAGTGCCAAGCTCCGTTCCTTGGCTGAGAATGCTTCTCATTTCGTCAAGGGAGAGGTTTGACTTGTGACCGTATTCAGCTGACCAACAGCCTTTGCAACGAAGGTTGCAGGCGCTTGTCGGGTCAAAAAGCATTATAAAAGGAATGTTACACTTATATTTTTCTCTGTTTGCTCTGACTGCCTTTGTGCCGTTGACACCTGCACCGAGACCGAGAGCAAGCAACATGTTTTTGATAACTCCGCCGTCACATTCATTGAGAATATTCATCGCGAACGTGTGCCAGACGTTTTCGGGGTCGTTGATGGCTTTGCGGAAAGAATCGAAATTCTTCTCGGGGAAAGCACCGCCCATAAGCTTCTGAGCAAGGTCGATGAGTTTGATGATGTTTTCTTCGGGATTCTTTTTGACATATTTGTAAATCCCGTCAAAAGCAACCGAAGCGGAAGCTCTTTCTATCTTCTCTTTAACTGTCATTGCAACACCCTCCTTCCTGAAGGTTATACTTACAGATTATTAAAATTAAAATCATAGATAACTATAAATATAACACACTAAAATCGGTTTGTCTATAAAAAATCACTTTTTTTACTTTACAATTGTAAATAAAATATTATAATTATGTTAACAGCACACAGGAGGTTGTAAAAATGAAGGAAAAATTTCTTCGCTCATCTCATGCATTGAGTCTTGCAGCAAGAATAATGGTGTCGGTTCTTATTATTGCCGTGATTATATGGAAATATGATGAATTACAGAACATAGATATAAGAGGACTCGTCGATTCAGCTTCAAATGTTTTTATGGCAGTCGGTCTTATCTGGGGTGTATATCTCCTCAAATCTATAACCTTTGTGTTACCCGCTTCGCTGATTTATATAGCCGTCGGAATGTGTTTTCCCGCACATTGGGCGATACTCATCAATGCTGTAGGGATAATGATTGAAGTCAGTGTTTCGTACCTTTTCGGTATTATTATGGGCGGACCGTATGTGAAAAACAAGCTCGAAAAAAACAAATACGGCGAAAAAATTCTTACACTTCAGGAAAAAAATAAGCTTTCGGCAATATTCATTATAAGAGTGTTACCTGTTTTTCCTATTGATATAGTCAGTCTTCTCCTTGGTGCGGTAAGAATGAAATTCCTTCAGTATTTCCTTGTTTCGCTCGGAGGAATTCTTCCGAGAGTCATTCTTTTCACGATTCTCGGTGACGGAATATATGATTATTTCCCTATGCAGAAAATTGTTCTTGTTGCCGCAATTCTTATTCCCATTGCGCTGATAGTCTGGGTTATCAGATATGCGATAAAGATGACAAAAGCGGAGGATAACTACGGCAAATCACCCTATGAGCCTATTAAAGACAGCCGAAGATACGTTATTTTTGATACGGATATCGGACCCGACTGCGATGATGCGGGCGCATTGGCTGTTTTGTTTGAGCTGGCAAAGAAATATGAGGTGAAAATCCTCGGAGTTGCAAACTGCACGTCAAATCCTTACGGCAACGGTGCAATCCGTGCGATTGCTGAATACTACGGTTATGAAGATATAAAAATCGGTCAGCATAAGGGATACGAAATCCTCAAAGATAACGATAAATATAATAAGCCCGTTACAAAGAAATACTGCAAATATGAAAACAGCGCAATTCACGTTGAATCGGCGGTTGATTTTTATGAATCCGTGCTCAAAAAAGCGGAGGATGATTCTGTAACTGTCATTTCTGTCGGACCTCTTACGAATTTAGCGGAAGTTCTTGGTAAACAGCCCGATTTGTTCAACAAGAAGGTAAATTCAATCGTTGCCATGGCGGGCAAATTCCCGAAGGGCAGGGAATTCAACGTTGAGTGCGACCCTGCTGCGGCAAAAACGGTTTTCGAAAAATTCAAGCATATTATTGTTTGTTCGGGATTTGAAATCGGTTCAAAAATCAAAACGGGGTTTACCCGGGAGCACGAAAACAATCCCGTATATGACAGCTATAAGCATTATGTGGGCGGAAAAGAGCCTCCTTATATGAGAGAAAGCTGGGATTTGACTGCAGTTCATTATGCCTTTGAAGGAGAGGGCGAATATTATTCTCTTTCAAAAGCAATGGAAATAACCGTTGATGACGACGGTTATAATTTCACTTCTGCAGATAAATATTCAAAGAGATACTATTTAATGAGAAAAGCGGAAAATGAAAAAATCGCAGAATATCTTAACAGTTTTCTTGAGAGTGCAAATATTGACAATGTTGAAGAATAATTATATAATTTATATGCTAAAAAGAAACGAGGTATGGGACATGACAAAAAGAATTATCGCTTTATTAACAGCAATCCTTATGACTTTAACATTTACCGCATGCGGTGAAAACGGCGGAAAAGAACAGACAACAGATGATCCTTCAACAACAACCTATATCCGCGAAACAAAAACAGTTGTTGCAGCTGTTAATGATGTAACGGGAATCGGTGTTTCAAAGCTTGCGAAGGACAGAGATTATGCTTATACCGTTAATTATTATGATGATGTTCAGCAGGTTATGGATGATATCAAAAACGGAAAAGCAGATATTGCATCAATACCGCTTTCCAAGGCTGTTGAACTCTCCACAAGCGGTACAGGTATAAAAATTCTCGCTGTCAACAATCTTGCTTCAATGTATGTTGTAACAAAGGGTGTTGAAATCAAAAATTTCTCCGACCTGAAGAATCATACGGTTTATACATTGGAGAATGACTATGAAACACAGCTGTTCACAGAAATCACTCTCAAGGATAACGGTGTTGATTATGAAAGCCTTGATATTCAGAAAATGAACAGTGTTGAAGAGCTGGCAGACGCAATCGAAGGCAAGGATAAGTATGTGCTCATGCTCGCGGGCATTGATGCCGCAAAGCTTCCTGTCGATGAAGAAAGAAAGACCTCTCTGGACTTTACCGGAAAATGGATTGAACAGAAAAAGAGTCTTCCTGTTCACAGTGTTGTTATTGCAAGAAATGACTATATCGAAGCAAATCCCGATATTATCAATGAATTTATGATGTTCAATGAGGTTTCGGTAAACTTTATCATAAATAATTTCGAATCAGGTGCAATTTTCCTGCAAGATTCAGGTTTCTTTGCAGATGCTGAAGCCTCAATGGCGTATCTTACAAATTACAGCAGCTTAAATTACTGTGAAAAAGAAGATATGAAGAGAGTTGTTAATGAAACTCTTGGCTTTTGTGGCGGAGATGCCGCTCCCGATGAGTATTTATATATCGCAGAATAGTTTTATACCGACCTGCATTTTCTCTGCAGGTCGGATTTTTCTGTTTTTTACGGATTAATGTTAAGAAAATGTTTATAAAGCGCAAAAATATGTCCGATATATTAATTTTTTGCTTGCAATTATAATATTTTTATACTATACTTATTTCATACGCCGTTACAACAGAAATCCGTCGGGTTTTGTTGTAGCGTATCAAAAAACAAAATTTTGGAGGAAAAGACAATGGCAAAGAAAATTCTTGCAATTCTTCTCGCACTCACAGTCGTATTTGCTTTTGCTGCTTGCGGCGGTAATGGCGACGACGAAACAACAACTGCTCCCGTAGAAACAACAACAGAACTTTTTGAAGAAGTTGAAGACACAACTGTTGCAGCTGAAGATACAACTGTTGCAATCGAAGACACAACAGCCGCAGTTGAAGATACAACCGCTGCTGTTGAAGATACAACAGTTGCTGCTGAAACAACAACTGTTGCTGCTGAAACAACAACAGAAGCAGCAAATGCTATGCCTCAGGGCACAGAAGAAATCGTTGCATATTATAACACAGCTATCAACAATGCAAAGTCAAAGTCAAAGAGCATTCACTCCAACTACATGAAGCATGCAGTTGCAGGCGAAATCACAGGTATCCCCAGCGCTCTTGATTCAATCGGCCAGAGCCTTATCAAGGATAACATGGGCGAAGACGACAGCAAGAAGAATGTTACATGGTCATCAGCAGAAGATAAGAATGCTTTCTTCCCCGTTGAAACTGAAACATGGGCAAGCAAGCTCACAGCTTCAGACGTTAAGTCAGCAAAGATTACTGAAAATAACGGTAAGTACACAATCACAATCACAACTAAGGATGATCCCCGTTCAGAGAGCTATAAGCACGGTTCAGGCCATGCTCCCAAGGCTTTCAACGTTGTTCTTCCCGGTATTATTGACGGTTATATCCCCGGCATCGTTAAGAGCATGTTCAGCGTTGGTACAGTTGCAACTGCATACCCTGCAAGCACAGTTAAGGTAACTGTTGATGCTGCAACAGGTAACGTACTTACAGCTAACTACATGATGTACTGGACTCTCTATATTCCTCTTGGCGATACAGACGTAGTTCTTCCCTTCTCAACAGAGAACGACTACACTATCAACTGGTAATTTGATTTTTGGTGACCGTTTTCGCGGTCACCATTATTCTGTAAAAAATTCATTATAATAAAAGGTGATTTACTATGAAAAAGGAAGTTCTTGTTGAAACTTCAGCACGTCACGTTCATGTAAGCCGTGCAGACCTTGATGTTCTTTTCGGCGAAGGCTATGAGCTTACCCACAAAAAAGACCTTTCACAGCCCGGTCAGTTTGCTTGTGAAGAAAGAGTAGCTGTTGTAGGCGAAAAAGGAAGCTTCCCCGCAGTTTCAATTCTCGGACCTGTTCGTCCTTCAACTCAGGTTGAGCTTTCACTCACAGATGCACGTTCAATCGGTGTTAAGGCACCCGTTCGTGAAAGCGGTGACATCGCAGAAAGCGGTATGTGCAAGCTTGTAGGTCCCAAGGGTGAAGTTGAAATTGATTGCGGTGTTATCTCCGCAAAGAGACATATCCATGCTACTCCCGCTGATGCTGAAAAGTACGGTCTTGAGGATAAGCAGATTGTTTGCGTTAAGGTTGAATCCAACGGCAGAAAGCTCATTTTTGACGATGTTGTCGTAAGAGTTAACCCCAACTTTGCTCTTGCAATGCATATTGATACAGACGAATCAAATGCTGCAGGCGCAGTTCCCGGTATGATGGGCGAAATCCTTTAATGATTATGATATCCCCGATTTTGGTGTGATGCCAAAAATCGGGGATATTTTTATTCTGCAACGATTCCCAGACTGACCGATAAAGCTCTGTCTACCCTTACCATATCGGTTTCGTCAAGAATACCCATTTTTTCTCTGAGTCTTTTTTTGTCAAGAGTACGTACCTGTTCAAGCAAAACAATCGAGTCCTTTGCAAGTCCGCAACCGTCGGCATTGACTCTTATGTGCGTTGGCAGACTGGTTTTGAATCTTTGGCTTGTTATTGCGGCGGCAATAACCGTAGGACTGAATTTGTTGCCGACATCGTTCTGAACAATCAGAACAGGTCTTGTGCCGCCTTGCTCAGAGCCTATGACGGGACTCAGGTCCGCATAATAAATTTCTCCCCGTTTAACGGTCATGTAATCACTCTCCGAATATGCAAAGTTTAACTTTCACCACTATTTTTGGCATACGGCAGGCAAAATAAACGCAGATTTGAAATCGGGGAGCAAAAAATTTCAAAACGCCTGTCCTTCTGTTATCATTATATTCGGCTCATGATATACGGTGTTAAGAATTTCATAATATTTGTTAGAATTTTCATAATCAAATCATAATGGTTTGAGTAATTGTTTATTAATTTTTTGGGGAGTAAAATACAGACATAACGAGGGGGACAAACCTCAAAAAAATGAAAGGAGTCAGAGAAAATGGGATTGATGCTTCTTGTTTTGTGGCCATATCTTTTAGTGTCGGCACCGTTTCAATTTGCGGGCGCAGCTCTTTCCGGAATTTTAGAACCGTTTGGTGATGCGGCAGGCGTGTGGGCAGATTATTTTTCAAATATTACAGATATCATGTGTATGTGAGGGGACATTATGAAAAAAATTCTTGCAGTTTTATTGGTGGTAACAACAGTTCTTTTTTCATTTTCAGTAAACGGATTTGCAACGGAAAACGGAGAGGAATTTTTTTCAAGGAAATTAAGCTGTTTGATGGCTTTATAGCTCTTGATTATTCGGGTTTTTATACAAATGATGAATATTGTTTTGAGTTAAAAGAAATTGAAAGTGAAACAACTATAATCTTATCGCATGGTTGTTATGGGGAGTTCTGCGATTCAGGGGAAAAAATTATTTTTAGTATTAACAATGAAGATTTTGTTGCTGACTCTGTTTACAGTTTTGTTGTGAAACAAAATGGTATAACGGTTATGAACAGAGAGTTTACCGCTTCGGAGGTTATGGCAACTGTTCCAGAGTTTACAAATTCAGAATACTATATCAATGAACTTGAAGAAAAAGACATGACGGAAGAAATACTTGTTCCTGTTGACTTTGATGAAACGCTTGTGCTTTTGAGTATGTATGAGAACAGTAGTGTTGGTGAAAGCAAAAGTATTATCGATATAGAAGGTTTGGTTATTAAAACAAGAGAACGTGGATGGTTTGAACATGCGCTTAAAGATTCTAACGGAAATACTTTTGATAAAGCCAAGTTCTGTGTCAACAAAAACATACCGAACTCATTTCCTGATGCTTTAAAATTATCTTTCAAAAAATATATGATCGGTGCCGAAGAATCGTTACAGTTCATAGGGGTTATACCGAGTATGATTATAGGACCGATTGCATTTCCTTTTTTACTTATTGGATTTATTGTTACATTTCCTTTTCAGATTATATAATCATAACTAAATCGACATCCATTTTTTGTCCATAATAAATAAAGAAACCGATGTGATTATTCATCAGAATTTTCACATCGGTTTTCTTTGATTATTTTCCATGTTTCAACAAGTTTATTAATATCCCATGCCGCATTTGCAGGACTTGTTGACGGCAGACATACTGCCTTTATTCCCGTTTTCGGATAAGTATATTTGTTATAGTATTTTTCAGCCGTTTTTCCGTTGACAAAAATACGGTTAACCTTGCTGTTTTCAATGATAATACTAAGGTCGTTTGCGGTAACATCGGATATCGAACTGTCTGAACTTCCGACTATTTCACACGATGCGATAACATCCCACAAAGCCAGATTGTTTTCAAGGATAAGCATTTTCTTTTCTTCAACAGTCAACGGCTTTGGTGTTTTGTAAATTTCTGCAAGAACTGACCAGAATCTGTTCTGGGGATGACCGTAGAAAAATGCGGCTTCTCGTGATTTGACCGACGGGAATGAACCGAGAATGAGTGTTTTTGAGTTTTTGTCAAACAACGGGGGAATGGGGTGAACTATCATTCTTTATCTGCACCTTTGATATATTTTTTGAGAACCTTTGAAATCGGAAGAAACACCGCAAAGGTAACAGCGGAATTGATTCCTGCCTTGAGAAGATTGAACGGAATAATTGCCGGAATGAGCATGCCGATAACAGCCTTAGTGCCTGCGCCCATAAAAATTCCCGTAAAAACAAGATTGAGGGGAATCATAACTATCGTCATTGCAACCGAGCCGATAACAAGACCTGTAATAAGACTTGCAGTTGTTTTCTTTTTCTTGTAAATGCATGAAGCGGTGAGAACAAGCACAGATGAAGCTATAAAATGCATAAGGAAGCCTATCCATCCGCTTGATGCACTGACTGTAATTGCCTGAATGATACATACTGCAAGCAGAACAACAATGCCCGAAACAGGTCCGAGAAGCATTGAACCGATAAGAACAGGTATGTCAGCGGCGTCGTATTCAAGAAAAGGCGCTGCAGGTATCAGCGGAAATCTGATAACGTAGAGCGATACGATTGAAAGCGCGGTGAGCATTGCCATTACAGCGGTTTTGATGACTTTTTGTTGGTTGTTTTTCATGTTAAATCTCCTTTCCTCGGAGATGCCGAAAAAACAAAAACCCTGCAAAAATGCAGGGCGTAAAAATGCAGAATATCGGCATTCTCTTTCATCCGGACTATACCGTCGGTTGCGGAATTTCACCGCATCAGCTACTTAAAAGTAGTTCGTGGACTCTACCACCGGTGGGGAATCTCACCCCGCCCCGAGAACTTTTATTGATTTTATTATAATACTTGCTGTGATTTTGTCAATAAAAATATCGAAAATAACAAAATTTGAGTTTGTGTTTTATATAAATTTATGCTACAATAGATATAATTAGAAATATTGCCCGAAAGGATGATATATATGAACTTCACTCCCGTCGGAGGGGCAGGAGCTCACGAAGGTTTCTGTCTTATAAAATCGGTTGAAAAAAAGCTCACGGCAAAGGGCGTTCCCTATCTCGATCTGGTTCTTGCCGATAACATCGGTGAAATCAGCGCAAAGCTCTGGGACTACAAGGAGTCGCCGACAAATCAATATGATAAGTCAGATTTTGTGAAGGTAAGAGGCACTTATGTTCCTTTTAACGATACCATGCAGTTCAGAGTTGAACGTATCCGCCAGGTTTTGCCCGAAGATAATGTTATGATTGAGGATTACGTTCCGTCGGCATGCCTTACGGGAGAAGTTATGCTTGCCGAGGTTGAAAAAATCGTTGATTCATTCAGGGATGAAGAACTCAGAAAGCTTGTTTTTGCCGTTATTGAGGAATACAGAGAAAAAATCCTCTATTGGCCCGCCGCAAAAAATCTTCACCATGCGGTAAGAAGCGGTCTGCTTATGCATACCCTTTCTATTTTGAGACTTGCGGAAAGCGTTTGCAGAATTTATAAATTTGTTAATTTCGAACTTCTTTGCGCAGGTGCAATTCTTCACGATATCGCAAAAATGGATGAAATAGATGTTTCTTCAACGGGTATTGCAAGTGAATACACAACAAAAGGCAACCTTCTCGGCCATCTCGTTATGGGTGCGATAAATATTGACAGAATAGGCAGAAATCTCGGCGTATCCGATGAAACGTTAACCCTTGTTGAGCATATGCTCATTTCTCACCACGGCACTCCCGAATTCGGCGCGGCAAAGCTTCCGATGTTTATCGAAGCGGAGCTTCTTTCCGAGCTCGACTTAATGGATGCCCGTCTTTATGAAATGCGTCAGGCGGTTGATGCCGTTGAAGAAGGCGCATTCACTCCCAGACAGTGGGCGCTTGAAAACAGAAATCTTTTTAACCACGGCAGAGCATACAGCGGCGGCGTGGAATTAATGAAGGAGGAAAATGCATGAGAAACCATGAAGTAACCAAGGTGCAGCCTTTGCTTAAGGAGGACGGAAGCCTCAGAGAACCCGGTTGGTCAAAACAGCTTTATCAGGTATATGACCGCAATGCAATCAAAGCTCCGAAGTTCAGAATAAAGGAATGGGACTATTATCTCGTTATTTCCGAAAAGAATAATTTCGGTGTTGCATTCACAATTTCCGATGACGGATATATCGGTCTGCAGTCTGCAACCCTTCTTGATTTTTCAAAGCCCTGGGAGCATACGGAAACAATCCTCAATGCTCTTCCCATGGGTAAATTCAAGCTTCCTTCAACAAGCGCAAAGGGTGATACGGTTTATCACGATAAGCGTCTTGACATGGAATTTCAGGTAACCGAGGGCAAGCGCAGAATAGTCTGCAACTTTAAAAAATTCTGCGAAGGCAAGGATTTTTATTGTGACATAACTCTTGAACAGCCCGATATGGAAACAATGGTCATCGCAACTCCCTGGAAGGAAAAGAAAACCGCTTTCTATTATAATCAGAAAATCAACTGCATGAGAGCAAGCGGAAAGGCTGTTTTTGACGGCAAGGAATATGTGTTTGACCCCTCAACCGATTTCGGTACTCTTGACTGGGGCAGAGGTGTCTGGACCTATGATAACACCTGGTATTGGGGTTCGGGTAACATGGATATCGACGGCCATGCATTTGGCTTCAATATCGGTTACGGCTTCGGTGATACGACCGCCGCAAGCGAAAATATGCTTTTCTATGACGGAAAATGCCATAAGCTTGATGATGTAACATTCAATATTCCCGCAAGCGGATATACCGACCCATGGACATTCACATCGAGCGACGGCAGATTCGAGATGGAATTCGTTCCCATCATCGACCGTGCCGCAAAGATAGATGTCAAGGTTATCATCACCGACCAGCATCAGGTTTTCGGCAGAATGAGCGGAAAAGCAATTCTCGATGACGGAACAGTCATTGAGGTAAAAGATTGCCTTTGCTTTGCAGAGGATGTACATAACAAATATTAATCGGAGATAAAAATGGATTGGACAGAAATTAAAATAACAGTCAGCGCGGATGACGTTGACAAAGCAGGGGATATAGCCTCCATGGTTGTTCCCTACGGAATTTATATTGAAGATTACCGCACTCTTGAGCAGGAAGCATGGGAGATTGCGAGAATCGACCTTATTGATGAAGATTTGCTTGCAAAAGACAGAAGCAAGGGAATAGTTCATGTTTATATTTCGCCCGAAGAAAATCCCGCCGAGGCTGTATCGTTCCTCAAAGAAAGATATGTTGCAGAGGGTATCGACTGCGAAATTGATGAGTCGCTCTGCAAAAATGCCGATTGGGAAAATAATTGGAAGAAATATTTCAAGCCGATGCCGATTGGTGAAAGACTTCTCATCCGACCCATCTGGGAGGATGAATATGACGCCATGGGCAGAGCTGTTCTTCATCTTGAACCGGGTCTTGCCTTCGGTTCGGGAACTCACGATACAACCCGTCTTTGTCTTGAAACGCTTGAAAAATATGCATATCCCGGCAAAACAGTTCTCGATGTCGGATGCGGAAGCGGTATTCTTTCCGTTGCATCGCTTCTTCTCGGTGCAGACAGCGCTGTCGGTGTTGATATCGATGCTCTTGCAGTTAAAACAGCAAAGGAAAACGGCAAAACAAACGGTTTTGACGAACCGAAATTCACCGTTCTCAAGGGTTCAACAACCGATAAGGTAACAGGCAAATTTGATATAATTGCCGCAAATATAGTTGCCGATATAATCATCGGTCTTTGCAAAAATGTTAAGGATTTCATGAATCCCGATGCTGTTTTCATCACTTCGGGCATCATCGTTCCCAGAGAAGAGGATGTTCTTGCGGCATTTGCGGAAAACAGACTCGAGGTTATTGCACGCCATGAAAGCGGCGGTTGGCTTTGCTTTGAGGCAAAGGCGGCGAAATGATGAATATTCAGGAAGAATTAAAAGCTTTTCTTTTGGAAAAAGGCGTTGCTGATGTCGGTTTTTTCAAGGTTGAAGACGGAGAGGAAAGCTTGCCTTACGGCATGAGTATCGTTGCAAGACTTTCCGACAGCATAATCGATGAAATCGAGGATGAGCCTACGCATACATATTTCAATCATTACCGCAATGTCAATGCGTTTATCGATTCAATGCTCCTGCAGGCAGGAATGTTTCTTCAGAGAAAGGGTTATAAATATATAACCGTTGCCGCATCGCAGAGTATCAATAAAGACGGCTGGAATTATATGGCGAGATATTCCCACAAAAAAGGAGCCTGCCTTGCAGGGCTCGGCTCGATAGGAAGAAATTCGCTTTTCCTTCATAACGAATACGGAAGTTATGTCCGTCTCGGAACGCTTTTCACGGACTGCCCGTTTGATTGCGATAACACTCTGTCGGAGGGCGTATGCACGGGATGCGATATCTGCGTCAAAGCTTGTCCCGCAAAGGCAATTAAGGGCGGCGAATGGACTCCCGAAACTCCGAGGGAAGAGATTTTTGACCCTGAAGCCTGCAGTCAGTATATGAAAACTAAATTTCAGAAAATCGGAAGAGGAGCCGTCTGCGGAATATGTATGAAGGTTTGTCCCTACGGGGAATGAATGCAGAACGAAGAATGCAGAACGCAGAATGGCGTGTTAGACTTCGGGAACAAAGTGTCTGCACACCGCCACTTCAAGTAGCCTCTCCTAAAAATAGGAGAGGTTCTGTCGCTTCAAACCGACAGAAAATTAAATCCGATGTGAAAGGTGAAAAATATGAATACTAAAATCGCTCTCGTAACAGGCGGAAGCTCAGGTATCGGCAGATGCACCGCCATAGCTCTTAAAAATATGGGATGTAAGGTTTACGAAATGAGCCGCCGTGACATTCCCTGTGACGGCATAATCCATCTGACAGCTGATGTTACCGACGAAAAAGCTGTTAAATCTGCTGTTGAGACTATAATAAACAGTGACGGAAGAATAGACATCCTCATTAACTGCGCAGGTTTCGGCATTTCGGGAGCAGTGGAGTTCACTGAGGAGGCCGAAGCGAGAAGGCAGTTCGATGTTAATTTCTTCGGTACGGTAAATGTAACGAAGACTGTTCTGCCTTTTATGAGGGAGAAAAAGTGTGGTCGGATAGTTAACATAAGCTCCGTAGCCGCTGTGGCTCACATACCCTTCCAGACCTATTATTCAGCCTCCAAGGCCGCTATCGAAAGCTATAGCTTCTGTCTTGCCAATGAGGTAAGACCTTTCGGTATTACCGTTACCGCCATTCAGCCG
>CALAQQ010000016.1 GCA_937888485.1 uncultured Clostridia bacterium
TGCCGATACTAATCCATTTTAATTACAGAATAGTATAACATATATTTTATAAAAATAAAAGTAAAATATTTGTAAATATTATAATAATAAATTGTAGAAAATATCTATTGTAAAGCATAGCTATCTAGGATATAATTCATAATGAATAGATATGTTCCAAAATAATCAGAAAAAGGTAAAAGATATGTTTGTTGATATTGCGAAAATAAAAATAAAAGCAGGAAACGGCGGTAACGGTGCAGTGTCTTTCCGCAGAGAAAAATATGTTGCGGCTGGCGGTCCTGACGGCGGTGACGGCGGCAAGGGCGGTAACATAGTATTCAAGGTTGACGATAATCTCTCAACCCTTGCGGACTTCCGATATAAAAGAAAATACGTTGCACAAAACGGCGAAAACGGTTCGGGCGGACGCAAAAACGGCAGAGGCGGCGAAGACCTCATAATCAAAGTTCCGAGAGGCACAATAATCAAAGAGGTTGAAAGCGGCGCAGTTATGGCCGACATGAGCGATTCAGACGAATTCATCGCTGCAAAAGGCGGCAAGGGCGGATGGGGAAATCCCCATTTCGCAACCCCCACAAGACAGGTTCCGAGATTCGCAAAAAGCGGTATTCCGGGCGAAGAATGGGAGGTTACTCTTGAGCTCAAGCTCCTTGCAGACGTTGGACTTTTAGGTTTCCCGAACGTCGGTAAATCAACGCTCGTTTCCGTTGTAAGCCAAGCAAAGCCCATCATTGCAAACTACCATTTCACAACCCTCACTCCCGTTCTCGGCGTTGTTTCTTTGGGCGAAGGAAGTTCGTTTGTTATGGCGGATATTCCCGGTCTTATTGAAGGCGCGGGCGACGGAGTGGGGCTCGGTCATGAATTTCTGCGTCATGTTGACCGCTGCAGACTTCTTGTTCACATCGTCGATGCGGCGGGAAGCGAAGGCAGAGACCCGATTGAGGACTTTGAAATCATCAATAAAGAGCTTGAAAAATTTGACCCCGAGCTTGCAAAAAGACCTCAGATTGTTGCGGCAAACAAAATCGACCTTGCAAGCGACGAACAGCTTGAAAATCTCCGCAATTACTTTGAAGGCAAAGGGTATGAATTCCATATGATATGCGCACCCATCACCGAAGGCACAGCCGAATTAATCAGCGCCGTGTGGAACAAACTGCAGACCCTTCCTCCCATAAAAAAATATGAGGCTGAAGTTATTCCTCTTGAAATGTTTGAAAAGCAGAATGACAAAGGCTTCACCATCCGAGTTGAAGACGATGTTTATTTTGTTGAAGCACCCTGGCTTCTCAAAATTCTTCAGCGTACTGACCTTGACGACTACGAATCGCTCCAGTATTTCCAGAGAATCCTCATTTCAAGCGGCATAATCGATGCGCTTCGTGAAAGAGGAATCTGTGAAGGCGATACCGTTTCAATTTATGACCTTGAATTTGATTTTGTCAACTGATTGCGAGGAAAAACATGGATATTTTACACGACAGAAACGTTGATGTTTCTTCACTCAGCCCTCTGACACTCGCATTTGTAGGCGACACTGTTTTCGATTTACTGACAAGATGTGAGCTTGTGTGCGAAGCAAACAGACCCGTCAATGCACTTCACAACATGGCGAGCAAGAGAGTCTGCGCCTGTGCACAGTCAGAAGCAATCAAAAAAATAATGCCGCTTCTCACAGAGGATGAAACGGCAGTTTTCAAAAGGGGCAGAAATGCTCATGTCGGTTCAAAGGCAAAGAATGCTTCAAGTTCGGATTACCATTATGCAACGGGACTTGAAAGTCTTTTCGGTTGGTTATGGCTCAAAGGTGAAACCGAAAGAATTCAATTTCTTTATTCTGAAATAACAAATAACAGCGGTGAATAATCATATGAACAAAGCAAAAGCAATCGACCTTGCAAGAAACAATATAATGTGGATAATCGGCTGTCTGCTCTATTCATTCGGCGTTAACAGTTTTTCAATCCCGAATTCCATTGCACAGAGCGGAATAACGGGTCTTGCGGTTATTTTCAATCATCTTTTTGATTTCCCCGTGGGTACCGTTAACCTCATCCTCAACATCCCCCTGCTCATTCTTATGTGGTTGTTTTTAGGCAAAAAGCTCGTTGCAAGAACATTATGGGTAACCGTGATTCTTTCAACGGCTCTTGACGTTACGGCTATGTTTGCTCCTGCATATCAGGGCGACAAAATTCTTGCCGCATTGTTCTGCGGTCTGCTTCAGGGTACAGGGCTCGGTCTTATCATGGTAACGGGTGCTACAAGCGGCGGCACGGACATCGTCGGCAGACTTGTTCACAAAAAATGGCCGCATATAACAGTCGGAACAATCGTCATGATTGCAGATGCTGTTGTTGTCGGTTCGGGTATGCTTGTTTTCCGAAGCATCGAAAGCGGTCTTTATGCAATTATCATGATTTTCGTGAGCACAAAAGTTATCGATGCTCTTATTTACGGTACAGGTAACGGCAAGATGCTTATGATTGTTACAGAAAAAGCAACAGAGGTTGCCGATGCGATTGTTCATTCGTCACCGAGAGGTGTTTCGATTATTCCCGCAACAGGCGCATATACAGGAAACAAAAAGCATATCCTTATCTGCGTTGCAAGAAAGCACGAGATTTCGGGCATACTCAAAACCGTTAAATCAATTGACGAAAAAACGTTTATCATTGTCAGCGAAGCTAACGAAATACTTGGCGAAGGTTTCAACAAGTCCATTTAATTCTTGACAACAATATAACGTTGATATATAATTAATAAGTTAAATTTACAAAAGAGAGGTTTTCTAAATGTCAGGCCATTCAAAATGGAGTACCATTAAAAGAAAGAAAGAAAAAACCGATAATCAGAGAGCTAAAATCTTCACAAAGATAGGCAGAGAGATTGCGGTTGTTGTTCGTGAAGGCGGTCCCGACCCCGCTTCAAACTCAAAACTCAAGGACGTTATTGCAAAGGCTAAGGCAAACAACGTTCCCAACGACAATATTGAAAGAATTATCAAAAAGGCTGCAGGCGAAACAGGCGGCGCTGATTACGAAGAAATCATGTACGAAGGCTACGGCCCTTCAGGCGTTGCTGTTATTGTTGAAGCTCTTACAGATAACCGTAACCGTACCGCAGGCGATGTACGCCACTATTTCGACAAATACGGCGGAAACATGGGTCAAAGCGGCTGCGTTTCCTTCATGTTCTCAAAGCAGGGCGTTCTTGTTGTCGAGGCAGAAGGCGTTGATGAAGACAAACTCATGGAAGATGCTCTCGAAGCAGGCGCAAGCGACTTCATTACAGATGAAGAAGGCGTTTTTGAAATCAGAA
>CALAQQ010000017.1 GCA_937888485.1 uncultured Clostridia bacterium
CGCATCAGGCTTCTCGGCGAGGGCCGCCGCCTTGATCTCGCGCACGCCGTGCTTGATCGCCGCGATGGCGCAGGCGGGTTCGTTCGTTCCGGCCGCGAGGATGCGTCTCGGCGCCCTGGACAGGATCTTCACGCGCATCGGCGCGGGTGACGACTTCTCTCGCGGACGCTCCACGTTCCTCGTGGAGATGCAGGAGGCGGCGAACATCCTCAACAACGCCACGCCGAAGTCTCTCATCGTTCTGGATGAGATCGGACGCGGCACCAGCACCTTCGATGGTCTGGCCCTTGCCTGGGCCGTGGTGGAAGAACTTTCGCGCCGTGCGGGCGGGAGCATACGCACGCTGTTCGCCACGCATTATCACGAGCTGACTTCCATGGAGGAAGAGCTGGACGGCGTGGTGAATTACAACATCGCGGCAAAAAAACGCGGTATTAAACTGATGGCGAATTCTCAAACTTCTGGAAGAACGTGGGATTTTGGACCGGTACCATATGAGCCGATGCCATATCAATGGATAGAAAGATACAAGTCGATAGACTATGCAAATAAGCACTATGGGCTTTGTGGACTTATGGAAGGGCATCACTATGGTTTTTATCCTAGTTTTATAGGAAGGCTAACGTATCTATCATATTACGGTAACAATTATGAAGAATATATGATTTATATAGCACCGGTGATTGAAACTACCGCACCAGAGAATGCAAGAATGATATATCGTCAAATGATTGAGATTGGTTTGTCATTGCATGGCAAAGAGATGATAAAAGGATTTGCCAAAGAGGGTGTTTGTCACGCTTTTATACCTGTTCTGATGGCAAAATTTATGTATTTTAACGGTAACTCCCTGTACGGGCATAATTTGGTTAAAATGTATGAAATGGCGCCGAAACTAACGGTGGATTATATGCATATCGGAATGAACGGATTTGCTGTGGTTTCTGTTTTGGGAATGATTATAAAATTATCAAGTATGAAGATTACAAAAATCAACGCACAAAAAGTTATTGTAAATATCGGCATATCTATTCTCCTTCATAGTTTCATATGTTTTTTTCAACCACTCCACAGATTGCTTCAATCCGTCAATCGTTTTTGTTTCCAAAACCACACGGCAATTATGCTTGTTGGCAAGGCTGATATATTTTTCAATATTCATTTCACCCGTACCGAGTGTGAGGTGATTTTTCTTGCCTTCTGCATCGTGCAGATGAATATGGTGCAGACGGTCTTTGTGTTTCATAATGAATTTCTCGTCCGTTCCGCCAATGCCGTGATTATGTCCCACATCAAAAGTCAGAGCAAAAACCTTGCTTTCCAAAAGCAGTTCAATGGCTTCTTTCTTAAAATCCTCATAGCCGTCGCAATTCTCGATACAGATTTTAATATCGGCATCACCAATAGCGTTTTCACACATATTTCTGAACGCAGTAATACTTTTGAGATACTGCTCTTTGTACTCCGAGAAAAGATAAACCTTTCTGTCGGGCAGGGTGAAACAAACACCTTTTGCCATATGCATATTAACCACTCTGACACCAAGCTGTTTTGCAATTTCAATAGTATCGGCAACAGTTTTTGTGTAAGCCTCTGCAACATAGGGATTGAAATCGCTGATATTCAGATTTTCGTCAAGGTGAATGGTGTAGTAAATACCATATTTGTCTGCAACACGCTTGAAATATTCCACGTCAATTTTATCAAGCTGATATTGCGGCATATTCATATTTAGTTCAATGAAATCAAGTCCCAATTCCGCACACAGCTTTGCACAATCTTCAAGTGTGCTTGTTTCAATCAATGTGGGCATACCAAAGCTCACAACTCCTAATGCCATTATAATCACCTCACAATAATCAGGATTAGATATCACATTCTAATTCCATAGAAACATTACTGAAACCTTCACATTTTGTTCTTTTTACGGCTTTAAATCCGAGCTTTTTCCAAAACGGATATCCGCTAACATTGTTATCTTGAACGGAAAGTTTTATTGAAGTGTAACCTGAAGAAAAAGCTTCATCAATTACTACATTCATAATCTTTTTACCGATAGAATTCTTTTGAAATCTTTTGTCTATTAAGATTAGTCCCACATACAGTGTTGTTGATTCAGGGTATCCCTCAAGCAAAGACAAAAATGCTACCGGTTGTTGTTCCTTTGAAAAGCCAAGACAGTAACACATTCCCGAAGGATATTTTTTAGCATATTCAATGGTATCAATACAATCTTGTTTTGTTGCAGAATGCCCATCCGTAATCATATAATAATCTTCATTTGAATAAAAAATATTTTCATATTTGTTGAGATTTTCTAATGTCACCTGTTCAATTATGAATTCAGGAAAACTGTTGTGAAGATTATTGCATAAAAAGATATGTTCAGCAAATTTATTATACTCTTTGTTAAGCATTTTGTATTTCATACTTGCGATTTCTTTTAATGAATATGATTCCATAAGATGCTCGATAAACCGACAGCCGAGATAATATCCGACGTCGGAATAGCCGTTATATGAACACCAATCTCCGAAAAAGTCCTGAACACTTTCCTTTGCATCAAGACGGCGGAGATATTCCTTTTTGATTTCGGCTTCATTTTCACGGCACCAATCAAGCCAACCGTCTTTATCCTGATGATAAAACTCATCGTCACCGCAAAGAATATGTTCGCAAACCATAGCAACACCTTCCTGATAAAGCTGCTGTATGGCTTTTCTGCGTTTTGTAAAATCGGGGATATACAAATGACCGTTCATCTTATGCCACAGATGACCGATTTCGTGCAATATCAGAGCACGCATATTTGTTTCGTCGCCCCAATCCAGCTCGATTATTTTCTCAACTCCAAGAAGAACGGTGTTTTTGCCGCCAAGTGTAGTTGCCCAACCTGCACCATTGCAAAGTCCGAGATACAGAATGATATTTATGTCGGGTTCTACATCAAAAAGCTTCGTAAGATTAGCGTTCAGAGTATCAACAACAATCTGAAAATTTTTGCTCACGAAATCAAGTTTTTCTTCATTCAATGCGGCTTCAAGAATAGGAAGAACACTTTTATTAAAATCATATTCTTTTGCATCATTTTCACATTTTGACGGCAATTCTTTTGATATTTCGCCTGCATATTTTCTCCATACAGTCATATCAAAGCTGCCTGAGAAAAGTGATTTTATTTTATTGCAAGTGTTGATAATTTTCATTTTATCACCTTATGTTTTTCAGGTACTCATCGGCATCTTCTCTTGATTTGAAAATAAAAATATTTCTGTTTTCTCCGTACTTATCGAGAAGCTCGTATATTTTGGGTAAAGCAGTCTTTGAAAACTCTTTGATAAAACTTTCAAATTTGGGGTCTAATTCTTTTTCTAACCACGGCAAGTCGTAACGACCTTTACCGATACGCTCAGTTGCTCCTTGTAAGCAAACTTCTGTCGGTAAATCAAAAAGAAAAACTGTATCGCACTCTTTGAGACGTATCTCAATTGTCCTGTTGTAATTGCCGTCAATTATCCATTCGGGTGTTGAAAATATTTCTGATATTCTTTGGTCAAATTCTTCTCTCGGAATATGAGTTTTGTCTGGCTTATGCCATACAGCATCAAGATAATATAACGGCAATCCCGTTAGTTTATTAAGTTTTTCTGCAAAGGTTGTTTTGCCTGAACCGGGACAACCGATTATAATAATTTTTTTCATTAAATAACCCCTATTAAATGATAAAGGCACCTCCGAAACGGAGATGCCTGTAATTCACAGAAAGATATAAATCACATCAATCGCAAACGGACAAAACGGCTCCCCGATTCATTATAATAATCATCATTGTCATCTTGTCTACCTGCCTTTCAGTAATTTTCTACATTGTAACAATATAAGAATAATTTGTCAACAGTTTTCAGTTGCGGTGCAAAAGTGTTGGTTTTAAATTCAAAAGTGTTTGGCATTTGTCTTAGCGAGCAATGGATTTGTGTGTACAAATCCGAAATTAAGGGATTTTCACCCCTGATACCCCAAAGAAAAAAGATTGCATAAAAAGAAAATCAGGTGTAGCAGAAATCAAATCCCGCTACACCTGATTATGTTTTTAGAAATGATTATGCAGTAAAAATCAGCTCGTGATTAACGATCTCTCTTGCCCGAGCTTCGATATTATTCATACGGGCAACCCATTCCATTTGGTTTTCTGCTTTCAGTTGTTCTGTGATTCCTTCATTGACCTTCATCTGTTCTACCAGCAGAGATAACATATCTGATGCTTGTTCATCAACCTCTGCAAGATGAGTCCACAATGTGCCGTTCATAAGCATAATATTAAATTGAACTTGTTTGTGTTGCATAAGATAATCTTTGCGTTTTAATCCCCACACACCAAGTGGTTTGCTTGCTTCGGCAGGTAATGTGATGTTCGGGATTCTGTAATCGCCAACTGTTCTGTATGTTCCGCCGTTCTGTTCAAATGATGATTTATTCATAACTTTATTCTCCTTTCAATCAGCAACAAATGTATCGTGTATAAATTTTGCACCAAGCCGAAAACCTGAAATAAAACTATCGGCTATACTGACTGTCAGAAAATCATTATATGTGCTTGTATATGTTACGAATAAATCTTTTTCTTTACCACTTAACCTTGAAGCAAGTGATTCTTCTTTTTCTGTAAGAGAGCTTAACTTTTTCTTTAGTTCGTTTTTTAACTCTGAACAGCATTCTTGCGGTTCAATGTTTCCATAGTAAAAATCTTCAATAAAACAAGACATTTTGTAAACCTCCGTAATAGATTGATAATCCTTACAATTCAATCATTCCGACTGTCTACAAAAGCCGAAGGGAGGCAACTTCCTTATGAAGTGCCTCCCTTTTGCCGACTCTTTCTTTTTGTTCAATCAAGAATACCTTTTCCGACCATATCCTTTTTCAGAATTTCAATATCGCCGTGGTAATAGCAGTGGCCGTTCATGCCCGTTGCTTTTGCGCCGTCGATATTCGCCTGAACATCATCGATAAAGAAACATTCTTCGGGTTTCAGTGAGAATTTCTCATAAAGAGCCATGTATATTTCTTTCTCGGGTTTGAGGAGCTTGTAATCGGCAGAAATCAGAACGCCGTCAAAGAGCGAAAGGGCGGGAATATTCTTTCTCTGCTCATGAAAATCCGAAGAAGCGTTTGAAAGAAGATAAATACCGAAGCCTTTTTCTTTCAGCATTTCGATAAAAGGCACCATCTGAGGAAACGGCGGCATATACGGATAGAAATTATCCACCATTTCGCAGACTTTCTCAAAAACTTCTGCGGGTATGGAATTTCGCTTTTTCTCCATGATTTCTTCGGGGGTTATGATACCCCTGTCTTTGTCTGCCCAGAGCTGATTTCTGAAAATTTCACGCAGAAGAATATCTGCGGTTTCATTATCAAATAAACCGTAAAGAGTTTTTTCGGGGTTGTAGTCAATGAGCACACCGCCCATATCAAAAATTATGTTTTTAATCATAGCAGCTCCATTTAAAAACCGCCCTGCAGATGCAAGGCGGTTTTGTTTCGTTAGTTATTCGCAATCATCACAGTCGCAGTCGATATCAAACTCAAGGAGTTCGTTGCAGCTGGGGCAAGTGATGCTGCCTTCTTCAAGAATCTCTCTGTCAACGCAGATAACCTCGCCGCAGCTGGGGCATTCAACGTCGTAATATTCTTCTTCGTCGTCATAGCAGTCGTCGCAATCGCA
Source organism: uncultured Clostridia bacterium (assembly GCA_937888485.1). GTDB lineage: Bacteria > Bacillota > Clostridia > Oscillospirales > Acutalibacteraceae > CAG-177. Next base: position 5,726 of record CALAQQ010000017.1, read on the forward strand.
GTCGCAATCGTCGAGTTCTTCATAAACGAAGCTTTCAAGCTCATCGAGATCCTCGTCAACAGCGTCGAGCTGTTCGGAGATAAGATCCATGCCGTCCTCAAGATCGCTTACGGTAAGAGCGAGTTCATCGAGAACGTCCATCATTGCATTGATAATTTTTGTTTCGGGCTTGTTTTCATCAAGTGCAAGACCCTCTGCAAGACCCTTAAGATATGCAACCTTTTCTGTTACGGTCATTTCTTTGTCCTCCAAAAAATATTATTTATGCACGGCTGAGATATTCGCCTGTACGTGTGTCAACAACAATCATTTCGCCCTCGTCGATGAAGAGAGGAACCTTAACCTCTGCACCTGTTTCAAGAGTTGCGGGCTTTGTAGCGTTTGTAGCTGTGTTGCCTGCGAAACCGGGATCGGTCTTTGTTACCTGGAGAGTAACTGTTGTGGGGGGTTCAACGCCGAAAACACTGCCCTTGTATGAAAGAACGCGGCAGGTTTCGTTTTCCTTAACGAACTTGAAGTTTTCGGGAAGTGTGTCTGCACCGATGGGAACCATGTCGTAGGTTTCGGGGTCCATGAAGAAGTAAAGACCGCCGTCTTCATATGAATATTCCATTTCCTTGCGCTCAATGTAAGCGGTGGGGAACTTGTCGGTGGGGTTGAATGTGCGTTCAACAACAGCACCGCCGATAACGTTTCTGATCTTTGTTCTTACGAAAGCAGCGCCTTTACCGGGCTTAACGTGCTGGAATTCGATAATCTGATAAACCTGGCCTTCCATTTCGAAGGTTACGCCGTTTCTGAAATCGCCTGCTGATACCATAAAAATATTTCTCCTTATATTTGTTTATATGTTTTCGTAGCTATTTTATACTATTCATGTTGATTTTTCAAGTCTTTTTTTTAAGAAACACTCAATATTAGAGAATTATAAGTGATTTTGGTGATTTTGTGAGGCTTTCAAAGCCGTTTTCGGTGATGAATGCCATGTCTTCGATGCGGACTCCGAACTCATCGGGGATATAAATTCCCGGTTCAACCGTAACAACATCGCCGATTTCGAGAATATGCGTGCTTTTGGGGGAAAGACGGGGAGATTCGTGAATCTGAAGTCCGACTCCGTGACCCGTACCGTGACCGAAAAATGCACCGCAGCCTGCGTTTGTGATGATATCCCTTGCCGCTTTATCGGCATCAAAACCCGAAATGCCTGCCCTGAGAATTTCAAGGCTCTTTTTCTGTGCTGAAAGAACGGTTTCGTAAACCCCGGCTTGTTTTGACGAAATTTCACCGACTGCAACTGTGCGTGTCATGTCGCTGTGATATCCGTCAACAACCGCACCGTAATCCATGGTGATGAAATCGCCCCTTGCAATTTTTTTGTCCGAAGGCACACCGTGGGGAAGCGAGGAGTTTTTACCGCTGACGGCAATTGTGTCGAAAGAAACACATTCGGCGCCGTTTTTCAGCATGAAAAAGTCAAGTCCGAGAGCAATTTCACGCTCGGTAACGCCTTCTTTTATGAAACCGAGAATATGGTCAAAAGCTTTTTCGGCAATTGCCTGCGCTTCAAGGATTTTGTTTTTTTCGTATTCGCTTTTTTTACGGCGCAGAGAGGTGAGAAGCTCATCTGCTTTTTCCGCTTTGATTTCGCAAGGAATTTTTTTGCAGAGTGCCGAAAAATCGGCAACGCTTATTCCTTCTGATTCAGTGAAAACGGTTTTTACTCCGAGTTTTTCGGTGTATCCTTTGAGCTGTTCATGGAAAGAGGTCATGAGAACGACTTCGCATGACGTGACGGATTTTGTCACCGCTTCGATATATCGGCTGTCAACAAAAAACACAGCTTCGTTTTCCGTTATGAAAACCCTGCCTTCGGAATGGGGAAATCCCGTCAGATACCTCATGTTTTCTTCGGAGGTTATGAGGAACGCCTCGTTTTTCCCGAGTGCGCACTTAAGATTGTTTACCGATGCAATACTCATTTCTGAACCTCGCCTGTTATAGCATTGATAACATTCTGGAACACAGCGATATGTGAGTTCGAAATATACTTGTCAAGATGCATTGAACCGAAGAACCAGCGTCTGAAAACGCAGGCTTCGGAAAGCTCTTCGAGATAGGTGTTAAGACCCGTAACGCTGGCGGTTTCGCTGTCTTTGAGCTTCAAAAATCCCTTGATTTTGACGGGAGGCTCATGCG
>CALAQQ010000018.1 GCA_937888485.1 uncultured Clostridia bacterium
CGGGATAAAGCTTGAAGCTCTTTATGTATGCCTTTGGAACAAATTCAAGCCATACTGTCTGCCAGATACCCGTTGTTCTTGTGTAGTCACAGCCGTGAGATTTAAGTTCTTCGCTCTGTTTTCCTCTGGGAACAAGAGTATTTCTTACATCGTCAACCGCATTGACAATGATTGTGTTTTCACCCTCGGTGAGATATTCCGTTACGTCGAATTTGAATGAAGCATAGCCGCCTCTGTGATAACCTGCTTTTTTGCCGTTGATATAAACGGTTGTTTCATAGTCGACAGCACCGAAATGAAGGAGAACGTTGCCTTTGAGCTGTTCTGCGGTGATATCAACCGTTCTTCTGTACCAGACGGCAGGAATGAAATCGGTATATTCAATTCCCGAGAGTTTGCTTTCGGGGCAGAAGGGGACAACAATCTTTGTTTCCCAGTCTTTTCTGTCAATAATGCCCGATTCCTTTTTGCTGTTGCCGAAGTCGAATTCAAAATCCCATTCGCCGTTGAGATTAAGCCATGCAGCTCTTTCTGCCTGAGGGTCGGGATGTTCGTGTCTGGGTATGTTAATCATAAGTTTTTCTCCTTATATTTTAAAATAATTATCTTCAATCATTGCCGCAAGACAATGATAAACAGGTAAAGTGAGTTCCTGAACTTTGAATGTTTCTGTTTCGGGAAGTCTGATGCAGATGTCGCAGATTTCACTGAGTCTGCTTTCTTTTTCTCCTGTAATTGCAACTGACTTTATGCCCGCTGCTTTTGCAGCTTTTGCCGCATAAACTATGTTCTCGGAATTTCCCGATGTACTGAAACAAATCAGAACATCATTTTTATTTGCATAAGCATAAACCTGCTGAGCAAAAACAAGCGATGGAGCAACATCGTTTTCGAATGCGGTCATGAGCGCAGAATGGCTGCATAGTGAAATTGCAGGCAATCCTTTTTGCAGATTATCCGCAATATATTTATCCTCAAAAAGCTCCTTTTCTTTATCGGAAAGGGGTCTTTTTTTGAGGAATCCTTTCATCAGTTCACCGACAAAATGGTCACAATCCGATGCTGACCCGCCGTTTCCGCAGCAGAGAATCTTTCCTCCGTTGTCATAACATGAAACAAACATCTCATATGCGGAACGTATATCATCTCTGCAGATTTCAAGACAGGGATATCTTTTGAAAAGTTCTTCAAAAATCATTTTGTTCCCTCCGCATATTCTTTAGCAACTCCTATTGCCGCAAAGTCGCCGATATCGTCGCCGAGCATTGCAGGAACGATTTTGCAGCATTCTGCAGAAATCGTAAGAGCTTCTTTCTTTATAACTTCGTTCATACTGTCGATAATCAGATGGCCCGAACGCTGAAAAATACTGCCGATAACAATCCTTTCGGGATTGAGGATATCAATCAGAATTGAAATTCCGAGACCGAGTTTTTCACCGCATCTTCGGTATATTGCATTTGCAAGCTTATCGCCTTTTAAAGCGGCATCGGCAATTGTTTTGGCTGTAACATTATCATAGGGGATCAGCGTTGTTCCGTTATAAATCGAGAGCATTTTCTTTCCCATTGCGGCAATTCCCGCTCCGCTGCAAAAGCCTTCAAAAGAACCGGCTTTTCCGTATGCAACGGGGCCGTCGGCATCAAGTCTTATATGTCCGACCTCTCCTGCGGTACCGTTCGTACCCGTGTAGAGTTTTCCGTCAAGAATAAGACCCGCACCCATACCTGTGCCAAAGGTGAGAAATATCATGTTTTTGGTTCCCTTACCCGCACCGAATTGCCATTCAGCAAGTGCACAGGCATCGGCGTCGTTTCTGACTTTGCAGGGAATACCGAGCTCATTTTTAACTATATCTGCAAGAGGAACGTTATCCCAGTCGGGCAGATTCGGAGGACGCATTATTATTCCTTTTTCGCAGTCGAGCGGGCCTCCGCAGCTTACTCCGCAAGCGAGGATATCTTCTGCGGATATTCCGTTTCTTCCGATAATTTCACGGGCTGAAGATATAAGCTCGTCAACAACCGCTTTCCAGCCTCTTTCAACCCTTGTTTCAAAACGGATTTTGTCCTTTACGGAAGCTCCGTTTTTTTCGCTGATAACAACGGCACATTTTGTTCCGCCGATATCCATGCCGAGATAGTATTTCATAATTTCACCACATTTCAGTCTAATTATATATTTAATTTCTTTTCAAGTCAATAAAACTAATATAATTAATTATTGTGCTAAAGATAATTGTGAAAGGACTGAAAATATGGCAGTAACATTAATCAGAGCAACCTTGCTTTATGCAGCAGTTATATTTCTTATAAGACTCATGGGTAAACGGCAGATAGGTGAATTGCAACCGTCTGAACTTGTTATAACGATTCTTATTTCCGAAATAGCATCAATACCCATGCAGGATAATAATATCCCGATTGCGCATTCCGTTGCAGCTCTTTTTGTGCTTGTTTCCTATGAAATTCTGACATCTGCAATAGGTCTGAAAAGCTATAAATTGCGTACTGTTTTGCAAGGTCATCCGGTTATTGTGATAAGAAACGGACAGATAGATATGAAGGCACTGAAAAAACTCCGCATGACGGTGAATGACCTTGTTTCTGCGTTAAGGCAGAAGGATGTTTTTGATATATCGCAGATTTCTTATGCAATATTCGAAACCAACGGTCAGATAAGCGTGCTTCTGAAACCCGAATACAGGAATTCAACTGCAAAAGACCTGGATATTTATCCTGTCGATAACGGTATGCCTTTTGCGGTAATTTGTGACGGAAAGATAATCGATGATACCGTTGCGGAGTCGGGGCTTGATACCGATAAAGTAAAAAAGCTCGTTATTTCAAGCAAAATTCCTCTTGAAGAAATCGTTATTATGACTGTTACGTCAGACGGCAAAGCTTTTATAGCAAGGAGAGGGGAAACGGAATGAAAAGAATAATTATTGCGCTGATTCTTTTAATTTCAGCGGTTTCTGTTTCGGTATGGTCAAACATTTCGTTTGAAAAAAATATGAAACAGTTTTCCGATGCGTTAGAACATCTTATTTTTTGTTCGGAAAATTCGGGAGATAAAAAGCTCGAAGAAGAAACATATAAGGTAGTTGATGCATGGTATGATTCTTCACCGTTTCTGCATTCTTTGGTTGCGCATGAAGGTATGGATGAGCTTGAAAAAAGCATAACCTCCCTGCCGTTGCTTTTAGAGCATTCCGACAGGGAGGAATTTATAAACGAATGTATTAAAGCTGTAAACCAGATTAACAATCTGATTGATTCCGAAAGACTGAATATCGGAAATGTTCTGGTTATTTTACAAGACCCGTAATGAGAATTATGAGAATGAGTACAGGAAGAATAAATTGGAAATACGGCTTGATTTTCTTTGACATTTTGATGCCGCTTCCCGTGTTTACTTCTTCAATATATTTATCGAAGCCCCAGCCCCATTTTGTAACACAGAATAAAAGATAGATAAGTGCGCCTGTGGGAAGAAGAATGTTGCTGACTATGAAATCTTCGCTGTCGAGGATATCTCTTCCGCCTATAAGCTTAACATCGCTCCAGATATTGTAACCGAGAACGCAGGGAATGCTGCCGACAAAAAACAGTATTCCGTTGATAAGTGTGGATTTTTTTCTTCCCCATCCGAAATTGTCAATGCCGCTTGCAATGAGGTTTTCAAAAACGGCAATAACGGTTGAAAGGCTTGCAAACGACATAAAAAGGAAGAAAAGAGTGCCCCATATTCTGCCGCCTGCCATGTTGGCGAAAACCTTGGGAAGTGTCATGAAAATAAGTGAAGGACCTGCATCCGGTTCAACATTGAAACTGAAGCATGCAGGGAAAATGATAAGACCCGACATAACCGCAACAAAAGTATCAAGTCCGCAGATGCGGATAGATTCGCTTGTGAGTGTATTGTCTTTTGACATATAGCTTCCGAAAATTTCCATAGAAGCAATGCCTATGCTTAAAGTGAAGAATGCCTGATTCATCGCAGCGGTCATAACGTTCCAGATTCCGTTTTCCATTGCTTTTCCGAAATCGGGAAGAAGGTAGAATTTAAGACCTTCTGCCGCACCGTCAAGGGTGAGACTGTGAACGGCGAGAACAACAATCAACAGAAGTAGCCCTATCATCATAACCTTTGTTACTCGCTCAATGCCGTTTTGAAGTCCCATGCTGCAAACAACGAGACCGATAAGAACCGTAAGACCCATCCAGAGCATCATTTCTTTGGGGTCGGCAAGCATTTCCGAAAACACCTGAGGTGTTTGTTCTGACGGCATTCCTTGGAAAGTGCCAAAGGCAAACTTAAAGAAATAGCCGAGCATCCAGCCGGAAACGGTTGTGTAATACATCATAAGCAGCAAGCATCCGACAACGCTTACCCAACCGTGTATATGCCATTTGTGTCCGGGCTTTTCAAGTGTTTTATATGCTTTTATGGTGCTTTGACGGCTTGACCTTCCGACTGCAAATTCCATGGTAAGAACGGGAACACCCATGATAAGAAGGAACAGCAGATAAAAAAGGACAAAAATACCGCCGCCGTTTTCGCCTGCAACATAAGGGAATTTCCATACATTGCCTATGCCGATTGCGCAGCCTGCGCTTACGAGAAGAAATCCCAGGCGGGATTTGAAATTTTCACGAGCCATAATGAATTCTCCTGTTATATAAATTTACTTTTGGAATTATATCAAAAACTAAATCTGTTTGCAACAATAAAAACAAAATAATGAAAATTAAAGTAATAGTTATTCTCTTAATCATTTTATAAAACCTAATGCAGTATCCATAACCGAAAGCACAAGTGGAACCGACAAAAGAAATATTGCACATTTGCCCGCAAGCTCTGCTTTAGAGGCAAGGCTCGCTTGTCCTGCGTCACGGCAACTGTCTGCAATGAATGTTGTGATATATCCTATACCTAAAGCCTTTAAAGCGGTTTTAAAGTAATCAGTTTCAATTCCATAGGCTTCAATTCTCTTTTGTAAAACAGTTATGGGAACAAGTAAATTTTTAATCACAAAAATCAGTACTAAAACCGAACCCGCTATAGAAATCATTAAAGCATATTCGCTTTTTTGTTGCTTTAAAACAAGACAAATTATTGCGGTTATAAGGCAAACGGCTAAAACTTTTATAACATCCATTTTAAAGCCCGAATAAATCTTTTACCGTTGTAAAAAGTTCTGCAACGGCATTAACAACCATTAAAAGCACAACCACAAGTCCTGCCAAAGTGGTAAGCATTGCTTGTTCTTCACGCCCGGAGCGAATTAACACCTGATTTAAAACTGTTACAATAATGCCGATTGCGGCAATTTTGAAAATAAAATCTACGTCCATTTTTTACCCTCACAAAAAGAAAATACAAATAAATAGTCCGCCCATAAACCCCACGCTTTTATAAAGTTTATTAAGCTCGTTATAGTTTTTCTGCGCCTTTATAATCTGTGCGTCTAATAATGAAATATAAAGTTCACACCGTTCACATTCGGCTTTAGTGTCTGACATACCAATATTTTTTAAAAAGTTATCAATTATTTCTATATCACTTTTCTCTAAATATGAATATAAATCGGGTGTATCCTTAAAGGAGACGGCTAACAGTTTATCTATTTCACCGTAACTTAGGCGTATTCGCTGTTTTAAATCGGCTAAAGAATTCTTTAAACTGCAAAGTTTTTTATACCGCATATTTAAATAGTATGATTTTAAGAAACCAATAGCAGTAGTAGTTAAAACTATAAGTGCGAAGCCTAAAAGTTTAAACAGCAATCTCACAGAAAATCTCCTTCGTTTCAAACAATTTAATTTGTCCGCCGTGAAGTTTTGGAAGTAATGCAACAAAAGATATTGCGCCGCTTTTTAATAGAGATGCAGTCACGTTTCGTGTTAGAAGTTCATCTAAAGAACCTATGTGCGCGGTGGTTATTATATCAACACCCGAACAAAAACTGTCGCTTACGCTTTTGAGTTCTGCCAAAGTTCCGATTTCGTCGAAGGCTATTACATCGGGGAACATAGTTCTAAGAGCAATTTCAATACCTGCTGATTTGTTTTCACTTATAAGTACATCAGTAGCGGGACCTAAATCGTTAATTGTGTCACTACCGCCCGAAATTTCGCAGCGACTGTCTATTACACAAACTCTTTTAATTCTGCCTGAATTCCCGTTTGAAAGTTGGCGCACGAGGTCTCGTAGTACGGTGGTTTTTCCGCTACATGGGGGACCTGCAATTAAAAGTCCGCCTGAAGAATAGCTTTTAAGTATATCGTTAGCACAACCGAAAATTTCCCTTGCGATACGCAAATTTATTGAGGAAATATTCTGCATCAAACCGTCTTCACTTAAATTTCCGCAAACACCTGCACGGCATCCGTTTTTCATAATCACAAATCCGTTTTTAAGTTCCTTTTCGTGCGCAAAAACAGAAGAATTACAAAGTTTTTTAAAACATTCTTCTAAATCTTCTTTGGTTACTTTAAAAAGGTCGCTTGAAATAAAAAACTGTGTTTGTCCGTTTTGACGTACGAATACCGTTTCGCCTTTTATGGTTAATGCTAATGGGAGCCCTGCACGAAGCCGTATTTCCGAAGTATTAGCTTTGACACAAGGGGATAAATCTTTCAAGACATTTAGTATTCTGTCTGATACGGCATATAGCACACTTTCAAATCTTTTTTCATTTTCCATTTTTTTCACCTCGATAAATTGTATGAGGTGGTTGTCCTAAATAGAACAAAAAAGGAGTTATCCCGTTTGGGATAACTCCTAAAAACTT
>CALAQQ010000019.1 GCA_937888485.1 uncultured Clostridia bacterium
TAATATGTTATTTTAGAATTGTAAAATAAAGGAGGCGACCTTATGGCTGAAATGACTGCGATTCAAGAAAATAGTAATACAAATCAAACCGGCTCAGCAAAACTTATGTCCAACAGCAGAAGATATGTCGGCTCAAAAGAATCGTTGGCATATGTTGTTTACGATATTTCACAAAGCTACAACATAAATAAATATCAGGATATTTTCATAACCGATGTTGTTAAAATCGGTCTCAGCTTTCAGACAATAGTCACTTTCGTCATCGGAATATGGGATGTTATAAACGACGTATTCCTTGCCGCAATCGTTGACAAAACAAGAACAAGATTCGGCAAGTTCAGACCGTGGCTCTTTATTTGCTCGGGACCCGGCTATCTGTTATCACTTGTATATTGGCTTTTGCCCATTATATTTGCCGCTACCGACCCTTACCATGCGGGCAAGCTTGCATTTTATATGATTTTTCAGTTGATAAGCAACCTTAACGGTTCACTTGCAACCATTTCAAGAACAGGTATGCTTTCAACAATAACACCGAATGTTATTGAGAGAACAAGGCTCATCACGCAGGCGAGTCTTTTTTCCGGTTTTATTGAAAAATGGCCCGAAATATTCATGGGACTTCTCATTGACCTTATCAATCACGGCACACTTAAAATACAAATGAGAACTCTTTATGTTACGGCAGGTATTTTTACGTCATCAGTTGCTGCTGCAATGGGTCTGTTCTTCGTGTTTACCGCTAAGGAAAGAGTTGCTCAGAGAGTTGAAAAACCGAGCGTTATTCAAGGAATCAAATCGATTATGAACAACAAGCCGTTGCTGATTCTTACAATTACCGATTTCCTTACGGCATTCGGTATGAATACGGGAATGAATTATTACTACATAAACGTTCTCGGTCTTGCTTCCATGACAACAATCGTAGGTATTCCCGGCGCGTTTGTTTCGCCTACCAGCTATGCATTTGTAACAAAGGCAAGAGAAAGGTTTTCAACAAGAACTCTCTGGATTTTCAGTTCTCACTTCGGTGATTTCCTGATGATTTTCGTTTATCTTATTGGCTCGATAAACAAGAACTACAAAAAGCTTGGGGCTATGATACCTGCATTTATGATAAGAGAAACGATATGGATGACCTGCTGGGGACTTATGAACGTTATCCCTGAAGAAATGCGTAACGAAACCATTGACTACGGTGAATGGAAAAACGGCTACAGAACAGAAGGTATGACGGGCGTTGCCAAGGATCTTGCAAGAAAACTTGTCGGAACTCTCGGTGCATCCATAAAAGCTTTTATTTTAAGCAAAATCGGTTATGTTGAAGGCGCAGGATACGGCAACCAGACCGAACGCACAGAATATCTTCTTTTTATGATGTGTACGCTGCTTCCTACAGTTACAAGCGTTTTCGGTCTGATACCCAAATTCTTCTATGATCTTTCAGGTGAGAAGAAAGAGAGAATGTATCAGGAACTTGCTGAACGCCGCAGAAGCATTATTACCCAGATGAATGAAATTAACTCGGATGATAATGACGGTTAAGCATCAGGAATAAATTCCGATTTATCGTTAACCGTTAAAAAATAACCCCTGCATCAGAAGAAAGGAATTAATCCATGTTAAAAGCAGTTGATTTTTATTATTTCAGCCCCACAGGTGGCACAGAAAAAGCGGGAAGAGCCATTGCATCTGCCGTTGCAGAAACGGTCAATGCAATCAATCTTTCGGATAAAGCCGTCAGAAATCCTTCTTCGGATGTGATTGTTGTGGCAGCTCCCGTATTCAGCGGAAGAATTCCTGCAATCGTGGCTGACAAAATGGCAACACTTAACGGCGAAGGAAAGAAAGCGATTACGGCTGTTGTTTACGGTGTAAGAGCTTATGAGGATGCTTTGCTTGAACTGAACAACATTATGAAAAGCAGCGGCTTTGAGGTTATAGCATCTGCAGCTTTGGTTGCACAGCATTCTATTGTTCCCGAAGTCGGTGCAGGCAGACCCGATCAGGCGGATATTGAAGAAATACAGCAATTTGCAAAGAATGTTTTGAATGCAATTGAAGAAGGCAAGACGGGAACTGTAACCGTTCCCGGAAACTATCCGTACAAGGAAGTCAAAAAAGGCTCGGCTACCCCTGTATCGCTCGCAAATTGCAACGGTTGCGGTCACTGTGCTTCTGTATGCCCCACCGAAGCCGTCACAATAGCGGATAAAGAAGTTTTAACCGACGCTGATAAATGTATAATGTGTATGACCTGCGTTGCCAAATGCCCTGCACAGTCCCGTGTTTTACCGCCACCGATTCAGGAAGGATTAACGCAGAAGTTAAGCATATTCAAAGAGGTGCACAGGGAAAACAAGTTTTATTTATAATAATCGCTTGGTTTGATTGTTTTCGCTTTGCAACGTATAAAAATTATATCTTATAACACACAAGCTCCGCAGGAAAACTCTGCGGAGCTTGTTATGTCATGACCCTCGAAACGAAAGGAGGAGGAAAGTATCATCTGAATGTATCGTGTGCACATTTTTCGCCGAGACGAAAACCGGAAATGAAAGCATCGGTGAGACTGCGGGCTGTTAATTCAATGTATTTATCCGTGTATTTCAGAAACAACGCTTTTTCATCACCTGTCAGCTTATCTGAAATCTGCTTTTCAAGTTCAGTCAGATCGTTCAGTTTCTTCTTCAATTCCGCACCGAATTCTGGGTTATATGCCTGTGCATCAATGTTTCCGTAATATAAATCCTCTATAAATCCCGCCATAAAAACCTCTTTCCGTTACTTCGTTTTCTGTATATCATTTTAGCAGAAATCAGATGTCACGTCACGTTCTAAAGCGCACAAAAATATATTCTCTTATAAATCAACCCTCGCGTAAAAGCGCACAAAAGCCCGTCATTGTGACGGGCTTTTTTATCTTAATTTGAAGGAGATTGAATTTATGTTAAATAATAATCCGAATAACAGAATCCCAAAGATGAGAACCATATCTGCGGCAATCAACGAAATAAAAGGAATCGATCCCAATACCTGTTTCACAGAACACACACTTCGCAAAGCAGTTGTGACAAAGGTTATTCCGTCCGTTAAGGCGGGAAAGAAGTATCTTGTTGATATGGATGCCGTTTATGCATACCTTGACAACTTCCTGGCGGCATAAAATCATTGAATCAATAATCTGAATTAAGAAAGGAATAAAAAATTATGTTTTTACCCGATGTTAATATCCCCAACGTTGATAAGAGAGGCAACAGCTACCGCATCAGAGTTTCCGACGGTTACAGTTCAAACGGCAAACAGAAATTCATAACAATGACCTGGCATCCAGAAGAGGGAATGTCCAAAAATCAAATAGAAAAAGAACTTCGCAGACAGGTTGTTCTTTTTACAGAACAGGTCAAGAAGGGAAAGGTTGTCAATAGAAAAATCCGCTTTGAAGAAGCGTTCGATGAATGGATTGCTTTCGCTGAAGAAATGAATATTATTACTCATGCCTCTGCAAAAAGATATAAAACCTGCAGACCGCGTCTTGTTGAAGAGTTAGGGCATTACTATTTGTCTGACCTCAGAAAAAAGGATATACAGGCATTTATCAAGAAGATAGGCACCGGCGACAAGAAGAATAAGGGTGCTTCTGAGAAATCTCAAGAAAATTATAAAACAGTTATATCCAATACATACAAATATGCAATTGACAATGAATATGTTTTTGAAAACCCCTGCAAAGATATTAAAATCGTCAAAAAGGAGACCAAACCCAGACAGAAATACACGGTAGAAGAAGTTCAGACAATCCTCAATCTGATGGCAGACGAACCTTTGAAATATTTTGTATTTCACATTTTGGCTTTTTTCTGCGGTTTCAGATGCGGAGAAATGTTGGGGCTTGAATGGAAGGACATTTCTTTTGAAGAAAGAAAAATAAGAATCAAAAGAGCTTCTCTTTATGCAAACGATATCGGTACATATACCTCCACTCCCAAGACGGTCGGTTCAAGAAGAACAGTTGTTGTTTCAGATGACGTTATTGGTTTGCTGAAACGATATAAAGCCGAACAGGATGAATACAAGAAGATGCTCGGCGATGCATGGATTGAGAATGACCGCCTTTTCACACAATGGAACGGAGCACCTATGGGTACAAGCACACCACTCAATTGGTACAGAGAGTTCTGCAAGAAAAATAATATCAGATATCTTTGTACTCACTGCTGCAGACATTTCAACATCTCGCTGATGATAAAAAATCATGTCGACGTTGTTTCGGTTTCGGCAGCGGCGGGTCATAAGGATGTTACAACCACTCTTAATATCTATGCCGAAGAATTTGAAGAGGCAAACGCAGCAAGTGTAGAAACAATTTCAAGCTGCATATCAATTCCTTTAGGAAACAAAATAACAGAGGATTAATGAGAAAGGACCTTGCACAAGCTTGTGTTATGATAAAATTTGTTCAGACCAAATAAGAATTTACAGAACTGAATATATCAAAAAAGGAACTGACCAAAAATCAGTTCCTTTCTCTTTTATAGAATTATTTTGTTTTGTATGCTTTTAAAAGACGGATTATTTCAACAATCATATAGACAACCATCGCTCCGCAAGCAAGTGAAATTACTTCGGGGCTTCCCGGATGCAAAAGCATATTAAATATACCTGCAAGACCAAGGAAAACACCTGCCGAAAGAATGAAGTTGACAACAAACGCCAGAACAATGCCTTTCTTCGTTTTGCCTTTTTCAATTGCAACGCACGTGGGAAGAACAGAAGCAAGTGCCGCCAATGCAAATACAGATAAGAAATAGAGAATTTCTATCCATTCAAGATATAAATTATAAACCGCAACGAACAAAGGCGCAGATATAACTGCAGCCAATATCGGCAATGTTACTGTCTTTTTGCCCTTGATTACACCGATAATAAGCCAAGCCAATGCCAATAATGCAGGAAGAACAAATACAATATAAGGGATATAGCTTGCGAATATGTTATGTTCAAATTCCATATCAGGCTGCAACTCGGATTCTGCATTATATGGCGTCTGACCGCCTGCTTTGTCAAGACCTATTACCGTGTCTTTAATTGTACCTGCCAGAGAATAATCCCATGCTTCAAAATTCAAAGCAAATGCAGGGCTGTCTTCTGCTAAAGTGAAGTCAAAGTTAAGGGCATCTTTAAACATCGGGTCGGCAACAGTCGGGAAATGAATAAATCCCTTGTCCTGAGCCATTTTGAGAGTGTAAACATATTCGCTTGTGTTGAAATAAAGTTCATCGCCCTCTGTAAGGCTCCACATAAGATTGCCGTTATCATAGAAATGTGAGGGATTCAGCATTTCTATATAAATCGGTGCTTTGTTATATGTAAGGAAAATATTGTTGTAGTACATCGCCGTTGCGTGGGTTTCGCCTTTATCTATACCGGGGCTCATCAGACCTTCTTTGCTGAGTGCTGCAATATTATTCCTGATAATGTTGCCTTCACCGTAGTGAACGTTGAAGCTCTGGCTGCCGCAGGCATAAACAAGGTTTTTCTCAACCGTCATAAAGGATGAGCCTTCGTCAAGATAAATACCCCAGCCGCCGTAACCGCCTTCACCGGGATCGGCGGCAACGTTATGAATAACGTTTTCACTTAAAACCGTTCCGGGTTGCTTGCCGAGCATATAAATACCGCCCATATCGGAAAGCCATCCCTGACCGATATTATAAATAAGATTTCGGCTGATAATTATATTCTTTGTCACATGGTAATCATAGCTCCAGATCCAGCCGACAGAAATACCTGTGTAATAACCGTCGTGAATTTCATTATTTACCACTTCGGCAGTATCGCAGAAGGTTATGTGAATACCAATTCCGCTGAAGAATTTTCTGCCGTATTTATATATTTCATTGTTCTTGATTGTAATATTCTGTGTATAGTTTTCGTGCTCGGGTAAGCAGTTTTCACCGCCTGCATAAACAGCGGTTGCGGCGATATTTTCAAAATAACAGTTTTCAACAGATGAATTTTTTACACCGAATCCGAATTTTACGGCAGTGCCGCCGAGCCAGGTGAATTCGCAGTTTTTGAGGTGAACATTTTCTGCGTATTTAACGGCAACAACTCCGTCAACAAATATTGCCGCCTGTGGGAAATCCATATCGTTTTCTTCCCACCAAGTTCCTGCATAAAATCCGTCAGCTTCGGGCTTTGCCCAATCGGTACGGGTGAAATGAACACCCTCAAAGGAAATTCCGTCAACACCGTTTATATCAATAAGTCTGTCGACATTTGAACCGTAAAGAGTGAGCGTATCAGCTTTTTCACCGTCTTTCGGCACATAATAAAGAACGCCCGAAACCTTATCGAGATACCATTCGCCCGGCTCATTGAGGGCTTCAAAAACATTTTCAAAATAAAATCGGTCAATATCTCTTATTTCCATTGTAGAGGGTCTTGATAAGCCGATTTTTCCCGTTTCTGCATTATAGGATTTTATATTCATCAGCTCATCGTGCCAATAATGGAGAATACGAATATTGACATCCTCTGAATTGTGGAACTCATCGGGGATATCATCGGTATTTGCATAGAAAGAACGCTGACCGTAAGTGAACTCCCAAGGTCTGTTTTCTTCATTCCAGAGGTCATCTTCGGGTGCAGTTGCTTTAACCGTTAAATAGCCTTCTTCAGGGAAACGGGTTGTTCTGACTTCACCGTAGTCACTGAAAAGAGATTTAAAATACCAATTATCTGCAGACGTATCAAGCTGCTTTGTAAAAACCTTGACTCCGTTGGCTTCACTCTCTT
>CALAQQ010000020.1 GCA_937888485.1 uncultured Clostridia bacterium
AACAAAAAACTCACTTCCTTTTGCAAAAATATTGTCTACACTTCCGTTGATTTTTATCGAAATATATTTATAATTATATTAGATAGTTTTATTCGGAGGGATATTTATGTCAACAATTCTTGTTACAGGCGGTGCAGGTTTCATCGGTTCACACACCTGCGTGGAACTTATCAATGCGGGTTATGAACCTATTATACTCGATAATCTCTGCAACAGCAAGAGCGAAAGTATAAAACGCATAAAAGAAATTTCGGGAAAGGATGTTAAATTCTACGAATGCGATATCCGTGACCGCGAAGGACTCGACAAAGTTTTTGCAGAAAACAAAATTGATGCGGTTATTCACTTTGCAGGTCTTAAAGCTGTCGGAGAAAGCTGCGAAAAACCGCTTGAATATTATGATAACAACATCGGCGGCACCGTTATCCTTTGCGAAGCAATGAAAGCGGCAAACTGCAAAAAGATTGTTTTCAGCTCATCCGCAACAGTTTACGGCAGCGAAAATGTTTCTCCCCTTAAGGAAGACATGCCCGAGGGCAAAACAACCAATCCCTACGGCACAACAAAGCTCTATATAGAAAGAATTCTCAAGGACCTTTATGCATCCGATAATGAATGGAGCATCTCGCTTCTCCGCTACTTCAACCCCATCGGTGCACACAAGAGCGGTAAAATCGGTGAAGACCCCAACGGTATTCCCAACAATCTTGTCCCCTACATCGCTCAGGTTGCCATCGGCAGAAGAGAAGCTCTGAATGTTTTCGGTGACGACTACGATACCCACGACGGAACAGGCGTGCGTGACTATATCCACGTTGTTGACCTTGCACTCGGCCACATCAAGGCTGTTGCAAAGATTCTCGGCGAAAACGGCTGCTTCACCTATAACCTCGGAACAGGCATCGGCTACAGCGTTCTCGATGTTGTTAAAGCATTCGAAAAAGCAAGCGGTAAGCCCGTAAAATACGTTATCGCACCCAGAAGACCCGGTGACATCGCAACCTGCTATTCCGACCCCTCAAAGGCAAAGGAAGAACTCGGCTGGGTTGCCGAAAGAGGAATCGACGAAATGTGCGAAGACTCATGGCGCTGGCAGTCACAGAATCCCAACGGCTACGGTGACTGATATGCAGAATTATATCTGGGATTTCGACGGAATGCTGTTTGACAGCTATCCTCACATAACCTCGGCATTTCTCAAGGCTCTGTCGGAATTCGGCAAGGATGCCGATTATGACGAAGCAAAGGCGCTTCTTGAAATCACCTTTGCCGACGCATTCGGGCATTATGATGTCACCGAAGAAGAAAAAGAGGTTTTCCGTAAACACGAGCATAATTACTTGTTAAAACCTATTGCCGTACCCTTTGAAAGCACTTACAGAACCCTCGAAAAGCTCTGGAGTGACGGCAAAAATCATTATTTATACACCCACAGAGGGCACGAAACCTCGCAGTTTTATCTTGAAAAATACGGCATGGCGAAGTTTTTTACGGCATTTGTCGATTCTTCAATGAAATTCCCCTCAAAGCCTGCACCCGATGCGGTAAACTATATCTGCGACACATATAACCTCGACAGAAACGAAACCGTCATGATAGGCGACAGAGAAATCGACGTTTTATCGGGCAAAAACGCAGGTACATACGGCTGTCTGTTCACAAAGAAAGAAGATGTTCAATCAGCCGCAGATTTCATAATCAGAGATATATCGGAAGTTCTCAACATCAAATAACGGAGGCAATTATGAGAGCAGTTATAACAGTTATCGGTAAAGACATGGTCGGTATTCTTGCAAAAATCTCAACGGAATGCTGCAACCACAACATAAATGTTCTTGAAGTTACGCAGTCAATTCTTCAGGACATGTTTGCAATGATAATGATGGTTGATATCTCTAAGTCGGATATCCCTTTCACCGAGTTTTCGGATATGCTCGGTAAAATCGGCTCGGACATGGGTCTTTCAATCCATGCCATGCA
>CALAQQ010000021.1 GCA_937888485.1 uncultured Clostridia bacterium
GAAAAGCAGTTTGCCAACGGGCTCCGTGCCGAGGAATTCTTTGTTTTTATCCATACTTATCTCCTGAATTAAAATCTCAAAGTATTATACACCTGCATGAAATTAAATTCAAGACCGTCATAAATCTCAACAATTGTTGAACTTCAGTTGAAGTTTGGTTGAAGAAAGTGTTTTATAATTACGGCATAAAGTGATAAAGGGGTATTTTATGAACGAAGTTAAAACACCGAAAAAGCCGATGATGTTCTATTACGGCATTTTTCTTGCGGTAATCATTCTTTTCAATGCGATTGTTATGCCGCTTCTCAACAATATGAGAGTTAAAGAGGTTGATTACGGTACTTTTATCCGAATGACAACGGAGCTTAACGTTGACGAGGTTGAAATTCAGGATAATCAGATTGTTTTCAGCGACAAAAACGGCAACTTCTATAAAACAGGACTTATGGATGACCCTGCATTAACTCAAAGACTTTACACCTCAGGAGCAAAATTCTCAACAGAAATAGTTCAGGAAATGTCGCCGATTCTCAGTATACTTTTGAGTTGGATTTTGCCTATGGCTCTCATGGTCGGACTCGGTCAGCTTGTGATGAAGAAATTCACGGATAAAGCGGGCGGCGGCAACTCCATGATGTTCAATATAGGCAAGAGCAACGCAAAGATTTATGTTAAATCGTCAAGCGGAATAAAATTCAGCGATGTTGCAGGCGAAGATGAAGCAAAGGAAAACCTGACAGAGGTTGTTGACTATCTTCACAACCCCGATAAATACAAGGCAATCGGTGCATCAATGCCCAAAGGCATTCTGCTTGTGGGTCCTCCGGGTACGGGTAAAACAATGCTCGCAAAGGCTGTTGCGGGCGAAGCAAATGTTCCGTTTTTCTCAATTTCGGGCTCGGAATTTGTTGAAATGTTTGTTGGTATGGGTGCATCGAAGGTGCGTGATCTTTTCAAACAAGCAAAAGAAAAAGCACCGTGTATCGTGTTTATTGATGAGATTGATGCCATAGGCAAAAAGCGTGATAATCACATCGGCGGCAACGATGAAAGAGAACAGACGCTCAACCAGCTTCTGACCGAAATGGACGGCTTTGAGGGCAATACGGGCGTTATTATCCTTGCCGCAACCAACAGACCCGAATCCCTTGACCCTGCTTTGACACGACCCGGCAGATTTGACCGACGGGTTCCGGTTGAACTGCCTGATTTGAAAGGCAGAGAAGAAATTCTCAAAGTTCACGCAAGAAAAATCTGCGTGGGACCGAATGTCGATTTTTCTGTTATTGCAAGAATGGCTTCGGGTGCGTCGGGTGCAGAGCTTGCAAATATTGTTAATGAAGCGGCTTTGCGTGCGGTACGCAGAGGAAGCAAGGCTGCTATGCAGGCGGACTTTGAAGAAAGCATAGAGGTTGTTATTGCAGGCTATCAGAAGAAAAACTCTTTGCTGACCGACAAAGAAAAGATGATTGTTGCATATCACGAAATCGGTCACGCACTTGTTGCCGCAATGCAGACAAATTCCGCACCCGTTCAGAAAATCACGATTGTTCCGAGAACATCGGGTGCATTGGGCTATACAATGCAGGTTGACGAAGGAAATCACTATTTAATGAGCAAGGAAGAGATTGAAAATAAAATTGCCACCTATACGGGAGGCAGGGCTGCAGAGCAGCTTGCGGTCGGCTCGGTGTCAACGGGTGCAGCCAATGACATCGAGCAGGCTACAAGGCTTGCAAGGGCGATGATAACCCGCTACGGCATGAGCGACGAATTCGGCATGGTCGCCCTTGAAACGGTTACAAATCAGTATCTCGGCGGAGATGCTTCGCTTGCCTGCTCGGCAGAAACGCAGACGGAAATTGACCGTCAGGTTGTTGCACTTATCAAAAAGCAGTATGACAAGGCAATGACGATACTTACCGAAAACAAACAAAAACTTGACAAATTGGCACAGTATCTCTATGAAAAAGAAACCATTACGGGCGAAGAGTTTATGAACATATTGAATTCTTAATCGAGGCGATATTAATGAACATCAGGCTGAAAGCAAAAGACTTTTTCTCTGTTCCGAATCTGATAAGCTACCTGCGTCTGATACTTATTCCGTTTATCATATGGGCATATTGCGAAAAGGAAAGCGGTTTGCTGACTGCAATTCTCGTTGCCGTATCGGGCTTTACGGATGTTCTTGACGGCAAAATCGCACGCCGTTTCAATATGGTAACGGATATCGGCAAAGTGCTTGACCCTATTGCAGATAAACTTACACAAGCGGCAATGATGTATTGCCTGCTCACTAAATATGAGCTTATGCTGCCTGCACTTATTGTTCTTGTTGTGAAAGAAATCTTTATGGCGGTAACTGCAATAATGGAAACAAAATATTCCGCAAAAAATCAACAGTGCATTGTGGTACGGCAAGGCTTGCACGGTTATTCTTTATG
Organism: uncultured Clostridia bacterium; assembly: GCA_937888485.1. Lineage (GTDB taxonomy): Bacteria > Bacillota > Clostridia > Oscillospirales > Acutalibacteraceae > CAG-177. Next base: position 2,448 of record CALAQQ010000021.1, read on the forward strand.
CTGTTATGCTAATTCTTTTGTTCTTCACAAATATTCCGCTTTGGCTTGCAAACACACTTATTGCGATTTCAATAGCTGCAATGATTATTTCAACCGTACTTTACGGCATTCACAGAATCAGAAGAATCATAAACGGAGGAAGAAATGAATAAGAAAACATTTTATAAATATGTTTATATATTTCTGATTTGCTGTGTGGTGGGCTTTGCGGTTGAAACATTGTGGTGTCTGATTAAAAACGGCTATATCGAAAGCCGCAAATCGTTGGTTTACGGTCCTTTAAGTGTAGCTTACGGAATGGGCGGAGTTTTGCTGACTGCCGTTTTGAGCAAATTTAAAAGCTCTTCTTTATGGAAAATTTTTCTTATATCGTTTGCTGTCGGCACGGTTGCGGAATACATATGCTCGCTCGGTCAGGAAATTGTTTTCGGCTCCGTTGCGTGGGATTACAGCCATCTGCCTCTGAATATAAACGGCAGAGTATGTTTGCTCTATTCATTGTTCTGGGGTGTTCTGGGCATTGCTTGGGTTAAGCTCATAATGCCGCTGACAGATAAATTTATAGCCTTTGTTCCTATGAGTTTAAGCCATATTATTGTTTGGGCGTTTATTGTATTTTTTGTTTTTGATGCGGGACTTTCCGCTGTTGCGGCACTTCGATGGAACGAAAGAAAAGAAGGTTCAAAGCCTTCAAACAGAATAGAAATCTTTCTCGATGAGCATTTCCCTGACGAGAGAATGAAAAAGATATATGCAAATTCAAGAGATGTTGATGAAATAGAACGGTGATATTATGAGAAAGAAAAAAACAGAATTTCAGTCACTCGGAACAAGGCTTATTGTTGCCGCTGTATGGATTGCAATATGCCTTATTGTGCTTCTTGTTTTACCTGTATGGGCAACGGGAATTCTTGAAACAATTGCCTGCTTCTTTATGGCGAAGGAACTTGTATGCAACACGGGACTTGTAAAAAACAGGCTGATGCAGGTATTCTGTATTATTCAGGCAATGCTCATTCCGTGGGCAATATATTATGAATCAGATGTTTTTATGTTCATTCTGATGATGTTTGTTTTCGTGTTTATTCTTTTTTATTCAGAAATGACAGCAAAAGAGAAAAGCGGCACAAACGGAATTTTTGCAGCTTTTTTCGGTACATATGTATTCCCGTTTTTTATCTCACTTCTCGTTCCGATGATGAACCTTAACAACGGAAGATATCTTGTTCTGATTCCGTTTATCTCGGCTTGGTGTGCCGATGCGGGAGCATATTTCATCGGCTCAAAATTCGGCAAACATAAACTTGCTCCGTCAATCAGTCCGAAAAAGAGCGTTGAAGGTGCATTCGGCGGAGTTGCGGGCGGAATACTCGGTATGCTCATTTACGGAATTATCCTTCATTTCTGCAAAACCGATGTGCCTTGGATTGCTTTTATTGTTATCGGATTATTGGGCTCATTTTTTGGCTTGCTCGGAGATTTGTTCCTTTCATACATAAAACGTGATTGCAAAATCAAGGATTTCGGCAATTTCCTGCCCGGTCACGGCGGTGTGCTTGACCGATTTGACAGCGTGCTTTTTGTAGTGCCTGTTTGTTATTACTTATTTTTAATTGTTTAAGGAAGTAAAAAATGAATCACAGAATAGAAAAACCACAAAAATTATTGAATTCCGACGGAGTTCTGACCGAACCGGGCTGGGCAACAAAGCTGATTATGGAATATAATCCGCTGGATATGAAGGCTGATAAAATTCGCCTTAAAGAATGGGATTATTACATTATTGTTGACAGTGACGGCTACGCTTTCTCAATGACTGTTGCCGATAACCGCTATATGGGTCTTGCAAATTCAAATTTCTATGATTTCGCTAACAACAAAAAATATGCTTATATAACACCGCTTTTCTTCCCGATGGGCAGGCTTAATATGCCGACAGACAGCTCCGAAGGTGATATAAATATAAGCAAAAATTACTGCTCGCTTTCCGTAACTCACGAAAACGGCGGCAGGCATCTTGTTGGGCACTACAAAAAATGTCCGCTTCACGGAGAAATGGATTTTGATATTTTTATTCATAACTACAGCGGTGATACAATGGTTATTGCCACTCCGTGGAAAGAGGATGAAACAGCATTTTATTATAACCAGAAAATTAATTGCATGCCGGCTGAAGGATGGGTTAAATATAACGGCAAAAAACATTATTTCAACCCTGAAAAGGATTTTGCTACCCTTGATTGGGGCAGAGGTGTCTGGACTTATGACAACACTTGGTACTGGAGCTCGGGTAACGGCATTATTGACGGCAAAAGCTTCGGATTTAATATCGGCTACGGCTTCGGCGATACTTCCGCAGCAAGTGAAAATATGATTTTTTATGACGGCAAATGCCATAAGCTTGACCGCATACTTTTTGAAATTCCCGACGATGTGATGAAGCCTTGGAAATTCATCAGCTCCGATGGCAGGCTTGATATGAATTTCGTGCCGATATATGATAATGTTCGCTCTTTTGACATCGGAATAATAAGTCAGCACGGTCATCAGGTGTTCGGGAAGTTCTTTGGAACGGCAATTCTCGATGACGGAACAAAACTGATAATTAACGGTCTGACCGCATTTGCAGAAAGGGTCAGAAACAGATATTGATATCTCTTCCACACTTTCATATATGGTTCCTCCATAGAACCGCAGAACGGACAGTTCCGTAACAATGGTGCTGTCCGTTTTGCACTCTCTTGATTTGTTCACATATTGACTGTAAAATATAACCGTGAGGTGTTGCAGATGTTTAAAATACTTATTGCAGAAGATGATATTGAGCTTCGTGAGCTTTTTACACACGTTCTTCTTAAAAACGGCTATTCGGTAACGGGTGTGTCCAACGGAAAAGAAGCACTCGATGCCATGGAAAACACATATTTTGACCTCATAATTTCCGATATAATGATGCCTGAAATGGACGGCTACGAGCTTGTTCACTCTCTGCGTGAAGCGGGCAACAACATACCCGTTCTTACAATTACCGCAAAGGATGCCTTTGACGATATGCGGCTCGGATTCCTTTCGGGTATGGATGACTATATGGTCAAGCCCGTAAACGTCAACGAAATGGTGCTTCGTGTGGGTGCGCTTCTCCGCAGAGCGCAGGTTATGAATGAACGAAAATTGACAATCGGCTCAACCGTTATGGAATGCGATTCATTAACAGTAACCTGCAACGGAGAAAGCTCGATTCTGCCGCAGAAGGAGTTTATGCTGCTATATAAAATGGCATCCTATCCCGGCAAAATCTTTACCCGTCAGCAGATGATGGACGAGATATGGGGCTATGATGCCGTGAGCGATACTCATACGGTTGATGTTCATATTGGCAGACTGCGTGACCGCTTCAAGGATAACACCGATTTCAGAATCGTAACCATGCGTGGCGTAGGATATAAGGTGGAGAAGAAATGAAAAAGAATCCGAATTCCAAAAAGCTGTGGAGATATTTTATTACTTCGGTCATCGTCGGCTTCGGTGTAACCATTCCGCTGGAGCTTTCGCTTGCATATATTGCAAAGTATTATTTTGATGTTCAGATAAGCATTCCTAATCTGATATGGATTGTGTTTGTAAGCATAATCGTTGGCGGAATTGTTATGTCTTTTATTTCAAAAAGACTTATTACTCCTCTGACAAATTTAAGCTCTGCAATGAACAAGGTTGCTGAAGGAGATTTTGAAACTCAGATTGAAACCGAAAGCAGGCTTGAAGCAATTCAGGATATTTACACGAATTTCAATCTTATGGTAAAAGAGCTCGGCGCAACCGAAACTCTGCAAACTGACTTCGTTTCAAACGTTTCCCACGAAATTAAAACACCGATAACTGCGATTGACGGCTATGCAACCCTTTTGCAGAATACCGAAAACATTGACGAAGTAGAAAACGAATATATTGAAAAGATACTTTTCAACACAAAGCGTCTTTCAGAGCTTGTTAGCAACATTCTTCTGCTTTCAAAGGTTGATAACAAGGCTATTCAGGCAAAGAAAACAACCTACCGTCTTGATGAGCAGATAAGGCAGTCAATCGTTCTTCTTGAACCGAAATGGAGTGCAAAGGAAATTGACTTTGATGTTGATTTGGATGAGATTGAATATACGGGCGATGAAAGCCTGATGTTCCACGTGTGGAACAATCTTCTCGACAATGCAATCAAGTTCAGCCCCGAAAACGGCTTGATAAGAATGAAGCTGGAAAGAGCAGATAGTAAAATAACCTTCACCATAGAAGATGAAGGCTACGGAATCAGCGACGAAGAAAAGAAGCATATATTCAACAAATTCTATCAGAGCGACAGCTCCCATAAATCCGAAGGCAACGGCTTGGGTCTTGCTCTTGTGAAAAATATTCTGACTCTCTGCGGTGGAGAAATTTCCGTGACCGACGGCAAAAACGGCGGTGCAAGGTTTGAAGTCATACTATAATTTAAACCCGAAGTGCAAAACAAATTGCATTTCGGGTTTTTGTGATTATCAACAAAAATTGATGTTGAGTTAATATGCAGTTGAATTTTGAGGAATATTATTTAAACATAAAATAAAAACGGAGTGTTAATCAATGAGCAAAACCGAACAAAACAAAAAAGGAATTGAGCAGCTTTTTGATGAAGATGCAATCAGGAATTCGCAGCCGTTTGTGCACGAATACGGAAAACTTATGGCGTATTACCGCTGTGCAATGATGGAGATTGAAACAAAGCTTAACGTTCTGAATGAAGAATTTTCATTGCAATATGACCGCAATCCAATCAGTAACATAAAAAGCCGCCTTAAAAGTCCTATCAGCATCAAAGAAAAACTTTCAAGGAGAAACCTGCCTTTCACCATTGAAGATATTGAAGAAAACCTTAACGATGTTGCGGGTATCCGAGTTATATGTTCGTTTCCGCACGATGTTTATATGATTGCGAATGCGTTATTAAAGCAAGATGACATAACTCTTGTTGAGAAAAAGGATTATATAGATAATCCAAAGAAAAACGGATACCGCAGTCTGCATCTGATTGTTACCGTTCCCATTTTTCTTGCATCCGAGAAAAGGATAATGCGAGCAGAAATTCAGCTTCGTACCATTGCGATGGATTTCTGGGCAAGTCTTGAGCATCAGATGCGTTATAAAAAGGATTCGGAATTTACAGAAGAAATGGAAAATGAATTGTTTGAATGTGCAAGGTTAAGTGCCGCCTTGGACGAAAGAATGGATTGTCTTAATGAGAGAATAAATAAAAGGTAATTTTATAATTAATTAATATATTGCTGAAACACGGAAAGGAGAAACAAATGCAGGATTATTCAAAAACAATCCCCAATATTGCAAGCCGATTAAGGCACAACATTCTCGAGCTGCCAAAGGAAATCAGAAGGGCAAGCGGAATTGTTATTTACGGCAGGCGGATAAAAAGCCTTGTTTTTACAACCGACCTTGCAATCATCAAAAACTGTGATGCCGATGCGGTTTTTGCCGTTTATCCGTTTACTCCTCAACAGTCAATAAGTGATGCTATAATCAAGGCATCATATGTACCGGTATTCTGCGGTGTTGGCGGAGGAACAACACAAGGAATCCGCACGGTTTCTCTTGCGAGGGATGTAGAATGTCAGGGTGCAATGGGTGTTGTGTTGAATGCACCTATATCAAATCTGAATCTGCGTGCCGTTTCAGGTGCAGTAGATATTCCTGTAATCATTACTGTAACCGATATAAAAACAGATGTCGGCAAACGGATTGAAGCGGGAGCAACAATACTCAATGTTGCAGGCGGAACACAAACCGTTGAAATAATAAAGAGTATTAGAAAAAAGCTTCCCGATATTCCTATCATCGCAACCGGAGGAAACAAACCCGAAACCATTCTCGAAACTATAGAAGCAGGTGCGAACGCCATAACCTACACACCGCCGACAACGCAGGAACTTTTTAAAAATATGATGAATAAATACAGAGAAAAGAATGATTAAAAAACATTCTGATAAATAAGAATATCAGATTATTATTTTAAATAAAATATGAGATTGCATTTTTTAGCTGTTCGGGAAATACCTAAAAGCTTGCTCACAGTATAAGTGACGCCTGTTGTGTTACCGCAGCAGTATCCATTTACCAACTCACAAAAGGATTTCAAACTTTGCTATAGGAAAAATTGAAAATGTTCAGGCAGTTTGATTAATTTGTAATTATTACAACTGATTATTTACAATAGATGCAGGTAACAAACGGTGTTGCCTGCATTTTTTATTTTCACCTATTGACACTGCAGAAAAACTGATATAAAATATTAACGAACATTTGTTTGCTATAAAATTAAAAATATTTTTATTTTTTCGTCAATTTTCAGGAAAAATTTTTGCGTTTTCACTCCATAATAAGTGAGAGCAAATATTTTTAACTTTTTTGAATTTGTAGGAAAAATACATCTACTTTCATTCCATATAAAGTGAGTGGGTTTTTTCTGAAGCAATATTTTTGAACAAATTGTAAATTATTTGAATTTCAGGAAAAATTCGTTTTGTTTCATTCCTTTATAAGTGGGAGGATAAAATTCTTCGTAGTGAGGTGATGCAATTATATTGGACAACCCTAATTTCAGTTATATCGTTAAACTCCCGAATCAGATAATAACCATTCCGCAGGACAGTCATCTTGCGTGGCTTCCGTTGTTTTACGCTCTCCCCAAAGAGCTTGTAATAAAACGGAAGGATTATCTTGATATTCCGAGAAATCCGTATGATGTTCTTTACACGGATAAATACGATTATATCATCAACAATGATATGTTTCTTCAGCTCATCTGGGAATCGTATGCGTGGTCTGTGTGGCAATTTCTTCAAGTTCCCCGCCGTGACGGTTACGGTAATATCCCCGGCAAGTGGACAGATTATTCAGGTGATTTTCCTCTGTGGCGATTGTGCTTTGTTATTCAGAATTACTTCCGAAAGAAATTCGAATACGAGATGGAATGGAGTTTTCAGAAACTTTATATGATGCCGAAGGAAATGAAAATCCCGTGGCTTACATATCAGCAGTTCAGCAATCTTATCGGCAATCTTACAGATATGATTGTTGAAGAACAGAACTGGCAACCGATGATTGATGAAGTGTGGAATAATCGTCAGATGGAAGATTACAGCGAACGTAAAAGCACATACAAAAGAGATTTCATCAACAAGTGGTATTGTTCTTGGAATAAAAAGAAAAGTCCGATTTTTCTTGACGAAGCAATCAAATCAGGCGAAGAAATCAGTGAAGAATTACTCGTTCAGTTACCGTCACCCCGTGATGATTTTGAAACAAGAATTCTTTCGAAACACAAAGTCGAAGCATTCTTTGAAACATTTGACGGAAAAGACAAGCGTATTTTGCAGATGCGAATGGACGGATGCACACTTAAACAGATTGCAAAATTTGCGGGATACAAAACACCAAGTGCGGTTTACAAACGCATACAAAAAATCGCAACGGCATACGAGGATTTTGTTTCAAAGAAATACGGAGAATTTTTGGACATCCATTCAAAGAAAAAGAAGAAAAACAAACAAGCAGACAAAGACAGTCACGTTTAATTTCGTGGCTGTTTTTTGATGCCCGAAAGGAGGAAATCAAAAATGAGACGATAGAAATATTTCAAACGACCAACGCATCATTTTGAGAAAATGCATCGGAAAACACGGTGCTTTTCACGGTTCAAGAACCGAGAAAAAATCACGAAAACAGATGAAATGTTTTGATGTAAAGCGCAGTTGCTTTATGTGTTTATGTGTGGTATAATCAGCTCGACCAAATAAGAATTTGTAGAGGTAATATTATGATTACATATTCGATAATTATGTTTTTGACAGCGATACTTTTTGTTGTGATAGGTGTTGCAATATATCGGGGAAAAACCAATTTGATTCATGATTATCATCAAACAAACGTTACCGATAAATCCGCATATGGAAAATCTTTCGGAAAAGCTATGTTTGTTATCTCAACGGCACTTTTGCTTAGCGGAATAGTAAGTCTGCTGGGAGATTCGGAAAAGATTACATTGGTTGCGGTTGCAGTATTAATTGTTGGATTAATAATCGGATTTATCTGCATTTTTTGCGTGCAGAAAAAATATAATAACGGTGTTTTCTGATTGACAAATTCCAAATTGTCGAACTGTTTTTGAATTTATATTTTTTCAGCAACCATTTATTTTTTGACAAAAATAAGTTGTAAACACAAACAAAAATCCGTTCACAAGAGTGGGCGGATTTTCGTTTGTATTATTCATTGTTTATTATTCAATATTCATCATTCATTAAAAAGAACGGATTTTCAATGAATAATGAATGATGAAGTCGCTTTCGCTGATGAATAATGAATAATTATGGGTGGGACACCCGCACCCGATTGTAAAGTCAGATTATCTGTGATATAATCATCTCGACGAATAAGAACTTGTGGAGGTATAAAATCATGAAAAGCATTAAGATAAGAGCAATTATTACAGTTTTAATCATTATTGTTCTTTGGTTTATTGGTGACAATCTGGTTGGTGCAACTAATGATAGCATAGCATTAGCTTACGTAGGTGCTGTTATTGGTGGTGGCTGTTTTTGGATTGGAAGCAGACCGTAAACTTCCAATTTGTTGAACTATGGTTCTAGAATAAGACGTACTGACAAAAAGAAAGCACTTCGGCTGAAGTGCTTTTGTTTTATCAAAACTTCCTCACGAAGCTACATCTTTTACATAATTCTTCGCATGCTGTTCGATTTGAGAAACCGTTGTAAATATTCAGTGCTTTTTGGGAGTTTAGGATATTTTCCATATCATCTTCAAAAATATTGCCAAGTGGAATGTCACCGTTGCTGTCAAGGCAACAGGGGACAACTGTTCCGTCGGCTAAAATTCCGATTTGGTCACGGAGACCATAGCAAAACACATTTTCATTTACATTATTGCTTTCAAGTGTCGGCCAATCGAACTTATCACCATATTGGATATAGATTTTTTCACCGATTCGTGTGCCGTTTCGTTCTTCATTCCAAGGTTTCGGGAAATAATCTTCAAGAACATTTAAAATATCATTATTCAAAGTGTTTTTTCCACCGTTGTTCCAAAGTCTGAGAACGACGATTTTTTTGTTTTCAGCACTTTTTGCATAAGAAAAACAGTCGTTAAGATAGTTTTCAAATGATATTTTGTTGTCATTTGCTTCAAATGAATGTAGAGAAATAACTGTTTTATAGTGGGAACTTGAATTCAGAAGAATTTCTTTGCATTTGTTTAAAAGTGTTCCGTTTGTGGTGATGATTACCATGAAATTCATTTCTTCCGCAATCTGCAAAAAGGTTTCAAGGTCAGGGTGGCAAAGAGGCTCACCGAGAAGATGAAAATAGATATAATCAGTATAATCTTTAATTTTTTCAAGGACAATTTTGAATTCGTCTATGCTCATTCTCTTTGGGTTTCGTGTAGTTCCGGGACAAAATGAGCATTTTAAATTGCAGATATTTGAAATTTCAACATATACTTTTGCAAATCTTTTCATTTTCTCACCACCGTGTAAATGATTATACCATAAAAAGGACAGGGAATAAAGAATTATTATTGAAACAAATATTTATCTGTGTTAAAATTTGTCTGGGTGATAATTATGAAACTTATAGTATGTCTTGACGACAAAAACGGTATGATGTTTAATAAG
>CALAQQ010000022.1 GCA_937888485.1 uncultured Clostridia bacterium
GATGCTATCGGCAAGGCTGATAAAAAAACATACACATCCCTCGGCATAACCGTAAAAAACGGCTTTATATATGCCTTGATATTCTCGCTGACCGCTTCGGCAGTTCTGTACGTCAGCGCACCTAATATCGGGGCAAAAATACTGGGAGATAGGCGTACTGTGGCATCCCTTAAGCTTCTTTCCGTCACTCTTACTCCCATTGCAATAACAAGCGCTATTAACGGATACTTCAACGGAGTCAGACGGGTTTACAAAAGCGTTACCGTCCAAATCTGCGAGCAGCTTGTAAAAATGGGACTGTGCGCCGTTTTTCTTGCTTTAATATTACCGAAAAGCGTTGAATCCGCCTGTTACATAATTATTCTGTCAGGAGCGTTAAGTGAGCTGTTAAGCCTGATCCTGTCCGTCGTTTTATACCTTACGGACAGACAAAATCACATAAAAAAAGAGGATACGTCATTAAAAATCCGTGACATATACGATTCGGATAAAAAGAAGGATGGCTTTTCAACCGTCTTTTCTCTCGCATTCCCCGTAGCCGTAAGCGCATACGTAAGAGCTGCGCTTTCGACCGTTGAGCATATCGCAATTCCGTGGGGACTTCGAAAAAGCGGAATAGGAGCAAGCTCTTCCCTTGCATCCTACGGCATACTGCACGGTATGGTTTTTCCTCTTCTGTTCTTTCCGTCTGCGGTTTTAAGCTCCTTTTCCTCCTCTGAAGGAATTGAAGTGATTGAGCGGTAGTCAAGACCGTCGATTGAAGTTGTTGTTGCAACAATACCGGGAAGGATATCGCTCTGCTCAAGGCCCTGCTTTACGGCTCTTGAAACATATTCGGGGAAAAGCACTGCGCTGTCTGAGTTCTTGAAAAACTTTTCAACAACATCGCTGCCGCTTCCGCTGACCTTGATGCCGAAACGTTTGAGCTGACGCTGATATGCATCAAGACCCTCGAGAGCAGTTCCCTTATAGTTTTCGCTGGGGTCAATGCTTTCAAGCGATTTTGTGAAATTACCGTTTGAATAAAGACCCTTTTCAAGCTTTATGTTATCATAATTTGACATAGTGATTTTCTCCTTTCTTACATCAGGAATGTTACGGTTTTTGCGGTTTCATCAACGGATACAACAAGAAATTCGCTGCCGTTTGTGGAAACCTTAACACCGCCGTTGCTGTTTGCACCGAGCTTATTCAAGCCTGCTGTGGGTGCTGTACCCGTATAAGGCACTGTTACGATGCCCTTTAACTGCACGGAAACATACTTATCATCACCCTCAACGGCAAAGCCGTGGAAAACATCACCGTCCGCACAAGGCACAACGCTGTCTGACTTATTAATCTTGACAGCCATTCCTTTGTTGATTTTTGACGAACAGTGAAAAGTAAGTGCATTCATATTAAATCCTTCATATGATACTGACATATCAGGTCCTCCTTAAATTTTATATTCGGAATTTGATAATTCATCATCTGCCTGAGTGCATTCAAGCTGTCTGACAACAGGCAGATTTTTCTTTGCGTTCTCACGGAAAGCATCGCGCATTTCACGAAGAGCCTTGACCGAAAGAGAATCGCAGATTTCTTCAATAGATGAGCTTTTCATTTCGGGGATAACAGTTGCCGCTGTGCATACAACATCCGCCTTAAGCTCATCTCTGTATTCGTTTGCCCACTGTGCGAGTTTTTCGGTTTCGCTTACAGGGATAAACGATTTGATAACACCTGCATTCTTCTGTGCAGGTACGGCAACAAAAGACCACTCATATGCATCCGTAGGCTCAGAAAGATGATAACAGCAGAGTTTTCCGCCGTAAACCTTTCCCTTCTGATGCTCACAGCCATGAGTCTTGATATTCATGCCGCAGATTGAACAGCTTATGTTACTTACACAGCAACCGACACTGGTTTCCTTCTTGATACCTGCATCAATCTCGGCAATAAGGTCTTTGTTCTTTTCCGTTCTGACCATATAAGCCTTAGCCTTTATATAGGTATAGATTTCGCCGTCGGAGGTTTTTCGGGTTGAATCCGTCACAACCTCGGCAGTATAAATTCTTGCAGTCTGGTCCTTGCTTTTCATATTGTGGTCAAAAATTCCCGTTTTGCCAACAAAAAGCTCTGCAAGCTTATGAAGTGCGGAAACCGTAAATTTTTCGTTGTCCCTGTCAATTTCATTGTCACAGAGAACAAGCGAAAAAGTATAGATTTCCTCGCTTTTGAGTTTTTTTCTTGCGAACTGTCCGATAAGCTCAAGCTCGTTTTCGGACAGAACATTGGTGTTTTCCTTATCCGTAATTATTCACCTCTCAGGATTTTTTCTGCCTGTGCTCTGTAGAGCATGGCTCTGCTCTGTTCAACCTCATCCTGAAGCATGATGTCGCTCCATACAATATCAAAATCGCATGAAAAACCTCTGCTTCTGAGAAAAACATTACAGATTTTTTCGATTACAGGACTGAGAATGTGTCTGTAAGCCTCCAGCTCGCTTGTAAGGGCATCGGACTGTTGCTGTGACATTCTTTCCGTACTCGACCACGAAAGCCCCAGCATAAACGGAGGAATGCCTGTTTTTGCAACAATCTGCTCAAGCATCTGTCTTACCGGCACCTCGCTGTCAAGAATCTGATTATCAGCACCGATAACCTTAATCTGAACATCACCGACGGCAACAAAGTCGCGAACCTCCGAACCGCTCTGCATTGCTTCTCCCCATTCCTTCGCAACCTGCATTGCTCTGTCCTTGGCATAAGCTCTGTCAACGGCATCGTTTTTTGGATTATAGGTAACTGCAAAACGAAGATTGCCAACCCTCTCCCAATTAGAACCGATGCTTTCAAATATTTTGAGAAGCACAGAACTTACAAACGGCATTCCTTTGAGAATTGAATTTCCCGTAAGAGCTCCGGGTTCGGGATTCAGAACGCTCAGAAGGCACATTTCGGGCGCCGTAACCCTGCGAAGCTCCGCGCAGTCTCTCACAAAAATATCAATATCAAAGCCGTTGCCGTTACGCTTTAGTTCAATGTTTTTAAGCGGTGCATTGAAAAGCGCTTTCGGATTACCCTCGGAATCGGCAACAATTTCACCGATTGCCGTACCGCATGTCAGAAGCTGTTCAAGATAAGAATCGATAAATGCCGCAAGACCCTGCCTGTTCCCCCCAACGGGAACAGACCTTATAAATTCATCAACCGCTCTCTGTGCCGCTTTGTCGGAGCATTCAACACTAAAGCCTCCTGAAAGACGTACTATTTTCAGAATCGCCGCATCAATAACGGGTATTGCTTCACGCAAGGTGTAATAGAGTCTCATCTGAGGCGCACCGAGCGGTACATAGCCGTCAAGAATTCCGAAGGGATGACCGTTTCTGGTTTGTGTCACGGGTGCCGAAACCCTTGAAGTGTTTCTTTTTTTGAATATTCCCATCATCTACTCCTTCTTGCCGCAACAGCGAAAAATCCGCCGTCATCCTCTTTGTCAACAACTGTTGAAACAAAATAGCGGATATCGTCCATTGCATGGTCATTTTCTTTTCGGACGGCATCCTTTACCGCATTTTCTTCCCATCTGTAAAGACCGAATTCCTTTATCGTATCCTTGCATTCGGGCGAAAACATGATTTTCTGCTCCTTAAGACAATCCGAAACACGCCTTATTCCGTCGATAACGTCATTTTTTGCCGGAATAACCCTGAACCTGCCGTCACGCCTTATACATTCAATGAAGCTTGCCGCAGAGGGGTCAACTATAACCGCTTCAATCGGCAGAGTTCCCGCAAGATCACAGAGCGCACGGTAATGCTCGCTGTCCGTTCTCTGACTGCCCTCAACCCTTGAATTAAAATAGTATTCCTTTATTCTGTACCACTTTTCCCCGTTTTCAGCCCATAAACCGAATGACGAAGGGTTGACTGTACCGTAGTCGCAGGAAATGTAGTATTGCGAAAGGAAATCGGGTGGTGGGACAACATGCTTTTCCTGCGAAAACATCGGGTATACGCACCCTTGCGCCGCAACCCATCTGCCGAGAACGAAACGCTCATAGAACGCTCCCGAATAAAGCTTCTCATAGCGGTGAATTATAGACGGTGTAAGGGAAGGGTTATCCTTCATTGTGAAATGAAGATAGAGGCAGTTCTTTTCACGGTGCTTTTTGACCCATTCCTCATGGAACCAATGCATCGGATGCTCGGGGTTACAGTTGAACCAGAGCTTTGAGCCGTCAACGGAGCATCTTGCCAATGCCTGCTCCACAAATGAACGCGGCATCAGCGTTACCTCATCGAGCAAAACTCCCGCAAGAGTCATGCCCTGAATAAGTGCGGCGGAGCTTTCATCCTTGCCGCCGAAAAGCCAGAAGCGATTTGTTGACCCGCCGTAGGTAATCTCGATAAGATTCTGCGAAAGTTTTTCGTTGCATTCAAAACCGAGTTCACGCAATACGGGAAGGATAACCGTAACAACATTGCGGCGAAGAGAGGCTATTGTTTTTCCGCAAAGAGCGAAAGAACGGTCGGAAAAAGCAGAAAAGGCCCATGCGATGAATGAAACAGACATGCAAAGTGTTTTTCCCGAACGCACCGCGCCGTCACATATGACTGCATCATAATTCCTGAGCGGACTTTCGGGCATCCACCAGCACAGCACTTTCATCTGTTTTCCGGAAAAGGCTGTAAAGTCCTGCTTTTTGCTCAAGACTCATCCTCCCCGGAAAGCAGCTTTGCGCCGTCGGAAAGAGCTTTTATAAAACTGCTTTGTGTACCTTCTTCATAAGTTTCGATTTTTTCAAGACGTTCCAGAGCCTTCAATCTGTCAAAAAACTTGATTTCCAGCCCTCCGCCCTTGGGACGTTTGATATCGGAAACATTGAAAAGGTCAAGCTTTTCAATTTCATCAGCGCTCATCGTTTCCTCGCAGAGCATCAGCTTCATCGCATCCGCAACCGAACCGAATGCAAGACGCATAAGCCCTCTTTCAACGGAACTTACCGTCTTTTTTTCCTTTTCAAGCCTTGATATCTCCGACCTGATATCTTCTCTTGCAAGAAGCTTTGCCGCATTTCTCTGCGGCATTACAGAAAATCCTGCTCTTGCCGCACAGCCTCTCGCATCACCGCCGTCTGCATAATAAGCGCAGAACAGCTTTTCTTTTTCGGTTAAACCTTTTTTCAAAAAATCTCTCCTTTCCGAAGAACTTATGTCCTTCACCCATAGTCGGAACACCGTGTTTTTTTAACCTGAAAAGGTCAACTCGTTTTTGTCTGTTTTTCAGATTATCAATCAATTTCTTCCGTTTTTGCTCATTTTGACCCATGTATCTCCGTTTTTCTCCGGTTTTTTCAAATATATGTTTTAATTGAATTTTTTCTTGTTTTTGCTTGACTTTGTCAATTTTTAGGTGTAGGATAAATATGTGAAAATTTTTTTGAATGTGTGGTGAAAATTTTGGGCAGTTCCGATATTCCCAACCCCCGAAGTAGATACGAAACTACATATAGAGTGAAAAGACTCGAACTGAATACGCCGCAAAGGTCGGATTTCCGACCCTTCGAAGCGTTTTTTTCTTTGCCATACGGGATATTTCAAGAAATTTTAACGAAGCTGTGGCGGAAATATGCCTTTCAAAACCGTATTGAGTCCGAGTCTTTTCACTCTACCCGCATGACGGAGCTGTCAACGGAGTTTTCAGAGTGATTTATTATTAAATCGCTTCCCTTGGTTTGTGCTGTCTTTGCGGTATGCGAAAGGCGGCGTTTTTTTTATGGAAAATTTTGAAATCATACTTGCCGATATTATCGAAATGATAAAAAAAGGTGAAATATCGGCTCTTCGTGACTGTCTGACGGAAATCAATGTTGTTGATACCGCTCTGATAATCGAAGAACTCGAACTCAAAGAAAAGCTCTTCGTTTTCAGAGTTTTGCCGAAAGATATATCTGCGGAGGTTTTTGCTTATCTTGAACCCGAAACCCAGACAGACCTTGTTAAAAAGATAAATGATACCGAACTTGAAATCCTGCTTGATGAAATGTTCCTCGACGATACGGTTGACTTTCTTGAGGAGATGCCCGCAAGCGTTGTTACCAGAGTTCTTGCTCACTCCGACCCCGAAACAAGAAAGCTCATCAACAGATTTCTCAAATATCCCGATGACTGTGCAGGCAGTCTTATGACCATCGAAATGGTTCATCTTCGCACAACTCTTACCGCTGCAGAGGCTATTGATAAAATAAGAAAAACAGGCATAGACAAAGAAACTGTCTACACCTGTTATTGCATTGATAAAGAGCATCGCCTTCTCGGAAGTATTCCACTGTTATCTCTGCTCCTCTGCGATAAGGATACACTTGTCGGCGATATCATGGAAGATGATGCCCAGCTCATTTCCGTCAACACTCATGATGACCGTGAATATGTTGCTGATATCGTTAAGAAATACGACCTTCTGAGTGTTCCCGTTGTTGATAACGAAAACAGACTCGTCGGCATCATCACCGTTGACGATATCGTTGACGTTATCGAAGAAGAAACCACCGAGGACTTCGAAAAGATGGCTTTGCTTGCTCCATCGGATGATGAATATCTTAAAACCGGAGTTTTTAAACTCGCAAGAAACAGAATACTCTGGCTTCTCATCCTCATGATTTCGGGAACTTTCACCGGAAAGATTATCGAGGGCTACGAAACTCTTCTTTCGGGATTTGTTGCCTTGACCGCTTCAATGCCCATGCTCATGGGTACGGGCGGTAATGCAGGCAGCCAGGTTTCAACGCTTATCATCCGCGGTCTTGCAGTCGGTGAAATTGAAATAAAAGACTATCTTAAAATAGTATTCAAAGAACTCCGGGTTGCTGCAATATGCGGCGGAGTGCTCGCTCTTGCAAATATATTAAGAATGTATTTATTCTGTGAAGGCACTCTTGCAGTATTCCTTGTCGTTTCGCTCGCGATGTTCTGTGCGATAGTTGTTGCAAAGCTTATAGGCTGTTCGCTCCCGATTTTTGCAAAAATCATAAAGCTCGACCCCGCACTCATGGCAGGACCGATGATTGCCACTCTCGTTGATATCGTTACTCTTGTCATTTATTTTGCGCTCGCAAAAGCATTTCTGATTTAATAAAAAAAAGGCTTGCATCTCTGCAAGCCTTAATTTTTTATTTATTCTTGGACATTCCTCTCTGAACCGCCTTGATGATTTCAACAATAGGAATAACAAGGAATGCAAGACCGATTGAAATTGCATATGCCTTGAGGTCAAGATGAACAAAGTCAAACATATCTGCAAGGAAGGGGATTTCGATGATTGCAGTTGTGAGAACAAGAGAAGCTGCCATTGCGCCGTAGAGAACCCAGTTGTGTGACTTCTGAGCGAATGCCATACCGAGAACAGAGCCTCTCTGTGAACGCATATTGAATGAATGGAAGATTTCGCACATTGACATTGTAAGGAATGCCATTGTCATGCCTTCGTTGCATTCAGCGATGTTTCTGAACTGCCAATGACCTGTTTCAAGGAATTCGCCGATAAAGAATGCTGCAAGTGTGAGAATTGTAACAAGGAAGCCCTGATAGAATACGTCAAAGCCCATACCGCCTGCAAAAACGCCCTCTTTGCTGTTTCTGGGTTTACGGTTCATGATGTCTCTTTCAGGTCTTTCAAGACCGAGAGCAAGAGCAGGAATACTGTCTGTTACAAGGTTGATGAAAAGAAGATGAACGGGTTTAAGAATTGTAAATCCGAGAATTGTTGCGGTGAAGATTGAAAGAACTTCGGAAAGGTTTGAACCGAGAAGGAACTGGATAGCCTTTCTGATGTTGTCATAAATTCTTCTGCCTTCGGAAACTGCGGAAACGATTGTTGCAAAGTTATCGTCTGCAAGAACCATATCTGCAACGTTCTTTGTAACGTCTGTGCCTGTGATACCCATGCCAACGCCGATATCCGCACTCTTGATTGAGGGTGCATCGTTAACACCGTCGCCTGTCATAGCGGTAATCATACCTCTTGCACGCCATGCGTTAACTATTCTTGTTTTATGCTCGGGCTGAACACGTGCATAAACTCTGAATTCGGTAACTCTTTCAGCGAAATCTTCGTCACTGATTTCATCAAGCTGTGCACCTGTAATAGCGCTTGATGCATCATCAATGATACCAAGCTGTTTTGCGATTGCAACAGCTGTATCCTTATGGTCACCCGTAATCATGATGGGAGTAATACCTGCGGAACGGCATTCTTCAATAGCTGCCTTAACTTCAGGACGGGCAGGGTCAATCATACCTGTAAGACCGATGAAAACAAGGTTATTTTCAAGAGCCTCTGGAGCAAAATCTGCGGGAGCAGAATCATAATTTCTGTAAGCAACTGCAAGAACGCGCAGAGCCTGGTCAGCCATTCTCTTGTTATCTGCAAGAACAGCAGCCTTAACTTCTTCTGAGAATGCAACGACTTCGCCGTTAACGAGAGCATGAGTGCACTTCTTGAGAATTTCATCGGGTGCGCCCTTTGTATACTGAACAATACCTTCGGCAGTCTTATGAACGGTTGACATCATCTTTCTGCCCGAATCAAAGGGAGCTTCGCCGATTCTGGGTGCGTTTGCAACAAGGTCATTCTTGTTGAGGCTGAGTTCGTTTGCATAATAAACGAGAGCTGCTTCGGTGGGTTCACCGGTAACAACGCCGTCTGCATCTATTTCAGCGTCACAGCAAAGAGCCATAGCCTTTGCGATAAGAGCTTCGTTGTCGCCGTAGTGGTCAACAACAGTCATCTTGTTCTGAGTGAGAGTACCTGTCTTATCGGAGCAGATAATCTGTGCACAGCCGAGAGTTTCAACAGCTGTAAGCTTTCTGATGATAGCGTTCTTCTTTGACATATTTGTAACGCCGATTGAAAGAACGATTGTAACAACAGCGGCAAGACCTTCGGGAATAGCCGCAACTGCAAGTGAAACAGCAACCATGAAGCTTTCAAGGAAAACGTTGAAGCTCAGACCGTTGCCGAGATATGCGGTAATAACCTGGAATGCGAGAAGTACAACGCAGATTCCGAGAACAAGGTATGTGAGGATTTTTGAAAGCTGTGAAAGCTTAATCTGGAGAGGTGTCTGACCCTCTTCTGCCTGAGCAATAGCGTCAGCAATCTTACCCATTTCGGTGTCCATACCTGTTGCTACAACAACAGCTTTACCTCTGCCGTAAACAACGGTTGAACCCATATATGCCATATTCTTTCTGTCACCGAGAGGAACTTCGCCGTTATCTCCGCCCATGAGAACATTTATAAGCTTATCAACGGGAACAGATTCACCCGTAAGAGCCGCTTCTTCAATCTTCATGCTTGCGCATTCAAAAATACGGCAGTCTGCGGGTACAGCGTCACCGGCTTCAAGAACAACAACGTCACCGACAACAAGGTCTTCACTGCGAACGGAAATAAGCTTGCCGCCACGGATAACCTTCGAGGTTGCGGCACTCATTTCCTGGAGAGCTTCAATTGCGGCTTCAGCCTTGCTTTCCTGAACAACACCGAGAACGGTATTGATAACAACAACTACCATGATGATAACGGTATCGGTGGGGAATACAAAATGGAAGCTTCCGTGTTCAAACCATTCTGTGATTGCAGAAATAACTGCGGCAACGATAAGAATGATAATCATCGGGTCGGAAAGCTGTTCGAGGACGCGCTGGAACATTGTCTTTTTCTTGCCTTCATCAAGCTTGTTTTTGCCGTTTTCGGCAAGTCTCTTTTCGGCTTCGGCGGTTGTTAAACCGTTTTCGGAGCTTTTGATGTGAGAAAAGACATCGCTGATCTGTTCGAGATAGAATTTCATCAAAGTCAATCCTTTCAAAATTTTTCTCTATAAATATAAAAACCTTTGGCAGAGAACGGCAAAATTCTCTGTCAAAGGTCTTGCTTCCAAAAAGCTGGGTGTCTGCCAGATGCATAAGCAACGGTTGTTGACAGACTGCTCGGAATAATCCGTAAGCTACTCCCCTTTAACTTGTGAGGTATATTTTACCACAGAGTTATTCTGTTGTCAATGAATTATTTTCGCGCGTTTTTACACTTCATAGAAGAAACCGAGAACCTCTGCAAGCTGAATGCAGATTCCTTCATACATGAATCTTTCATACGCTTCCTTCTGCAGCAGATTGACGGACTCATTGTTGCTGTTGGTTATTGACGGGAACTGTTTCTGACCTGAACCGCCGAGACGGATAGTATCAGTTTCCTTATATCCCATTGCGATAACCGAGTCCATGGCGTTTTTTATTTCGAGGCATTCACCTTCAACCTCTTTGATAAGATAATTCAGAAGATAAATATTTTCGTAATTCGGAACAGTATAGGCATAATTCGTCAGAATTGAGAGCTGTTGTTCCCAGACAGAAACTTTTATTCGTTCCTCCGAAACTGTGAAAGAGATGTTGTTGCCCAGAGAATCTTTAGTATATAGTCTGTTCAGTTCCGCAAAAATATCCATAAGCGAAAGAATATCGCCTCTTATCTCTTCATATTGCTTGAGACAGGAATTGACCTGATTAAGTGTTGAAGAAAGAGACTCTGCTTCATCAGCAATTTCATCGCTAAGAAAATGCTTCACATTCTCAACCTCTGTAACGGATTCAGTCCATTTTTCAATTATAGACGGCTGAAAATCGGTCAACAAAACAGGATAGTTTTCATTGATATCTTTGCGAAGTGCAAGATAAAGAGAAAGTGCCTCTGCTTTATCGGTACGGATGTTTTCAATCAGTTCGAAAGCCTCTGAATAATCTCGTTTTTCTGTTTTATATTGCGAGATTGCAAACCAGAGACTGTTTTTGCAGGCAAGAAAACAAATAATAATAACCAAAAGGGCGCAGATTACCGAAACCGCAGCGATAATCGGTTTTTTACTGCGATTTTTGACATTGTAATTCTGTTCGATAATTCTGTCTGACATAAAACACCTTATAATAATTTTATAACAAGCTATAATTATCCATTATCGATTTATTATATCATAAAATATTTATTTTTTAAATACCTGAACAGAAAAAATTTTTCAAAAAATATCAAACAAATGTTTGCATTTTCTGAACATTTGTGCTATAATACCCTCAAGGTATATTAAAAACCGCAAATTCATGATAAAACACATAGAAAGAGGTTAAAATATGAAGCCGATAACACCTATCCAACAGAAAATATACGAATTTCTGGTTGAAACGGCAAAAAACGGCATGACCCCGAGTGTTCGAGAAATCGGTGCGGCTGTCGGTCTGCGTTCAACCTCATCGGTTCAGGCAAATCTCGATGCTCTTGAAGCAGCAGGATATATTCAAAGACCGCCCATGCTCAAACGTTGCATCAAAATTGTCGGTCAGGCAGATAATGTTACTCACGTTCCCCTGCTCGGTACTGTTACCGCAGGTTCACCGATTCTTGCAGTTGAAGAAATCGAAGGATATCTTCCGTTTTCGATGGTCGGAGCACAGGACAAAGAGCTTTTCGCTCTTAAAGTCAAGGGCGAAAGTATGATTCAGGCAGGAATTCTTGCCGGCGACCGTATAGTGGCGGTTAATGACACTGCAATTGCAGGAGTAAAGATGGAACGCTCCGAAATAATGCGTCGTCTGCGCGGTCCCAAAGGCTCGACCGTCACGCTAACCGTTTCGAGCGCAGGCGCACAACAGCTGTTGGATTTCAAAATTACGCGAGATAAAATTCCTCTGTACACAGTAGATGCAGCCTATAAGGTGAACGAATCGACGGGTTACGTCCGCATTAACCGTTTCGCAGCAACAATTGTTGCGTTTGGCCTACCAAAACGCCAACGTGCTGTTGCGCCTTATTAACCAAATATTGGATTTTAGGCGCATTGAATCGGGCAAGATGCAGCTGGATTTGCACGAGGCCAACCTAAGTAGCTGCCTAAAAATGTGGACCAAGTCTTTTATGCAATTGGCACAAAAGAAACACATTCACATATCGCTGCAAATAGAACCCAACCAAGATTACGTATGTGCCTTTGACGTAAGCAAAATAGAACGGGTGTTTTACAACATTACGGCTAATGCCTTTAAGTTTACGCCCGAGAATGGTTTTGTAGCTATAAAATTGTATAGAGAAGCTGGAGAGAATGGTGCTGTGGTGTTTTCTATAGCCGATAATGGCAGCATTATAACGGCGCAGCAAGCCGAAAAAATCTTTGAAAACTTTTACCAAATAGACGCCACGCACAGCGAGGGTTCGGGCATTGGATTGGCCCTGGTAAAAAGCTTGGTTACCCTGCATCAGGGTAGCATACACGTGGAAATAAACGAAGAAAAGCACGAAAAAGAGCTTTCAGAAGGCTTTGAACATACAACTAACAACCAAATGGAACTTTTAGCTGTCATTGTCGGGCTTGAAGCCTTG
>CALAQQ010000023.1 GCA_937888485.1 uncultured Clostridia bacterium
TATTTTGAATACGGCGATTACGATATTCATTACAGAGTTATCCCCGCAAAGGGAGAGCAGAAGGGCAGAATCATGATGATTCACGGCTTCCTTTGCTCTACATATGCATGGCGCAACATGGCGGACATTCTTTCCGCAGAAGGCTATGAATGCGTGCTTGCCGATTTGCCGAATTTCGGATTCAGCACAAGAGAAACCGAGAATATAACGGTCATTGACCGTGAAATTCTTATTGCGGAGCTTATGAAGAGCATTGCTCCGATGGACGAATGGATTGTTGCCGGTCATTCAATGGGCGGCGGCGTTTCGGTCAATATCGCAATTGAAAACCCCGTTAAGGGACTTCTTCTTTATGCTCCTGCCGCTCAGAGCGGATTCCCTGCCGAAAGAGAAGGTATCATGACTTCATGGTTTATGAAAAACTTTATGAATGCATTCTTCAAATACGGCACAATGTTTTCCCCTGTTGTCAGACTCATAATCTATGCCGCAACACTTGACTGCGAATTCACCATGAAATACGACCTTTCGGGAGTTACCGATGCGGTTCAGTATGACGGCTTCGGTGCGGGTCTTTGCGAAATGATGTATAATGTCAAAGCAACAGACCTTGAAAACGCAGCAAAAATTGCCTGCCCGGTTTTTATCTGCCAGGCAAGCAAGGATCTTATTATCAATGACGCCATGAAGCAACAGATGGCGGAAGCATTCCCCGAGGCAACAACCTATGTTGTTGAGGGCGGCGGACATCAGTGCATCGAAAACAGAGCTGAAGAAGTTTGCAAAGCAACTCTTGATTTTATCAACACAAGCATAAAATAATTTTTAATTTGCAAGAAAATGAATTCCCATGGCATTTCTTGCGCTGTGCAGGCTTATCATGCATCCCGTGAATGCTGTTATAACCTGCTCAAAGCCTCTGTTTTTCAGGAGTTTTTCGATTTCCGAAAGCTCGGATTTATCAACTCCCGAATGATAAATAAAAGCGGTTGAAAAATCAATATTATCAGTATTTTCAAGCTGTTCGTTTGCATATTGCAGACGGACAGCTTTTGATTTGCCGATATATTTTTTGATAACTTCGATTTTGCCGTCAACCATGGCGGCGCAGGGTTTCACCGAAAAAAGATTTGCACCGAACGCCTTTGCAGCGGAACATCTGCCGGAGCGTCTGAGAAAATCAATACTGTCAAGAATGTAGCTGACTTTTGCATCGGGAACAAGTTCCGAAAGTTTTGTGCATATATCCTCTGCACCGAGTCCGTTATCACGCATATTACACCCCTTGATTGCAAGCAAAGATATGCCTCCTGCGAGGTTATGAGTGTCAATAACATAAACATTTTTCATGCTTTCAGATGCCATTTTTGCATTGCGGCAGGTTGAGGATAATTCCGAACAAAAAGAAAGATGCACAACCGACTTCCCGTCTTTCGTAAGTTTTCCGAAAAATTCCGTGTACTCTGCAGGCGGAACAGCGGATGTTTTGGGAATTCTGCCCGTATTTTCAACATAATCAAATAATTCGGCAGCAGTTATATCAATGCCGTCCTTTTTCTCTTCTCCTCCAACAATCACATTCATCGGCATAATTTCTATTCCGTATTTATCGGCAATATTCTTCGGTAAATCAGCAGCGCTGTCAACGGTTATAACAACCTTTTTCATAGAATTCCGTCCTTTGTTTTTTACTATTATTTGTCACGGTAAAGCTTTTATTCCGCATCGAATTCTATGCCCTTGTAATAATGCTTCAGTATTTCACGCCATGAGCTTCCCTGTCTTGCCATATAATCCGCACCGTATTGGCTCATTCCCGCACCGTGGCCGTGGCCGTAACATTTCACCGAGAACGTTTCATCTTCATATTCTATGTCAAACGAACAGCTTCTGAGTCCGAATTCTTCCCTGAATTTTGAAGCACTGACTTCTGTTTCACCGAGTTTCACCGAAACAACATAACCGCTTTCGGCTTCTGTTGATTCACCCACCCATTCTTCTGCATCTCCGTCAAGACTGATATCGCATTTTTTAGCATTCTTTTTGAACTCGCTCCTGCTGAATTCATGGACTGTTACATAATCGGGCGAAAGCTTGTCACCGGGACTTTCAACACTCACAAGATAGGGAATATCCGTTCCCCAGAGAGTTTTTGCGCTCTGCGTTTTTCCCGCACTGTTTGAATGATAAACCGCAAGCGCCGTTTCACCGTTATACATCATGAAATATCCGAAAACCTCGTCAACTGCATCGGAAATCTTCTTTTCATATTCTTCGTAATCATCGCCCCATATTTCTCGGCGTCTTTTTTCGTCGATATATCCCTGATGGGTTTCGGGGCTGTCGGTTATATCCGCTTCGCCCAGATATGATTCTTTATATTTTTCGTTCTGTTCGCTCACCTTTTTTGCATATGTATAACTTGCAACCGCCTGCGCCTTCAACGCTTCGGGATGATAATTCGCCGGCATTTCCGCAGACACGGATCCGATAATATATTCACGGAGTTTTATTTTTTCCGTTTTACCCGTCGATGATGACATTACGGAAATATATTCCGCATTTTCTTCATTGGTCTGCACGGCAACAACCTCGCGGGCATTATCACCTTCGGAATTATTCCCTGTCAATGCTGCCGCAGGGCATATGATAAGCGAAAGAGCAATAATTATAAAAACAATCACATTTATGTTCATTTTATTCATCCTTTCTTGACTTTTAAAAGAATAAGCTATATAATAAATTAATTATAA
>CALAQQ010000024.1 GCA_937888485.1 uncultured Clostridia bacterium
GCTTGCTGACGATATGTATCAGGTTCAGGTTGTTTCATGGTATGACAATGAAAACAGCTACACAAGCCAGATGGTTCGTACAATCAAGTACTTTGCAGAACTTGCATAATTTAAGCTAAACAATCAAGGGTCGGCTAACTACCGACCCTTTTTAATTGACAGGTGAGATTTATGGGATTAAAACGTCTTGACAAGTTAATAGCGCTCAACTGCAATGTGTCCCGAAAAGACGCAAGAAAACTCATCAAGGATGCCGCAGTATCGGTCAATTCCCGCGTCTGCCTTCGTGCAGAGGAGCTTGTTGACCCCGATGTTGACGATATAGATGTAAAGGGATATAACTTTACAGCAAAAGAGCATATCTATATCATGCTGAACAAGCCTCAGGGTGTTATCAGTGCTACAACTGACCCTGCAAAAAAGACGGTTATCGACATCATTCCTCCCGAGCTTAAAAGGCGCAGTCTTTTTCCCGCAGGAAGACTTGACAGAGATACCACAGGTCTTTTGATTATAACGGATGACGGCGCTTTTGCCCATAAAATAATGAGCCCTGCCCACCATGTTTTCAAAACATATCAGGCAACCTTATCCTTCCCGATTGATGAAAATGACATCCGAAAATTAGAGGAAGGAATAACCCTCGGTGACGGCACGGAATGTCTGCCTGCAAAGGTGAAAGACTTTACAACACCGGAAGGTCTGCCTGCCGCCGAAATCAAAATCAGAGAGGGCAAATACCATCAGGTCAAACGCATGTTTCATGCTCTCGGCAACAATGTCGAACAACTGAGAAGAATCCAGATAGGTTCTCTTAAACTCGACACTTCTTTAGCCGAAGGAGAATGCCGCGAAATGACGGAAGAAGAACTTGAACTCGTTTTCAAAGATGAAAATTAAATAAATCAGGAACACATTATTGTTTCCTTTCATGCATAGTTTGGTAATAAACTGCTTTGAGGAGTGCAATAATGTGTTTGTTGTTTTAAAAACAGTAAAAGCCGAAAAAGGAATAATGAAACATCGGAAACAATTGAAAATGCTGAAAAATTCAGCGCCGTTTGTCTGCAAAACAGAAAGAGGTCTGCCGTTTTATATTCTTGAAATCGCCGACGGCAAAAAAGGAATAGATTGGAAATTGGCATCTCAAAAATGCGGAAGATATGCTTCAAGGGTAGTTGCATCCCACTCCCTTTCACTCCCGGATAATTCGGGGCTTAAAAGATTTATCCCGATATCCATGAACGCAATTCTTATTTTTAACACGGCACTGAAAACACTTGAGAATGCGGGTTTGCCTGCCGATAAATTCGCCGTAACCGTAACCGACAGAAACGCTGTTACCCATTCGAGAATCTGTGAGCTCCTGCCCTATTGCTCCGCCATAAAAATTATAACCTCACATCCCGAAAGATTCGCCGCCGCAACCGCAGATGCCTATGAAAATCACGGAGCATCTCTTGTTATAAGAAGCATATATGAACCTGCAAACCAACCGGAAATCATTGTCTGCTGTGACGGTGCGATTCTGTCGGCAATGAATGAAGCGGCAATTTTCACCTCCAAAAATACAGGCATCGGGAAATTGCGCATCTTCGGAAAAGATGTTGAACTGACGGACTCTCACAAAAGCATAATCCCCGACGACATTGAAACGGTTGATTTTGTCGGTGCGCTTACTGAACTGTGCGGAAGCGGTGAATACAGACATTCCTGTTTTTCAAAACTTGGGGTGAGCTGTGACAATTGCGAAGATAAGTCTGCAGAAAAATGTCTTGAATGCTTTGTTTGTAATTACTAAAACTTGACATATTTTCATATATAATATATAATATAAAAGATTTTACTCGCGCATATATATTATTATATTAAAGGAGAAATACCGAAATGGAAAAAAAGACAGTCTTTACCCGTGAAGATTATAACAAATTGAGCGAAGAACTCAACAGACTCAAAACCGAGGGAAGAGACGATATAGCTGAAAAAATCAAGGAAGCTCGTTCACACGGTGACCTTTCCGAAAACGCTGAATACGACGAGGCGATGAACGAACAGGCAAAGCTTGAAGCTGAAATCGCTAAGCTTGAAGCTGACCTTCGTAACGCTAAAATTCTTGACGAAACAGAGCTTACAACAGAATTCGTACGCATCGGTTCAAAGGTTAAGCTTTATGATATGGCTTTTGAAGAAGAAGTTGAATATAAAATCCTCGGTAAGAGCGATATCGAAAACAACATCATTTCCGACCTTTCACCCGTCGGTTCCGCTGTAATGGGTAAAAAGGTTGGTGATATTGCCGAGGTTATGACTCCTTCAGGCAAGGTTATCAAGATGGAAATTCTCGAAATCTCCAAATAATAAACCGAAATTTCACGGCGATGGGATTCGGGAGAACAACTCCCCCTGTCGCTTTTTGGCATCAAAGATGAAAGGACTAAAAAACAATGGCTGAAGAAAAGATTGTTAACGCTGTTCCCGAAGAAGAACAGGAACAGGTTCAGGACACCAACGAACTCAGACAGATAAGGGTTGAAAAGCTCGAAGCTCTCCAGGCTTCAGGCAACGACCCGTTTCAGATTACACTCGCCGAACAGACTATCCACAATGCGGAGATAGTTGAACGTTTTGAAGAACTTGAAAATTCCAACGTATCAATCTGCGGCAGAATGATGAGCCGCCGTGATATGGGTAAGGCAAACTT
>CALAQQ010000025.1 GCA_937888485.1 uncultured Clostridia bacterium
TTGTTGCTCTCTGCACAGGCTCAGAAGAAACAGGTCTCAGAGGCGCAAAGGATTTCGTGAAGAAACACGCAGAAGAATTCTCCGATGTTGAAACAATTTTCGTTGCTCTCGATACAATCCGCGACTATGATTTCATGGGCATATATAATAAGGATATGAGCGGAATCGTTAAGAATGACTCTGAAGTCTGCAACCTTCTCCGAGAAGCAGGCAACATCGCAGGCCTTGAAAATCTTCCCTATCTTACAGTATCTCTCGGTGCAACCGATGCCGCCGCAGTTTCAAAGAGCAAAAAGTTCAAGGCGGCAGCATTCGCAGCTATGGACCCCGCTCCCGCACGTTATTACCACACAAGACTTGATACCCACGAAAATCTTGACCTTAAAACAATCGAAGCAAGCGTTGGTCTCTGCCTTGAAACAGCGTTCCTCTATGACGAAAAGGGTCTGAACGTTTAATTCATTGTGTATTTTCTACAAACTGAAAGCACACAATTTTTTCACTTTCCACAAAAATTTTTATTTATTAAAAATTGGATGTATTTTATCTTTTAATATGCTATAATATTTTCATTATAATCCGCAAAAAGGCATTTGCCCTGCGAAAGGAGATTATCAAATGAACAAAAAGATTCTTGCAATAATCAGCATCGTTCTCGCATTCTCATTCCTTTTCGGTTTTGCAGGCTGCTCGGGAACAGGAGAAGAAGAAACAACAACAACCACAACAATCAACGTTAAGACTCCCCTCCCCACCGATATCACAACATCGATTGACGAGGAAAGCCAGGTTGTTACTGACACTACATATTCCGAAGAAGCTCTCGCCGCTAACACAGCAACAATTTTTGAATATTTCAATCTTCATGTTAACGAAGTTAAGGGCATAACCGCAAAGGTTGAAATGAGCCAGGATAAGAGCATCGGCAAGGCAACAGATGCAGAAGGCAATGAAATCGCAATGAGCGAAAACGATTATCTCAATGCTGCCATCACTTCTCTTGACAGCTATATGCTCCACAATGACGGTGCAACTCTCGAATATGGCGAAGATATGGTTGCATTCCTTCCCGTTAAGGGTCAGAGCTACGTGAGCACACTCACTCTTGAAGATGTTGAAAGCGCAACATGCGTTGATAACGAAACACTCAGAACAATCACCGTTAACCTCAAGTCCCCCACTCTTCCCGCTACTCTCGAGAAGGCATACGACATGGGTAACGTTGACGATGTTCTCGCAGAATTCAAGAAGGCTGAAAGCTATATGACAGTTGCACAGCCCACACTTGAATATAAGAATTGCCAGATTATCATCACAGCAAATGTTGAAACAGACGAAGTTCTTTCAATCGAATATGTTAAGAACATCAACGTAAAGACAGATGTAACAGGTACAGGCACTCTTGCAGATATGGGCACAGTTCCCGTAACATTCAATTACAGAAACGCTGTTAAATATTCAATCGACAGAACAGCTCCCGAAGCTGCTCCCGCTGAATAATTGAACAAATTAAAACGCCGTCGGAAGGGAGGCACTTCATAAGGAAGTTGCCTCCCTTCTGCTTTTGTAGACAGTCGGAATGATTGAATTGTAAGGATTATCAATTTATTACGGAGGTTTACAAAATGTCTGGTTTTATTGAAGACTTTTATTATGGCAACATTGAACCGCAGGAATGCTGTTCAGAACTTAAAAGTGAGTTAAAGAAAAAGTTAAACTCTCTTACAGAAAAAGAAGAATTATTAGCTTCAAAGTTAAGTGGCAAAGAAAAAGCTTTGTTCGTAACTTACACAAGTACATATAACGATTTTTTAACAGTCAGTATAGCCGATAGTTTTATTTCAGGCTTTCGGCTTGGTGCAAAATTCACACACGACACATTTGTTACAGATTGAAAGGAATTTACAGTTATGAATAAATCATCATTTGAACAGAACGGCGGTACATATAGAACCGTTGGTGATTATCGAATCCCCAACATCACATTACCTGCCGAAGCAAACAAACCACTCGGTGTATGGGGACTGAAACGCAAAGATTATCTTATGCAACACAAACGAGTTCAATTTAATATTATGCTTATGAACGGCACATTGTGGTCTCATCTTTCAGAGGTTGATGAACAAGCATCCGCTATGTTCTCTCGGCTGGCAGAACAGATGAAACTCAATGAGGGTATCACCGAGCAACTCAAAGAACAAGACCAAATGGAGTGGGTTGCTCGTATGAACAGCATTGAAGCATGTGCAAAAGAGATTGTTAATCATGAGTTGATTTTTACAGCATAATCATTTCTAAAAAACATAATCAGGTGCAACAGAGATAATTTTCGTTGCACCTGATTTTTAATTTTATTTATCTCAATCTATAGCTTTGATTAGTCATTATATTCCTTATCAGAAGCTATTACTTTTCCTGATTCGGCGTTTATTTCGTATTCATATTCATATTTGCCTGAAACAAATTCAATATCATAGTGAACGACCATATCATCACGGTCAAGCTCTGCTTTTGAGAATTTCACGTCTGCCGCCTTTACGGAAGCATGATCATAAGCTATTGATTTTGCTTTTTCTGCGGAGATATATTCATTTGATGCGGGAGAGCTGTTGACGGGTTTTCTTTCCTTATCAACGTCTTTTTCGAGAACTGAGCCGTCAGAAGCTTTAACCTCATATTCGTATTCATATCCGTTTGCTTC
>CALAQQ010000026.1 GCA_937888485.1 uncultured Clostridia bacterium
ATTTTTCCTTATAATACTGAATTATATTACCATGTATTTGTAAAAAAAACAAGAACAAATTAAAAATTTATTGCCATTTTAATGTTTTTTTTACAATTTATATATATTTAAGAATATATTTCTGATTTTTTTGATTTTTATTCCTCGTTTTTTTTGTTTTCCGAATCATTTTCACCTTTATCGTCTGTTTCTTCTTCTTCATCATCGGAGTTATAGTTTTCAAGATAATCCATTACTTCGGGAACATCCTTCATATCGGAAGGATTAAACACCGCTTCCGTAACAACAGTCAGATTAATTGCGCCAAACTGAAATGGATCAATGGTATTTTCGCTGTTGATAACCTTGTTACCGAGTGACAATTTGGATGCCAAATCCGAACCGTTGCCGAGTTTAAGAACTATTCTTCCCTGATAAATCAGATAAATATCGTTCCTTTCGGAAACATTTATAAGGTTAATATCTTTTGTTTTGTTTTCGCTGATTGCTTTTGTAATTTCAAGAAGAAGATTGAGCGGTTCATCAACAAACTCATCTTTTTTCTCTCCGTCTTGAATCACATCAAATTCTGCAATTTCGCCTATCTCAGCTTTATAAGGCAATGCACCGACTATCAGTGCTACTCCTACAGGCTTTTTCCCGACAATTTCAAGAATTTTGAGATTACTGTCTGCAAGCGCATAAAGTCCGTTCGACATTTCTATCGCAAACGATTTTTCGGTTGAGCCGCATCTTATGATAATTTCATCAGGAAGTTTTTTGGTAATCTTAACTTCGTCGGTATAGGGCAACAGTTTTTCGATATTATCTGCCGCTTCATCAAGGTTTGCAAACAGAAGATTTTTACCGACAGCTATTCCGCTTGCGGAAACAACCTCTTCTGTGGTATATATACCAGCTCCCTCTACCGTAAATGACTCCACCCTGAAAAGAGTAAATATCAATATCGGGCTTATAACAAGGCTTATCGCCATCAAAAATCCGACAACAACAATTGCTATCCGGAAATTTCTTTTTCTTTTAAGTTGTTTGATTCTTATTTCTCTTTCTTCCGGGGTTAATCTGCGTTCTGCGCCCCTCTGATTATTTTCTGTACCCATTATTCTACCGCCGTTCTCATTCTCTTTTTATTTCCGCACCGAGATATGAAAGACTTGTTTCCAAAGCCTCGCAACCTCTGTCGATATGATAAATTTCATCCACAACCGTTTTGCCTTCCGCTCCGAGAGCGGCAACAACCAATGCACAACCTCCTCGCAAATCGCTTGAAATAACATTGGCTGCACAGAGTTTTTCAACACCTTCTATGACAGCTACCCTGCCGTCTTCCACTCTTATATCCGCACCCATTTTTATCAGTTCGGGCACATGTCTGAATCTGTTTTCAAATATTTTTTCGCTTATAACACTTGTTCCCTTTGCTTTCGTGAGCACAGCCATTATTATCGCCTGAGAATCCGTAGGAAATCCGGGATAAGGCATTGTTCCGAGCGATTTTACCCTTGAAAGCTTTTCGGGTGATTTTATTATAAGCTCGCTCTTTTTGACAGAAACCTCACACCCCGCTGTTTCAAAAACAGGAATAACAGGAGCAAGATGTTCTCTGCAAATGCCGTTAACCGACGCTTTTCCGCCCGCTGATGCAACACAAGCCATGAAGGTTGAAGCAACGATTCTGTCGGGAATTATAGTATGTTCCGCCGAATGCATTTTTTTGCACGGCTTTATTCTTATAACGCTTTGACCGGCACCGTAAATCTCTGCACCGCACGATTTCAGAAATTCCGCAAGGTCAACAATTTCGGGTTCCCTTGCGGCATTTGTAATGACCGTTTCACCCTTTGCACCCATTGATGCAAGCATAATATTTTCCGTTGCACCTACACTCGGAAATGCAAGAATTATATTTGCACCGCGCAGACTGTCCGTTGCGCACTCAAGCACACCACCGGTTTCGTTGATAAACGTATTCATTTTTCTCAAAGCAGAAAGATGAAGGTCGATAGGCCGAAGCCCTATTTCACATCCGCCGGGTGATGACACGCATGCCGCACCGAATCTTGCAAGCAACGCTCCGAGAAAAACGATTGACGAACGCATTTCTCGCATAAGCTTACATGGAATATAGAATCGGTTTGCACCCGTTGAATCAACAATAACCGTATGCCCTTCCCTCTTTGTTTTACAGCCGATATACTCAAGTATTTTCAAAGCCGCCGTAATATCGGTAAGATCGGGGCAATTATGTATAACGCTTGTTCCGTCAACGGCAACACATGCGGAGAGAATAGGCAAGGCGCTGTTTTTTGAGCCTTGCAAATCAACCTTTCCTCCAAGTTTTTTGCCGCCGTTTATAATCAATTTTTCCATTACCCACACTCCTTGTTATGTCTACATACTATTCAAAAAGTGTGGAAAACGTGATTATTTTACTATTTCGCAGAGAGTATCATATATTCTTGCGGTTGCATCGATAACCGCCATATCTCTTGCACACTTACCTATCTTTTCAAGTTTGCTTCTGTTATGAATAAGTTCATTGACCTTTTCGGTTATTGAGTCTGCGTTCAGATTTTTTTCTTCAAGTATAACCGCCGCACCGTTTTCAACAAGCGCCATTGCATTGTGATACTGGTGATTTTCGGTTACATAGGGTGAAGGAATAAGAATCGAAGGCTTACCGAGCGCCTGAAGTTCACTCAATGTGCTTGCACCCGAACGAGCGATAACGAGATCTGCAGCAGGAAGACTTTTCGGTATGTCAATATACTCAACTATTCTGATATGAGGATTTTTTGCAAGGTCAACGCCTTTTTCAACAAGACTGCGCTTGAAATCCTCGCTGTTTTTTCCTGTTGCATGAAG
Organism: uncultured Clostridia bacterium; assembly: GCA_937888485.1. Taxonomy (GTDB): domain Bacteria; phylum Bacillota; class Clostridia; order Oscillospirales; family Acutalibacteraceae; genus CAG-177. Next base: position 2,866 of record CALAQQ010000026.1, read on the forward strand.
AAATACGCAGTCGTTATCCTTATATTTATTAATTATAAGATTCATTACCGCATCATTGACGGGTTTTGCACCGAGACTTCCGCCCATTGAAAGAATAAGCGGTTTGTCATCCGTAAGACCCAACTCTGCGCGGGCAAAATCCCTGTCGCCTCTGAGAATATCGCCTCTTATCGGAAGACCCGTAAGAACACAGGGATTTTTTGATTTTATATATTTTTCAGCTTGAATTGCAGTAAGCATAACCCTGTCAACCTTACCTGCAAGAGCCTTGTTTGTAACACCGGGAAAAGCATTCTGTTCGTGAACAGCGGTAGGGATTCCCATTTTTGCAGCCATGCGCAAAACCGGTCCGCTGACATAACCTCCGAAACCAATCACAAGGTCGGGTTTGAAATCCTTTATGATTTTCTTTGCTTGCGATGAAGATTTGAGTAGTTTCAAAATAGTTCCGATATTATGCTTTATTGCTTCAAGTGAAAAGCTGCGCCAGAAACCGCTGATTTCAATAGTACGAAGCTCGTAGCCTGCTTCGGGAACAAGCCTTGATTCCATTTTATCCGCAGTTCCGACGAAAACGATTTCTGCCGAAGGATTTTTTTCTTTTATATAGCCCGCAGTACCGAGAGCAGGATTTATATGACCGCCTGTACCGCCGGTCGCGATAAGAATTCTTTTGTTGTCAAACATTATTTCATCTTCCTTTCGCTGTTTCTTGAAACTGCAAGCACCATACCCATTTCAATAAGAAGCATTACAAGAGATGTTCCTCCGTAACTGAAAAACGGCAAACTGATACCTGTGTTGGGAACGGTGGAAGTAACAACCGCTATATTAAGTGCCGCCTGCAAACCGACCTGAAAACTGATACCCATTGCAAGCATAGCCTCATATCTGCTTCTTGCACGGAGTCCGATAACAAAACCTCTGCCAACAAGAAGAATAAAAAGAAGAATTATCAGAATCGCTCTTGCAAAACCGAGTTCTTCACACACAACTGCAAAAACAAAGTCATTCTGCGGTTCGGGAATATACATATGCTTCTGTTTTGAATTTCCGAAACCGAGTCCGAAAATCCCTCCCGAACCGATGGCATAAAGAGATTGCAGGCTTTGCCATCCCGAACCCGAAGCTTCTGCGCTTGTAAGTTCTTCTCCCGTAAGAAGTTTAAGCCATATGCGTATTCTTTCGCTTGCATAGCCTTCAAGAAACTTGTCGGCATTCATAACAAACCATATTCCGACAACGAGAACTACCGCTCCGATTCCGGCATAAAAATACCACGGTATTCTTACTCCGCCGAAATACATGGTTGCAACACCGATTCCGAGAATAAGAAGAGTTCCCGAAACGTGATTTTCTTTATAGACAAGAATACAAACAAGACCGATAAGTGCTATATAAGGAACCATCATCCACGCAGTTTTTTCAACAAGCTTGTGATATCTTTCCATGCTGAATGCAAGAAACATAACTATCGCAAGCTTCGCTATTTCAGACGGCTGAAACGTTCCGAAAACAGGAACGGAAATCCAGCGTTTGAATTCCTCTTTTCCGGGAATAACCGCCGGGTTTATAAGAACATATATCAAAAGAATCAGTGCGATAATAAAAATAAGCGATGAGCTTCCTCTGAAAACATCGGTGTTTATGCGTGAAATTATCAGCATAAGACCGAGGCCGAAAATGGCATATAAAACCTGTTTTTTTACATAAAAATATGGGTCATTCTCAGCATCGGCATCATACCAGGCATTTACATAGCTTGCCGAAAACATCATGATTATGCCGATTGTAAGAAGAGCGATTACAAGTGCAAGAAAGGTTATGTCCATCGGACCTTTTG
>CALAQQ010000027.1 GCA_937888485.1 uncultured Clostridia bacterium
CTTTTAGATTTTAGAAGCTCCATTTCCTTTCGTCCATGGACGATCCGGCACAAATCCTATCAGATTCGTACCTCTGCCCCCATGGAGACTCCACAGGATATCCGAATTGTTCGGAATCAGGGCGTTTTTATTCATTGCGGCAATGCCACGCTCTGGTATAATGTAATTATCCACTTGTAATTCTTCCGAAATCCCCCAAAAAGGAGGCAATGCACTATGTACAAGCACTTAAAAATCGCCTATATCGGCGGCGGCTCCAAGCAGTGGGCCCGGGTATTCATGTCCGATCTGGCTGTCTCCGACGGTCTGTCCGGTCAGATCGCTCTGTACGACAACTACGGCACCACCAAGTTTGCACCCTATGCAAGCAGCAATATGGAAACCAACAGCAAATATTACTACAGCTTCGGTCTGAGCTTCTACAAGCTGACTGAGGGCACTCCTGTTTCCTTCACCAGCACGGTGACCCTGGTTGAGAACGGCGTTGCTACCAACACCGTCGAGGTTCCCGTATACGGCGAATACACTCTGCCCGGCGGCACCATTGCCAACATCCCCGAGGGCTACCATATGTATGACCTCGGCCCCTATGTGGGAGGTCCGCTGGCTACGGCCTTGACCTTCACCATCGAGGGGGGCGAGACGGTAGGCGAGGTAACGCCGTTGCAGGATGCACACCGCTACTACGACGATGTCTTCTGTATGGAGATTGGCACCTATGAGGGGGTAGCAAAATTTGCCCAGGAGATTCGTCTCAACGCCCCTGCAGCCACCATTGCCATCACTACCGAGAGTATGATTTGCGACGACCAGAGCTGCATGCCGCCGCAAGACAGCGAGCTGAAGCTCACCATTGGCGAGCCGACGGCTGCGTCCAACGAGGGTCCGAAGGATGCAGCCGGCGACAAGGGTCTTTGGGCGCTTATCATCGAGGCCATTCTGTGGGGCTTTGCTGCGCTGCTGACCCCCTGTGTCTTCCCGATGGTACCGATGACCGTATCCTACTTCCTGAAGGGCGAGGGTGGTGTAGCCCGTGGTCGTCTGCGTGCAGCCCTCTACGGTCTCTTCATCGTAGGTCTCTACACGCTGCCCATTGCCGCCATAACTGCGGGGGAAACGATGTTTTCGGAAGCTATGAGTTCAAGATTTCTCTTCTGTCTTTTAAGCTCAGCTTCCATTGCCTTGCCTACTTCTTCATCATAACTGATAAGGGGAGTTATTGTATCAATGTAATCGGAAAACATATGATATACACCTCTTTTGTCATTTTAAACTTTACTTTGTTATAATACCACAAAACAAGGAAATATGTCAAACTGCATTGTTAACAAAAAAGACTTGTATTATTTTAATAAATAGGTTATACTGTATGATAGCACTTAAAAGGAGATGAATTAATGGATCCTATCAAAGTTGATTTTTCAAAGAAAGACAACGGAGGCAAAAAAGATATAGTTATCCCTCCCGAAAAAGCGGCGCTCAAAATTATCCTCAGCATTCTCTGCATGGTGGTTTTTGCTGCAGTTACATTTTATGTGATGCTCCCCGCAATTAACTTCAAATCATATGATTTCTATATCTATCTCGGACTTGTTGCGGCATCATATGTTGTTTTTAACGGCATTTTCACAAACGTTATGAATAAACCCGAGTATATTCCGTATGTTAAGAAAAGAGCAATCGTTCCCGGAATCATCATCGGTCTTCTCATCTTAACCGTCGGCATCGGCTATCTCGTATCGAGCGAATTCTTCAGAGCTTCAAGTTACAGTCAGATTATTGACGTAAGAACGGACTCCAACTTCTCCGAAGAAATCGAGGAACAGGATGCAGAAAGCTTCAGCGCAATTCCCAAGCTTGACGAAGAAGCCGCCGCTCAGCTCGCGACAAGAGCTCTCGGTGTTCTCGAAGAAAAGGGTTACGTTTCGCAGTTTACGGTTTATCCCGAATACACTCAGATAAACTATAAGGAAACTCCCGTAAGAGTTGCTCCCCTTCAGTATGCAAACATCATCAAATGGTTCACAAACACAAAGAACGGTTTCCCCGGCTACGTTATTATCGACATGGCTAACGAATCAACCGAATTCATCGAAACCGAAAACAGCATCAGATATTCACCCGCAGAGCATTTCAACAAACTCCTCAAGCGTCATCTCCGCTTTGAATATCCCACGTTTATGTTTGCGGACGCAACTTTCGAAATCGACGATGAAGGCAATCCCTACTGGATTTGCGCACGCCTTGATAAAACAATCGGTCTTTTCGGCGGTACTGACGTTATAGGTGCAGTTGTTGTAAAGGCTGACAGTGCAACAGGCGAAAGCGCATATTACACAATCGATGAAATCAAGGACAGCACTGAGCTTCAGTGGCTTGACAGAATATATGATTCAGACCTTATCGTTGAACAGTATAACTTCTACGGTAAGTATCAGAACGGTTTCTGGAACTCAATCCTCGGTCAGAGAGATGTTATTACAACAACAGCTAACTACAACTACATCGCCAAGGATGACGACGTATGGATGTATACAGGTGTTACTTCCGTAACCTCCGACCAGTCAATCACCGGCTTTGTTCTTGTTAACCAGAGAACCAAGGAAGCCATCTATTACAGAGTTACCGGCGGTACCGAATACTCTGCACAGCAGGCAGCAGAAGGCCGCGTAAAAGACCTTGGCTATGATGCAACATTCCCGCTTCTTCTCAACATCGGCGGTGAACCCACTTATTTCCTTTCTCTCAAGGATGACAGCAACATCGTTCAGCAGTACGCTCTTATCAACGTTGCTCAGTATAACAATAACAAGATGGGCGCAACAGGCACAGACCTTTCAAAGTGCCTTGCAAGCTATGTTTCCGCACTTAAGGAAAGCGGCATCAAGGTTGACATCGACCCCGATGCGGTTGTTGACCCCTCAACCAAGCCCTCCGATGAACCTGCAAAAGATGTTCTCACAGCTTCGGGCACAATCGCTGACATCAGAACAGCTGTTATGGGCGGCGAAAGCTATTACTATATCAAGCTTGATTCAAATGCAGCATATTTCTCAATCCCTGCATCAAAGAATGAAACAGTTGTTATCCTTAATAAGGGCGACAGCGTAACCGTAACCTACACAGGCGAAGGCTCAATCATTGATGCAGATTCAATCAAACTCAACTGATTTCAAGGGCGGGGGCGGCTTGCTCCCGCCGTATTTGATTTATAAGGAGTCTACATGGATTTTTACGAAAACAAACAAGAACCCGAAAAGGCGGTGCTTATTGCCGTTGATACGGGCGAATATGACTGCGAGCTGTCACTCGACGAACTCGACGAGCTTGCAAAAACAGCAGGCGCAGAGGTTATCGGTAAGCTCTGGCAGAAGCGTGACAAACCCGATTCGGCAACATTTTTAGGCAGCGGCAGACTTGAAGAATTAGCTGAATTCTGCGAAAACAACGAAATAGACCTTGTTATTGCAGACAGCGAGCTTTCACCCTCCCAGCTTCGTAATATCGAAAAAGAAACAAAAGTAAGGGTTATCGACAGGACAACCCTTATTCTCGATATTTTTGCAGAAAGAGCAAGGAGCAACGAAGGCAAGCTTCAGGTTGAACTTGCCCAGCTTCGCTATTCACTTCCGAGGCTTACGGGACAAGGCACAAAACTTTCCCGTCTCGGCGGCGGTATCGGCACAAGAGGTCCGGGTGAAACGAAGCTTGAAAGCGACAAACGTCACATCAGACGCAGAATCAAATCACTTGAAGATGAATTTGAAGCGCTTGAAAAAAGAAGAACTCTTGCAAGGGCAAGGCGCGAAAAAGACGGCGTTGAAACCGTTGTTATCGTCGGCTACACCAATGCAGGAAAATCCACCCTCATGAACGCTCTCACAGAAGCAGGTGTTCTCGCTCAGGATAAGCTTTTCGCAACCCTCGACCCCACTTCAAGAGCCTTGACCCTGCCCGATGGCAGAAAGGTTATGCTCATTGACACAGTCGGATTCATCCGCCGTCTGCCTCACCATCTCGTTGAAGCTTTCAAATCTACGCTTGAAGAAGCAGCGTGTGCAAAGGTTATTCTCAATGTCTGCGATGCCTCCGACCCCGAATGCTCCGAGC
>CALAQQ010000028.1 GCA_937888485.1 uncultured Clostridia bacterium
TTTATGAAGCAAAAAACAGCTTGAAAGAAGGTATTGAAATGAAAAGAACTCCCGGAACACTCGGAATAAATCCTGTTAAATTTATAAACATGGGTCACAATGGTTGCCCCGGCAGCAAAGGTGACACCTCCGATTTTCTTCACAACAGTCTTACCCAGAATATCGTTTATGCGGCATATTATTCGCCCAAAACTGTCAAAGAAATAGCAGAAGAGCTTGGTGTTTCGCCTATATTTATCGAAGATGAAGTCAGAACTCTTGAAGAATACGGTTTCATGGACAGACTCGGCGGCGGAAAATACAGAACAAATATTTATATCACCGAAACAACGGATGAAATCGACAGAAAAAAGCAGCTTCTCAATGAAGAGTATGCAAAAATTCTTTGTGAGGAATATATTCCTGCTGTTTTTGAAGCGGTTAAAAATCTTGATATGAGCAGAATCTATATTCCCGATAATGGCCTCAATCTTCTTTTGTGGTCTGTTGTTATCCTTGCCGTCGGCAAAAAATCGATGGATATCGAATTGTGGAAAGAACTTGATAAATACAGCGTAAAGAGAAAAGACGGCGGAAATTACAGTGCGTTTGCAGAAGTTGAACCTGATTTTGATTTGAGCCGCAACAAACAATATAATACCTGCGGAGATATGACAAGAACAAATGAAAGATATTCAACCGTTGCCTGGCAGTGTGATACATATTATGACAGCCGTACAGGCGGATGGCGTGACAGTCTTGAAAGCGATTTTGACAGCCTGTATGAACATATTTCAGGCAGAATCAGCAAGGATGAAGTTTCTCTTGAAAAATATCAGCGCCTTTATGAAAAGGGTTATCTTGTAAAAGACGGTGACAAAGATAAGGTAACAATGATTGTTTCCACCTATGGTGGCGATGAATTGATGAGTCTTATTCCCGACCCCGATGAAAAGCTTGAAAAAAAGCTTGAAAAATACTGCAATGAATACTATGAGCTTACAAAAGACTGCGTTGCAGACCATATGCTTCCGCTTCATAAAATCGCCTGCAAATTGAAATGGACAAACGGCAGAATGAGACTGACCGTTATTGAACAGCTTCTCAAATCAGGTGTGCTTACTCTCCCGACCGAAGAGCAGAAGGCGGCACTCACAACCATGCTTTTCTGTGATACACTTCCCGGATAAAAAGCTGTAAAACGTTATCAACCGTCAGTTGATATTATAAAAACAACCGATGGTTTACCGATTTCAACGTTTCGTTTGTTGACTCAACCGAAGGAATTTGCAACAATGAAATCAGCGAAAGCAAGCCGAATCAAAAATTGAAGGAGAATGAATTATGAATCTCGGAAACAACATTTCAGCAAGAAGAAAGTCAAAGGGTATGACTCAGGAAGAACTTGCAGCCAATCTCGGAGTATCACCTCAGGCTGTATCGAAATGGGAAAATAATTTGTCGTGTCCCGATATCTCACTTTTGCCTTCAATAGCAAATATTTTCGGGATAAGCGTTGATGAATTGCTCGGCGCCGCTCCCGCAACCGAAAATATTGCGGAGGCAAAACCGTATACCGAGTCCGAATCAAAATATGAAGAACCTGTTTTTACGGGCAAGAAGGCGACAACTCTTCTTATCACAACAGAACGAAACGGAAAAGTTTCAAATGTCAGATTTCCTCTTACTATTATGCGCTTCGGTCTGAATTTAGGCAGTGCATTCGGAGGTATTACAGGTGCTCAGGCAAGCACAATCGAGAACGCCATCAGAACAGGTCTTTCGGGTGAAATTCTTTCCGTTGACGGTGAAAACGGAGAAAAGGTTACAATCAGCCTTGTTTAATATCTGAAAGAGGGGATATGTTATGCCCATATTTACAATATCGTTCTGTGCGGTTATAGTTCTGATTTATATTCTCGATAATTTTTTTGTAATCCCCAAAACAGCAACAGTAACATTGAAAGAAAAGCTGTGGACCGGGCACAACAAAGGTTACATAAATCATGCCTTGCATTTGTCCGAAAAGAAAATAAAAAAAGGAGAAGTGTGGAGACTTGCATCCTCCACACTTCTCCATGTGGGAACATGGCATATTATCTCAAATGTAACCGCAACCCTTATTGTAGGCTATGCCGTTGAATCTCAGCTCGGCACAGCAAAAACTTTACTTTGTTACATCGGTTCAGCGTTTATTTCCGGTCTTTATATGGCTTTTGTGTATAAACTTCACGAGGGTGAAGGTGCATCAACAGGTATCTACGGTCTGATTGCCGTGTTCGTAATGCTTGCGATAAAAAACGGGACAGTGATGTTTTCCGATTTGCCGCTTTTTACCCTTTTAATTCTCGCTGCATATACCGTAGGCGGAATGTTTGTGGGCAAAGCCACCGCATGGGAACATATTTCGGGATTTGCAGGCGGTTTACTGATGGGTTTTCTGACAGATAAACTGTTCCCTATGCTTTTGTGAAAAACAGTGTTTGTTATAACCTCCAAAAGATAAATAAAAAGCCTTAAAATCATTGCGATTTCAAGGCTTTTTGTTTCATGTGTACCGTAAAAATCAACTGTTGACAAAAAACTGACATCTCTTTGTCTTGTTGTTTTATCATAAATTTGTTTTGAAGTATTCCTTTGCTTTTTCAAAAAGTTCTGCTCGGTTTGTTGTTTCAAGCTTGCGGTATATTGCCGCCGTATGTTTTTTGATGGTGCTTTCGGTTACGAAAAGAGTTTCTGCAATAACCTTGCGCTTTTTGTTTTCAAGCAGGAAATGAAGCACTTCCTTTTCCCTTTGAGAAAGAGTATCTACCGCACTCCAGTTTTTCATAATGCTGTCAATCTGTTCGGTGCTGAATGCTTTGATTATTTCAGCTGTTTCCGTTTGTTGTTCCGTTACCGTAACAACATTCTTCGGAGTATCTGTCAAACCGTAATCCTGCAAAATCGAATAGAGGAAAAGAATCATTCCTTCGGTTACGATGTATGAAATTGAAAGGAACTCAAAGCTTGAATGAATCATATTTTCAACGAGCCATATTGCGATGTTTCCGATTACAACAAAAGCGAGGAACACGGTGTGTTTGCTTGAAACGACGGTTTTCTTGACTGCGGTATATACAATAACCGCGACCATTGCGGCAAAGTAAGCAAAAAGAAACACTTTGTAAACCGCATGAAGCGGTCCGTATTCCTTGATAAGAACGGGCAATCCGTTGACAAAATCAAGTGAAACATTTTTATAATATATCGGAAGCCACCCTCCGCTTGCAGCGATTAACAGCATAACCGTGTTTATTGCGACAAGAATTTTCGGTAACCATTCAGGATAAGTAAACCGTGACATAGTCATTATCATCATCAGAAGCGAAAACGGAAGAAAGACATTGCCGAGATATGCAATCCTATTTGACCAGAGTGCAGCGTCAAGCGTTTTTGAAAGGGATAATAAAAAATAGCCGAAGTCGCAAACGGCAACGGAGATAAATAAAAGCAGCAACCACTTGTCGTGTTTACGGTCAACATAATAGTAAATGCCGATCATAAGAAGCGAAACCGCCATTGCTAAACCGTAAATGGTTGACATATTATCCCTCCTTTATTTTGAATATGTATTATTTTATCATAATTTGTTCATAGTGTCAAACAACGGAATGTAACAGTTTTTTGTAAGATTGTACAAATATAAAAAGCTGTTTTTGATACGGTAGCCCTAAAGGTGGACCTATTTTTAAGGAAGTAGCCTTTAGGGCTACTTATTTTTATCTAAATAAGGATATAAAATTTGATTACACAATAAAAATTTTTTATATCCGAAAGGAGAATTAACTATGGGACTTTTTGATAAGAAATATTGTGACATTTGCGGTGACAAAATAGGACTTTTAGGCAACAGAAAACTTGAAGACGGCAATATGTGTAAGGACTGCGCAAGGAAGCTTTCACCGTTTTTTAGTGACAGAAGAGGCTCAACCGTTAACGAAATAAAGCAGCAGCTTGCTTACAGAGAGCAGAACAAGCAGACACTTGCTTCTTTTTCGCCTATGCTTAATTTCGGAGAAGATGACAAAATCTATATCGACCCGATGAAGCAGAGTTTTGTTGTTTCAAGTCGCAATCCCGGAAGCTGGA
>CALAQQ010000029.1 GCA_937888485.1 uncultured Clostridia bacterium
TTATTATTTGAATTATAATTTTTTGCATGACCTAATTCGTGAAAAACGTATGCGCCACCTTTTTTTGTATTTAAGAGAATTGAATCAAAACCTGGATAGTAAAAAGCATTCTTTCCTTGAATGGGTTCAAGGTGTTGTTTGCGCATGTAATTCACTCCCATTTTTTTTATTTTATGTATAAATTTACCAAACAAACTTTTATTGTTATAGTTTTTTGCATCTTTTTTTATCATTTTGACTAGACTATCAGTAGCTCCATCCCAAATAGCTTCATCTATAGTTATTCCTAGTTTTTTTATATCTGCTAGATTCATTGTCTTGTTGACAATATCAGGCGTTACGTATTGAGAAAGTTTACGACAATCTTTAGCCATAAGATTTTTTGCAAGAATAGCAGATCCAGCTCCGAATATACTCCCTGTAGCACCACCTGCAGCTCCTGCTATATACCACGGTATTTCTTTGTTTTGCTTAGAATTGCTATTGTCGTTTTTCTCAAAAGTTTGAGAGTGAGTAATCCCTGTAACCATAAAATATCCCCTTTATTATATATATAAAGTTTTTTATTGATTAAAAATTGCTTGTATAATTTTTAATATTAAGAAATGTTAATAGATTAAGTAATTTTAATCGTTTAAAATATTATGAGAATTAGTGCTATAACGTTGAAATTTGAAATAAAATTATTAAAATAAGTAAAGATATGGCTCTTTTAAATATCTATAGTATAATAATAACAGTTGTGTCTTAGGTAGGAGAGTAAGATGGCGATAGAAGGTTTTGATTATAAAGGTTTTGCAACGTCAATGGCTGAACAAGCTAAAGACTTAGTTCCTCCTGATTTAGAAGATTTTCAGAAGGAATATATTGAGCCCGCAGCAACGAAAAAACCCGAAAGCAATAAGCCTGATAACGATTTGTATGCAAAGTGGAAAACCGCATATGCTTTTTCTAATGATAGTGTTAGAAAACAGTGTTTCATGATGCTGAACAAAATATTTTACTAACAAATAAATTACTATCGCCAGAATATAATCAAATGTTTGCACATAATTTTGAGAAAAACCACCTGTATTGTTTGCATCACAATATGTGTAAACACAAGACATCACAATCGATACTATCGCAACAACAAACAATCCACACAAATGTTTCTTTTTATATTTAGAAATATCTTTTTTCTCAAGTGATGATTTACAAATTGCTCCTGCGGCAACAAGTGCAGCGGTTATTCTTCCACTGAAATGTCCGCCGCCTCTCGAATCTTGAAATCCGTGATATTTGCACTGCGCGGTATAGTCGGCATGAGAGGGGCGTGCAACAGTTTTAAGCTCTGCATAATCAGAACTCTTGATGTTTTCATTAGGTATAAGAATGGTTAGCGGAGTTCCTGTTGTTTTACCGTTTATAAATCCGCTGACAATTCTGAATTCATCTTTTTCTTTTCTCGGTGTGGAAATTTTTCCGTCAGGACGTCTGAGAGTGAGCATATGCTCAATATAATTTTTGTCAATTTCTATTCCTGGAGCAAGTCCGTCAATAACAGCGCCTATATATTCACCGTGGCTTTCGCCAAACAGAGTGATTGTAACGCTGTTGCCGAAAGTATTTTTCATTCTGTATCATCCTTTCAGACAGTTTTCAGCCATTTCAATAACCTGATTGAATGTCATCTTTCTGAGTTCGTGCTTTCCGATTTCGTTAACTATAGTTACCGTAACCGAATCTCCGTCTGCTTTTTTATCATGGAAAGCCGCTTCGCTTATTTTCTTCCAATCAAAATCTATGAGATTATAGAGGTTGCATTTTTTCAGAACATTGACAACTCTCGGTCTTATTTTTTCATCACACATTGGAATAAGACCAAGTGCCACGCATTCCCCGTGATAAAGTTCGGCCATATTACCACTGCTTTCTATGCCGTGACCGATTGTGTGTCCGAAATTCAGAATTTTTCTGAGTCCGGTTTCTTTTTCATCCTGTTCAACAACTGATTTTTTTATGTTTAGAGAACGGATGATGATTTCATCGATATTATCGTCTACATCTTTATTTTCAAAAATTTCAAAAAGTTCACTGTCAGAGGTCAATGCCATTTTTACAGCTTCGGCAAGACCGTTGGAAATCTGTCTTTGAGGTAGTGTTTTCAGAAGGTCGGGATCAATCAGAACTTTTTTCGGTTGATAAAATGCACCGACGATATTCTTAATACCGCCGAAGTTAATTGCTGTTTTTCCGCCGATAGAAGAATCGATCTGTGAAAGAAGTGTTGTGGGGATATTATAAAAATCAATGCCTCTCATATACGCCGACGCGGCAAATCCGGAAAGGTCTCCGACAACTCCGCCGCCTACAGCAACAACACAGTCTTTTCTTGAAAAACCGTTTTCGAGCATCATGTGAAGAAGCTTCTGAAAACCTTCAATGCTTTTTGAACCTTCACCCGATTCAACGGTACATATAAAAGCGGTTTTGCATTGATTGGCAAGTGTATTTGCATATTTTTCCGGAACACCCGAATCGGTTACAACAAGAACACGTCTGTTTAAATTTAGATAATTTGCTGCTTTTTGAAGGATACCTCTTTCAACAATTATATCGTAGCTGTTTTCTTTTAAATCCAAATGTATATTCATATTCATCACCTTTAAATTTCGCTGTGAGGTGCAAATGTTCCCGCTATTTTAAGCTTATCGCACACTTTGTTTAAATCTGCAATCATTTTTTGTCCGTTTTCGGTATTTGTTGTTCCGTCAATTTCAATGTAGAAATAATACTGCCACGAATGTTTTTTTAAAGGTCTGCTTCTGAGAGCAGTCATATTGTAGCCGTATTTACCGATGATGCTTATTGCATTTGCGAGAGAACCTGCTTCATTTTTAACAGTAAACATGAGTACTGAACTTGTGAGGGCAGGTGATTCGGCTCTGACTTTAGAAAGAACTGCAAAACGAGTTGTGTTTTCTCCGCTTTTATTGATGTTTGCTTCAAGAATCTTGAGTCCGAATATCTCTGCTGTTTCAACACTGGCAATTGCACCGATAGATTTGTCGTTCATTTCCGAAACGGTTTTTGCAGCAATAGCCGTGTTGTTTGCTTCTTCAATGTCAAATCCTCGCATTTTTATATAGTCATGGCACTGACCGAGAGCCTGCGGATGGCTTGTTACTTTTTTAATATCGTCAACTGTAGCACCGGGAACACCGAGAAGGTTCTGATGTATTTCAAGCTCATATATTCCGTTTATGAAAAGTACGCCCGAAAAGATAAGGTCAATAGTTTGTCCGACTTCACCTGCATAACTGTTTTCTATCGGAAGAACAGCTATATCGGTTTCACTCTTTAAAACAGAATCATAGGCAGACTTGAAATCCCTGAAGGAAATTCTGTTGCTGTCAGGAAAGATTCTTCCGGCGGCAATATGTGCGAACGCTCCTTCAACTCCGCTGTACGCAACTTTCAGTCCGTTTTGCATTCTGTACTGATATGTGCGGGAAACAGACATCAGATTTTTAATGTAATCAATATAATAACCTTTAATTATCTTGTCATCAATCAGTGCAGAATTCTTTTCGATGACAGCTTCTTCTCTTTTGGGGTCATAAATAGGAAGCCCGAATTCCTTTTTATATTCAAAAACAAGTTCGGCAGCTCTCATTCTTTCGATAAACAATTCTGCCATCTGAGAATCAACTCTGTTTATAATTTCTCTTGCTTCTTCCAATTTGTTTGCCATTTCTGAAAACCCCTTTCAAAAATAAGAAAAGCCTCTCTTGCAAAAATACAAGTGAGGCTTTAAAAATTCTGTCAAAAATCAAATAATTGAAACTTTTTCAGGCTCTCACAAGTAACTATTCTACAGCAAAATAAGCATAGCCAAAATAAAAGGCTACGCTAAAGCTAAAGAAATATTTACTTGCATTTGAGATTGCCGAGTTCATAAATATTACCTTCAAAACCGATTTTTTCTCAATTATATGCCTGTAAAAATGAAATGTCAAGACAAAATTTAAAAAACTTACGTTAAAATTTCAAGATTTTTCTCATATTGTTATGAAGGCATTAAACCAGTTAATTATTAAGTCTTTATTGCTTTAATCGCATTATATTAGCATTTAGTATATGCTCTATGTTTTCAATAGAAGAATCAATCAAGGGGTTAGTATGATAGATAATTCTAAAATTGATTAAATTTGTTGACTTTTTTTGTTTATAATGATATAATACAAAAATATAATTGTTGAAAAGGGGATAAGTATGCAGGAAATAATAGATGCTGTTTACAGAGATTTTTCTGAAAGCGGATACTTGCTCGTCAGAATGGTCCTTGCAGGTCTCTGCGGTGTTATTATCGGATATGAAAGAAGCAGACGTCAGAAAGATGCAGGTATCAGAACCCATATGATTGTTGCTCTCGGTGCAGCGCTTGCAATGATTGTTTCGAAATACGGTTTCTTTGATTTGCTTCAGTTTGAAGGTCTTCGTGCCGATGCATCAAGAATTGCATCGAATGTTATAACCGGTGTAGGTTTCCTTGGCGCAGGTGTTATTTTTGTTAAAGACGTTTCGATTAAGGGTCTTACAACTGCTGCCGGTATCTGGACTACCGCAAGCGTCGGTCTTGCAATCGGTGCAGGAATGTATAGCGTTGCAATCGGTGCAACCCTTCTTATGGTTTTGTTCCAGCTTGTATTTCACAGATTTTTCACTCGTCTTGAAAATACAGTCAATGAATTTACTGTAATTCTTACAGATAATCTAAATGCGGTAAAAGATTTCAGAGCCATGCTTGAAAAAAACAAAATTCTTGTTGAAAAATGTAAAATGTCAAGAAACGGTGATTCAACCATTACACTTGATATTACTATAAAAAAAGCAAGAACAACATCCATGGACGAAATACTTCTTATTGCTGAACAGAATGAACACATTGTTTCTGTTGAAATTTAAATGAAAAGAAAGCGGTTTGCAAAGGTTAATCCGATGCAAACCGCTTTTAAATTATTAATTCTTTTTTGATTTTTCTTTTTTGGGAGACGGGGATGACTTTGAACTTCTTTCCATAAGAACAAGAATGAGACACCAGAAGGCAGAAAGAAGAACGAAAAGAATGCAGACAAGTATTGCGTTGTCCATTGCAAAGTTCAGAATGCCGCCGAGTGCAGGAATGTAGGAACTGATTATACCGTAGCAAGCTGATGATTGAACGGTGTAGGGATATCCTGCTGATGAAACGGGATTAACCGTGAAAGATGCGTTGTCGTTGGAAATGATTGAGATAGAAGTGATTGTCTGGATATCACATCCTGACAGACCGGGTGCGGGAACAGCTATAAGATTGCCCTGAACATATTCGTTGGCATCACATTTTTTCGAAATAATCAAGTCGCCTTCTTTTACATCGAGAGCTTCAATGTCATGGCTCATTGTGTTGAAACAAATTCCACCAATGTCAGTTCCGCCGTTGTCGAGGAATATTGTAACGAAACAACCAAGGATAAAAGTAACAACGGTTGCACAAAGCATAACAATTGAAATGATTTTTCCGGCTAATATTCCGCCGCCTTTTTTGGCTTTCTTGCCTTCGTCTTCTGCCTTGGGATTCCCGTAATCGGCATCGGAGAAATCAAGAACTTCTTCATTCTGCGGCTGTTCAATTGCACCGACGGGAGCGTAGGGAGAAGGTCTCTGTCCTATGGGAACAAGAGGTCTTGCTTTTTTCTTTTCGGGTTCACCCATGGGAGAATAAAACGGATTTTCCTGAGCGGGAGCGGGTGTAGGCTTGCTGAAGTAGTGTGCACCGATTGTTTCGTCGGATTTTTTAACAGGCTCATTTTTGCTTATTTCGGGAATAAGACTTTTTGTTTCTTTATTGGCAGACAAATCCTGACCTCTTGTTGCGGCAACAAATTCAAGGTCAAGCTCGTCTATACTTTTAAGCTTGAACTGTTCCATAAAAATACTGCCTTTCAAAATTATTTAATCAGATTGCGAAGAGCTGCACTTTCTTTTGCAAGATTTTCACTGAGCTTTGCGATTTTTTCAAGGCTTTCTCCGATTGATGATGTGGTGTTCGATACACCGGAAGCTGAATCGTTTGCCTTGAGAGCTTTGTTTTCATCTGAAAGTGAACGACAGATTTTCTTGAGTTTTTCGTTGTTTGCTTCTGTTGCTTTTGCATATTCAAAAACTTTTTTATATTCAGCTTTAAGAACTGTTATGTACTGTTCAACCTGATTACAGTTGTAACCATTCTGAACTTTCTGAAATAAATCTTTATTTTCCATATTTATTCTATCCTCCGTTTGAGATAAAAATTAATTCATAATTAATATAGCACACATCCGAAAAAAATACAATAATAAATTGCAAAATTATATCTGAAAATATCGATATTAACAAATTATGAAATTTTTGGAAAAGTGTTGACAAAGGATATTGTTTGCGATATATTATAGGTGTGATATCACAGATAGCACAGATGGAGGGAGGAATGCCAATGATAGTTATTGATAAGCAGAGCAGAATACCTGTTTATGAACAGATAAAAAACCAAATAATAACTTTAATCAGGTTGGGTGTTTATCCGCCGCACTCAAAATTACCGTCAATAAGGAACATTTCTTCAGACACATCAGTGAATGTAAATACGGTAAAAAAAGCGTTTGCGGAACTTGAAATGAACGGAGTTATTTATTCGGTGCCAGGAACTGGTTGCTTTGTAAGTGAGCAGGCATTGGGGGACGAAAAACTTTTTGAAAAAAACAAGCGGGAAATATATGATTCGGTTCAGGTTGCAAAATCATTGGGAATTCCGCTTGAAGAACTTATTGAACTTGTTAAATCTGTATACAGGGAGGATAGTTTATGATTGAAGTCAGAAATGTTACCAAAAAATTCGGTGATTTTACCGCAATTGAAAATTTGTCTATGTCCGTCGGTAAATCTTCTGTCTATGGTCTTGTAGGATATAACGGAGCAGGTAAGACAACACTTTTAAAGACCATAGCAGGTGTTTATAAAGCGGATGGGGGAGAAGTACTGATAGACGGAATTAATTCTTATGATTCTGCAAATGCAAAGAGAAAAGTTTTCTTTGTTCCAGATGATATTTATTTTGAAGCGTATTCAACAATTGCCAAAATGGCGGACTTCTACAGCGGTTATTACTCTGACTTCAGCTATAATCTGCTTGACCGTCTCTGCGGTGTTATGGGACTTGATAAGAATGCAAAGCTTAATTCTTTTTCAAAAGGAATGCAGCGTCAGGCTGAACTTATTCTCGGACTTTCAACGAACCCACAGATTCTTTTGCTTGATGAAAGCTTCGACGGTCTTGACCCCGCCAAGCGTAATCTAATGAATAAAATGCTGATTGAATATTCTGCAGAGAGAGAATGCAGTATCATCATATCTTCGCATAATTTACACGAACTTACTGAAATTTGCGATCACATTGCGCTTATAAACGGAAAGAAGATTGTTATGGATTGCTGTGTTGATGATATCAGTGCAAGCAGATGCAAATTCAGACTTGTTTTTACAGAGGATAAGACAGAAAAGGATTTTGAAAATCTTTCATATTGTAAATTCAGACAGGACGGAAAATTAATTACTCTTACAATGAAAGGCGATGCGGATGCTAATGAAGAGATGCTCAAGGCGCTGAATCCCGTTCTTATTGAACGTTATCCGCTTACCCTTGAAGAAATATTCCTTGATGAAATGGAGGGAGCAGACTATGACTTCAGCGAAATCTTCGGTTAATGCTTTCAGATTTACATTTTTCAGAACAATAAAGAAAAACTGGCATTTTCCTGCATTGGTTTGTGTTGTTGTATCATTTTTAACTTTGATTTGCGGTATTTTCAGTGAATGGATGGATTATAACGATCATTTTTCGGGAGAAGGAAAAAGCTTCAGAGAATGGGTTTCTGTTGATACCGTCTATATACTCGGCGATGTCGGAATGAGAACTGAGTTTTACATGGCACTTATGATGGCTCTTGCCATGGCAACGGGCATAATGATATTCCGTTATATGTTTTCGAAAAAAGCAGTCAATGTTTATTACAGCCTCGGTATCTCAAGGAAAAATATGTTCCTTGCAAAATATCTTTCGGGATCATTTCTTCTTGTCCTTGCGGTTTTAATTCCGCTCGCAATTGATGTTATTGCCAACATCGCAATTTTCGGAAGCTGTAAAGAATTATGGATTTCCGCATTGTTCTATTTGCTCGGAACTTCATTATCTATTCTTTTTGCTTATTCTGTTTCGGTTGCAGTTTGTTGCAGAGTCGGCACGATTATCGAAGCTATTGTCTACAGCGCAGTGCTTCTTTTTGCTCCGATTGTTCTCAGTTATATAGGCGAATTCTTCTTCCGTACTCTGCTTTACGGTTCACCTCTTCATGAGAATGAATGGATTTACAGATGGAATCATTCCGAATATTACAGTACAGGCGAAGATCATTATATCCTAACAGGTTTTCCTTATAACACAGTTCCTTTTGCAGATGTGTTTTATTTCAGAGAAAATCTTTCAAAAAACAGTTTAAATATGATAAATCCCGATTTCGCTTCATTGATCCCTCTTGCTGTTCTTATAGTTGCTGTTGTATTGATTGCTCTTGCAACATACAAGAAAAGAAAAACTGAAATTGCGGGATTTTTAGGTGCAGATGAAATTACAAAAGGTATTTCCGTATTCCTTATTTCATCGGCTATATCCTGCTTTATCATCAGTGAAATGATTATGTATTCACCTGATATTGCAGTATTCTGTATCTGTCTTACAGCGGTTATATTTCTCATAGTATATCTTTTCTTTGATATCATTACAGTTCATAACATCAAAGGAATTATTAAATCATCATGGAAATATCTTGTTCATCTTGGCGCTGTTGCGGTTTGCATTATCATTTTCTCAACAGGATTTTTCGGCTATTCTTCAAGATTGCCCGATTTAAAAGATGTTGAAAGTGTATCTGTATCAACAGGTACGGGCGATATCATAATGAATTATGATGAGTTGAACGTTCTGAAAAAAAATGCAGGCGCATATGACCTTGCTGATTATTATCTGCTTGCAGGCATTTGGTATCAGGGCATTGTTGACGGAATTACCGATTCGGAAGATATTGAATTTATAATGAGTATTCATAAAAAGTTCATTGAATGCAAAAATCTTGAGGTTAATGACGATACTCTTAATGCAGGCTACGGCAAAAGAGTTCTTCCTGTAAATATTAAAATTATCTATGAACTGAAAAACGGCGAAAGATTAGAAAGATTGTATCCCGTTGCAACGGATGAAATCATGCAGATGCTTGCGGAAATAACAAAAACAGAAAGATACAAAGAGCTTGCCGTTAAAAATATTCAGAAGCCCGTTCCTGAATTGGAATACAATGAAAAATTTGATGAATATTATTATTCATCGGAGCCTGTTTACGGTCTGGGCAGCGTAACCGTAGAAAGTGTTGCATATGAATCAACTTCTGAAATGCCCTTCACTTACAGAGGTGCACAGGTTTCACTTGCATCACCACTTTTGTCGAACATCACTTATATTCCGAATCTTGACGGAGATACAGACCTCAAAGATACACTTATAAATGCGATTTGTGCTGATATCAAAAATGATAATCTTCCTCTCAATTTCAGAAGTGATGCGGATATTCTCGGCTATATCGTTTTTAATAAATATGATCCCGATGATCAGAATTACGGCTTTAATGATATAAGATATCAGGGCGGAACTAAGATTACTCCTGAAATGACCGAACCGGAAAAAATCAATGTTTTCGGTGGAGAATTCAGAACTTGTTTTACAAACAGAGTAAGCATTCCTGTTTATGCCGATATGTCAAATACAGTTGATTTTTTGAATGTCAACGGACTTTCAGATTATCTTGAAGAAGCGGTTGAAGTTTCAAAAATACGCATATGGGTTCCGGATGAGCAATCAATCGCAAATGTGAACACATATGACGGTGCTTCAATGCTCTGGTCAGGTTGGTGGTTCAATACCAATGAAACCTGTTGGCTGGTTCCCGGTAATGCTGTATCTGTTACTGATAAAAAAGAAATATCGGATGTTTCGAAAGAATGCACCATGATATGTCTTGAATGCTATGAAAACAATTATGCTGAAATAATTTTTGAAGACGGCTCAAGGTCGTTTACTGCGATTCCGATTAAATAATGATTAAAGCAGGTTGCCTCACTTTTGTGAAGCAGCCTGCTCTAAATTTCACGCTTTATTTTTTCGATTATCCTTTTTTCAAGTCTTGATATGTAGCTTTGTGAAATACCGAGTGAATCGGCAACTTCTTTTTGCGTATATTCTTTACCTCCTCCAATACCGAATCGCATTGTCATAATCATTTTTTCTCTGTCACCGAGTGAAGAAATGATTCTGTACAGTCTGTTTCTTTCATCGTTTTCTTCGAGATCACGATAAATATCCTCTGGTTCATTACCGAGCACATCGGAAAGAAGAAGTTCGTTTCCGTCCCAATCAACATTCAGAGGTTCGAAATATGATACTTCGGCTTTTAATGTGTTTGTTTTTCTGAGATACATAAGTATTTCGTTTTCGATACATCTTGAAGCGTAGGTTGCAAGTTTTATGTTTTTTGAAATACGGAATGTATTAACAGCTTTTATAAGTCCGAGAGTACCGATTGAAATCAAATCCTCTATAGGGATTCCCGTGTTTTCGAATTTTTTTGCAATATATACAACAAGTCGGAGATTATGAACAATAAGTTCTTCCCGTG
>CALAQQ010000030.1 GCA_937888485.1 uncultured Clostridia bacterium
CATTTCACCAGCCCCACTTTCTGATAAAAATATCGTATGCCTTCAATGCTTCCTGTTTCTTCCGAACACTTACGGCAACCTTTGAACCGTCGGTCAGTTCAACCTCGTTTGCATTGAAGCTTTTTATGTAGTTCATATTAACGATGAACCCCTGATGAACACGCACAAATCCGTGCGGTTTCAGAATTTCATATATCTCTGAAATTTTACCGACAGCCTCATAAACACCGCTTGCGGTATGCACGGTCAGATGTCTGCGGTAACCCTCAACGAAGCTTATTTTATTGATGGAAATTTTGTTTCTGACGCTTTCCCATTTCAGAATAACGCTCGCATTGGTTGCAGTGTATTTCTTCATTGCTCTTGTGAAAACTTCGCTGAATTCTTTTTCCTTAATCGGCTTTACAAGAAAATGCAGAGCCTCGATTCTGAACGCATCGAAGATATAACTCGAATGGCTTGAAACAAAAATTATGATTGTTTCGGGTGCAAATTCTCTTATGATTTCGGCAGCTTCAACACCGTTGATACCGCCCATTTCGATGTCAATGAATACAATATCAAAGCATCCGCCGTTCTTATAAAATTCAATCAAATCTTCGCCGCATGAGAAATCGGAAATGTCAAAACCGTCGTCTTCGGTGCGGAACGGTTCGAGCAGATTTCTGATTTCTCTGACGGTAAAACAGTCATCGTCACAAATACAGATTTTCATATTATCCTCACAATTCAAATTCTTTTTTCAAAACAGGCAAGAATCAATCCCGGCTCAGCTTCAAGCCGTTTGCCTGTATCCCTGTATCCACACTTGGTGTAGCATTTTCTGTTTTTATCCAGATCTTCAGGAAAATCAACATATAATTTTCTTGGTTTTTTCAAGAAATTTTCCGATTGTAATATCGCTTCTGTTGCAATACCCTTGTTCTGATATTCGGGTGAAATATATACTCTTCCGAGATAATATTTGCCCCAACGAAGATTTTTTACAAACGGTGTTGAGCCTTTGATTCTGTATAAAATACCGCCGATAATTTTCTCGTCAAAAAGAATTGTTAAATACAGAAACTTCGGATTGTTTAATCTGCAAAGTATGTCCCTTTCGTCTCTCAGACACGGATTGCCCGCATCGTGATATTTTTCATAAAGAGGCAGAAAGGCGTTTTGCTGAATAGCGGTTAAAGCGTTAACATCTTTAATTGTTGTTTCTCTTAATGTTATCATTGTAATCTCTCCAAACAAAAAAACTCCCCTGATATGAAAATCAGAGGAGTCGCAAAATTATCTCTATATAAATACAGCTATATTGCGGACAAAATAACATCTGATTTCATATACGATTCTGAATAATTAACATAATACATTGTCATTCTGTCCACCTGCCTTTCTTTAAAATTTTTCTATATTCTAACAATACAAAACAAATTTGTCAACCGTTTTCACCGATTGTGCAAAAGTGTTGATTTTAAATGCAAAAGTGTTTGAGAAAGACTAATATATTTCCGAAGGGCGCACTTCTATGCATATCCTGACAAAATGTAAAGTGCGCAGCTCCGCTGATGAAAAATCAAAGATTTTAAACAAGGGTTTTACCCTTGCACTGCGTTGCTGCTAACCTAAAAAACTAGAAATTTAATTGTAAACTTTTTGTTAACAATCAACTTGTGCCCAACACTATCCTTGACAAAAAAGCTGGTCAGAATTATAATTTTATCAGACGAACAATTGTTCTGTCGATGAAACAGAGAATTTTATTTTTTTATAAAAACATAAGCTTCGGAGAAGCGCCGCTTGAAATTTTTTTGCAAAAAATATTTCCATTTTTGGGATTGGGGTTATCCCCGACAAGCGGCAAAAAAGTGGTGCAAAAATTTGATTTTTCAAATTTGGGTATCCACTTGCCCTGTTTGCCAAGTTAGTGCAAGCTGTGTATTATTACAAAAACAAAATATAAAACTGGCACTTGTAAGGCGTCGATTGAAAGGAAGATATGCTTGGATTTATATAAATACTCTGGAAAGAAAGTGAAAATTATTACTGTTGACGGTAAAGAATTTTCAGGTGTTGCTTGTGACTTTATTCCTGCACAAGATAATATTCCAAATGTAGCAAGTATTTCTATTGCTGAATTTGAATTCTATGAAAACGAAATAGGGTTAATAACAGTTGTTAATTAAGTTTATGCTCCATAACCGCAAGTACATAGGTGAATATAAGTACCGTGACATTGTTTAGCCGAACGGAATCCCGGCAATAGTTCCGCAAGAATTATTCGACAGAGTTCAGGAGAGAATGAAAGAAAATAAAAAAGCTCCTGCCCGTCATAAAGCAGAAGATGATTACTTGCTGACAACAAAATTGTTTTGCGGCAAGTGTCAGAGTATGATGGTTGGTGAAAGCGGAACGAGTCACACAAAAGAGGTTCACCGTTATTACAAATGTGTGAGCGTAAAACGTCATCGGGGATGCGACAAGAAAACAGTCCGCAAGGAATGGATTGAAAACATTGTGATTGAAGAAGTGAAAAAGCTTCTTGCCAATCAGGATATCATTGAGGATTTTGTAAACAGAACCATAAAGGTTCTTAATCAGGAAAACACAGTTTTACCTCTGCTTCGCAAAAGATTTGCGGAAACACAGAAAGGCATAGACAGTCTGGCCAATGCAATACAGATGGGAATTATCAGCCCGTCAACCAAGCAGAGATTAGATGAGTTGGAACGAGAAAAAGCAGAATTTTCGGTTGGAATAATGAAAGAAGAAATGGTGAGACCGACCATTACAAAAGAAAATATCCTCTGCTATTTTGAACAGTTCAGAAAATTAAACACCAACAAAATCGAACACAGACGAAGACTCATTGACAGCTTTGTCAATGCAATCTTCCTCTATGATGACAAAATGGTCATCACATTTAATTACAGAGAACAAACGAA
>CALAQQ010000031.1 GCA_937888485.1 uncultured Clostridia bacterium
GTGATTCGCAGTAGAAAAATTCCTTCCACTGGTCTGCGAGCACACCGCCGAGTGCTCCTAATCCTGCTTTAATAAGTCCCATAGTAATTCTCCTTTACAATTATTTTATAAGTTTATCAACGTCTTTAAGATTAACACGTTTTGAAACAACATATGTCTTATATTTACCGTCACTGTTCTTTTCACCGAAACAACCGTATGTTGATGTAACAACGGTTCCGTCATCAAGAACAACATTACCGCAGTAACCTGTATCGGCATTTGCGGTTATACACGGTGCTGTCTGATTTTTCAGATATGTGTGTGCAAGCTTGATACGGTACTGACCCTCTCTGCCTTTTTTCAAATCGTCGTATGTTCCTACCCAGGCAACCCAGCCTTCGCTGTACCAGCTTCTGCCCTTCACTTCGGAATTGACCTTCGCTTTCTTCCTGCTTCTTTCAATTGAACGGAAGGTAATGAAAAGTCTGCCATCAGGAAGATAGTCAGCCTTGTGTCTTTCGCCGTTCAATGCGCTGGGCACAAATTTCGGTGCAGACCATGTTTTTCCTTCATCCTTTGAGAAAGAAATGAGAGAATTGTAGCGTTTATTGTTGCTTCTTGCGATAAGGCAAAGCTCATCTCCCATTCCTCTGTCGGAGCGGATAACCTCTACTTCACACATTTTTGCGTTCTTTTCAATTTTTCTGTAATCCTTAAAATACGGCTCGGGATTACTCCATACAGCCTTACCGTTTTCGAAGGAAAGAATTGTTTTATAATTCACAAAACCGCCCCAATGGTCATGGAAAAACGCCATCCATTTGTCAACAAATTTTCCATTTTCCTTAAGTCTTGTGAGCGATGCCATAACCACAGTGGGAATGACAGTTACATCATCTTTTTTAGAGAAAACAAGTTCAAATTCTGTCCATGTTTTTCCTTCATCGTCTGACAGAGAATAGTTGAAACCTCCGACAGTGCCTTTGCCGTCACGCCAATCCGGATTTCCCGAGAGGAGGATAATCTTATCCGGTGTACCATCGGAAAACTCAAGTCTGTATACAGTCGGAGTTTCTCTTGAATTATCCCATGATTTAGGCTGGTTTTCAATTTGGGAAGTATAAGTAAGTCCGCCGTCTGTACTTATTCTGCTTCTGACCGCACCCTTACCGTGACCCGAGGGGTATACCTGGAGGATTCTGCCGTCTTTAAAAAGAATCGCATCAGGATGTCCGATATAATCAAGACCGTTATCCACAACGGAAAAGTCATAAAGATATTTCAACTCTTCAGGAGTATTGTCGGGCATTACATCAAGTCTGACAAGAGGAATTGAATAATCCCCTGCTCCGTTACCGTATGAAAACTTTTCTTTTATTTTTTCAAACATATTATTTAACCTTCACTCTGTAGATTTTAACACCATGAGGCGGAACGCTTGTTTCAATTTTATCTCTGACAGTCAGAATATCACCGTTCCAAAGTTCAACAGCCTCGTATTCATCAGCATAATCCACTCCGACAAATGGCATGGTAACTATATCCTTGACGGAGCACTCCATTCTTGCAAGAGAATTTGCTTTATTGAACAGACAAACGGCAAATTCACCGCCTTCAAGAGGCTTCACAAGAATATCCTCTGCACCGTTTGATTTGATTCTGCGGCACTGAATTCCGAGTGCATCCTGATTAATAGCAATAAGATTTCTGTTAGAAACAATCTTATAGGTCGGATTCTCGGTATCAACGCTGCCATCAGCTTTTATGAATTTTCTGATATCGTTTCCGAGAATCAGCGGTGCAGCCATCATACACCAGAGAGTAAAATGCGATTTATTTTCTTCATAAGTCAGATTACCGTTTCCAACCTCAAGCATATCGGGGTCATTCCATGAACCGATACCCGAATGTTTATAAAGAAGAACATTGAACTCATATATTCCCAATACCGAGAACCATTTAGGCAAAATATCGGGAGTTGTTCTCCAGAGGTTTCCTGCCTTTGAACCCCATTGCCACGGGAAGTTTCTGCCCCACTCACAAATGGAAAACACTATCGGTTTTTCTTCGCATCCGTTTTTCTCTGCATATTCCTTTGTCGCTCTTTTCAATTCATTACCCATGATCTGATACTGAATTGCAGCGCTGTCCTGTCTTGAGGCAACAGAATTAAAAAGCTTAACGGTGTTAACACCTTCGCTAAGCATGATTTTAACCTGATGCTTACCGTCGGGCGATGGAGATTTTGTTGCGGGAAGGTCAGTTCTGTAAATATCCCTGCCGTTAACAAGAATATCAAGATGTTTCGTATATCTGCCCGATTTTCTGATAATTACAGTAAGAATGTATTCTCCGCTTTCGGAAACGTTTATGTTTCTGAATTCACATGAACCGGAGTTTGAAGAAAGTCCGGAAATATAACTGAGTTTCTTTTCGTTAATTATTTCAGCATCACCGCTCAAAACAGCATCATAAACACTGTATTCGGTTTCCTTGAAGGTTTTTGGATTGGTAACTGATACTCCGAGAATTTTCGGTGCCTGCGCGGAAACGGGAACATTATGGCAAAAATCATATTTAAAATATTCTATTCCCCATTCGGCAAAGGTATCTGCATCGAGAGCTTCTTTACCGAGGCTTGCAGGTAAATCCTCACAAGTAAGAGTGCCGTTGGAGCTGTATATGCCGAGCTTCAATCCAAGAGCATTGACTCTTTCAACAAGATTTTTCATCCCGTTTGGGAATGACGATAAATCTCCCTGAAGTCTGCCGTTTTTATCTCTCATTGATGACTGCCAACAATCATCAATATTGACATACTGATATCCGCAGTCTGCGAGACCGCTTTCTTTGAGTGCCTTCGCAGTTTCATAAATAAGATCTTCATTGATTTTATTGCGAAAAAGATTCCAGCTTGACCATCCCATAGGAGGTGTCAACGCAACAGAATTATCATAGTTTCCTTCGATTGCTCCGTTGTATTTAACGGAATTGACGGTCTTTTTTGCAACAGAAAAAAGTTTTGACATTTTAATCACCCGTTCCGTAAATCAGTTTTCTTCAAGGTGGGGAATAACATAGGTAAATCCGTCATAGTCATCGAATCCTGCGAGAGAATCGGGATTAACGGTTTCTGTATTATAAACAGTAACTGTCTGAAGCTGACAAACAGGATTTTCAACTGCCTGCTCCATAACAAGCTTCATAAGCGTTTCGGTCATCTGCGCTTTATCGGAAAAACCGATTGAAGAACGGATTCTGGTTGTCATTTCATCAATCTGCGCAGAATTCACGGCAGTATAATTAAACTTTCCGAGGCTGTTATAATACTCATATTTATCGCAGGTTGCTCCGTCGGATACGGTTTCAAGCCAGATATCAGCCTTGCCTGAGAGAATAGCGTTTCTCATTTCAACCATATCGGACTGCACTATTTTAAGCGTAATCTTTTTTTCGGAAAGAATATCTTTATAAGCACTGAGAATTTTGTATTCAAGACTGTTTTCATCACCGCAATAATATGCTGTAACTTCGCTGATAGGATTTGATGCATAACTCATATAAGTCTCGAATGTTTTTTCGGTATAATAAGGAATTGTTGTCTGAGAAGGATATTCCGAAAATCTTATGCTTATGGGATGAATCAATTTTGTATAATACGAACCGATTTCACTTTCAAGAATGCTGTTCACCGAAAGCAGTCCCATAAGACCCATTCTTGCTGATGTTTCAAGAGTTCTTGTGTTGAAAAATGCGGAAATATATTCCTTCTTGTTAGCGATTGAATAGCTTACCGGCTTATCGGCAAGTGAACTGATAACCGTCGATGTTGCATCAACGGAAACAACATCGATTCTGCCTGAAGTTACATCGCTTATTGCATCTTCTGCTGATGTTTCGATGAACTCAAGCCGATTGAAATCGCAGCCTGCATCGGTATAGTATTCATTATAAGCTGCAACTGCTTTTCCGCCGTCAAATTCCGTCACAATATACGGACCGGAACAAACCGAGGAAATGCCGTTAAGTGCCTTAACCTTATCTGCAGACCCTTTGATATATTCAGCGGAATAATAGCTTTTCGAAACAAGGAGAGCATTAAGTTGTGAAACCGCATTGATATTATTTGAGTTAAAAATAACCGTACACGTATAGTCGTTTATCTTCTTGATTCCTGAAATTTCAGCAACATCAATTCCGTCGGAATAATTCTTTTGGATATAATTATTGTAAAGCTTTTCTCTGTACCAATTTTCAGGATTATAACCGAGGGGATTTTTTTCGGCTTCAACAGTTGCAATAAATTTTATAAGCTGTTCTTCGGAAGGATTTATTCCCAAATCATTAAACGCCTCAGTATAACCAAGCTTTTCGAAATATTCCTTCCATGTATTTCCGGCAGGAGATGCCGAATTTATATCGCCGCTGAACCTTCCTTCCATTTTTGTTTCAACAAGATATTTCACATAATCTTCTTTGCCGATGGTTTTGTGAGTATATTTATCGCTTACTGTTTTTTCAATGTCAGCAATAGATGACTTATAATTCTTATCGTCAAAATAATATTCCTTGATACCTTCTATATCGTTGAGATACCAATCTTTATACGTTCCGTCATAGGTTGCATCTGAAATAAAATGATAAAAGAAAATTACATCATCAATTGTAATATTTGTTCCGTCAGAAAACATCATATCGTCTTTAATGGAAACAGTGTATTTAACCTTGTTGTCTTCTGTAAATTCATATGAAATTCCGCCGCTGTGATTAACAAGAGCATTGTCTGTCGCAACTCTCTGAACAGGTCTTGCGGTCTGTGCAACAATCTGTTTGTCAGCTTCGGTTTCACAGTAAAAAGGATTAAACTGACCTGCTATTCCGGAAAGACCGATTTTAAGTTCTGTGTTGTTGACAGTAAAACTGTTGAGCACTCCGCATGACGGCATAATAACAGCAGAAATACAAATCAAAAATATCAATAACACCCTGAGAATTCTCATAGCGATAAATCTCCTTATAAGTTATATATAGTTTATTTTATCATAATTATATAAAACTTACAATATAAAAACAAATAAAAAAAGTGTCTTTCCGAAGAAAGACACCTTTGTAATTATAATCAGTTTTTGTATTCCTTGAAATCTCTGTAGATTTCTTCGGTATAAACGTTGTTTTCGTTCTTGTCGTGAAGAGGATACCATACCTGAGCGAAGAAGGGGTTAACCTTTGCTTCGTCATCGTATGCCCAACGGAACTTCTTCTGCTCAGCCTTTTCAAGGGTTGAGGGAAGCTCTTCGTTGCACCAGTGACCGCCTCTGAGAACAAGGTTGGGTGACATCATGAATTCATGACCGTGAGCGCACTTCCAAAGAACGGGAGTATACATATCAACGATTTCGGTTGCAAGGCATTCACCGCCTCTGAAAGCAGCAGCCTTCTTGAGGTCTTCAAGTGTGAGTGAATCAAAGTCTTTGGTTTCGTCATAACCGTGGTCAAGAACAAGAGCCTTCTTGGGATCATCGTTAGGACGGTAAACCTTAACCTTGCTCCAGTCGTTGCCGATAGCTTCCCACTTTTCTTTTGAGCCGACATAAGCGTTGATTCTTTCGGTAACGTTGTTTTCTCTCCACCAAAGAGTACCGTAAACGGGAGTCTTTGCAATCTTCTTCATGAAGGGCTTAACAGCGAATGCGAAGGGCTTTGCAAGCTTTGCAAGCTTGTAGAACCATTCAACTCTGTTCATAACGCTCTTGAAGTAATCTTCAATGGGCATATTGGCACGGAAATGGCAGTAGCTTTCAAGTACATCTGAGTCAAGATACCACTGACCGTGGAAGTTTCTTGTG
Source organism: uncultured Clostridia bacterium (assembly GCA_937888485.1). Taxonomy (GTDB): domain Bacteria; phylum Bacillota; class Clostridia; order Oscillospirales; family Acutalibacteraceae; genus CAG-177. The sequence goes on from CALAQQ010000031.1 coordinate 5,829, forward strand.
ATGAACCAGTCGGGGTCAAAGAGCTTTCTGGGATCGCCAAGACCGAGACCGTATTTACCGAGAAGAAGCTTTTCGAATTCAAAGTTTGTGATTCTGTACTGAGCACCGGAACCGATGTTATAGAATCTTCTCCAGAATTCTTCGGGGATATCGTCGCCGCAAACATTTACCATAAGACGGCCTGAGTCTTCAACTGTTGCCCATTCAAGAACACCGTTGATAACAACGTGGTACATGATGGGTTCCATATTCTTAACGATTTCGGGATAAAGAATACCTGACTGACGGAGTGATACCCAATGCTTAAGACCTGATTCAGCAAAAACCTGTTCAGCAAGAACCTTTGATGTTGCATAGTGGTCATATACGCTGATTTTAATGGGGTCGCCTGTACGAGCCCAGTGGATGGGGTCATCTCTTTCGCCTGTTTCAGCAACTGTACCGATATAAACAACCTTAACTGCATCGGGATCGGGCTGAGCCTTTACAGCCTTAACGATATTCTTTGCAGCGCCAACGTTTGTCTTGATTGTATTGATAGGATAATAGTCAGCTGAGGGTGAAACCATACCGCCGACATGAAGAACATAATCCGCACCTGTTACACATTCAAGAACGCTTTCGTACTTCTTGAGGTCGCCCCATACAACTTTAACGCAAGGATCGTTCATGTAGGGAGCAAACTGCTTTCTGTTCTTTTCGCTGTCACGAAGGAGAACAACGATGTTGAACTGGTTCTTCTTTGCATAGAACTGCTTGAAACTTTCCCAACCCATTGTGCCCGAAGCACCGGTAAGGAATACTGTCTTTTTCTGTGCCATTTTTCATTCCTCCAAGAATAAAAATTTTGCCAAAATTATACGATATAATGTTAACATATTATAAGACATAAATCAACATCTTTTTTAGCTATTTATGTTTAACTTTTGTTAAATATTGAAGTTTTTCTTAAAAATATTCTCAACAGTATACATCTGTTCGATTTCTTTCTTATTTCCTTCACTGAATAATGAAGCATCCTTAACTCGGCAATTATAGCCAATGTCAACTCCGCAAAGTCCCATATGATACTTTGCATTGACGGGATACATCTGACATTCGGCAAGAGATGCAAAGGCAAGGAAAGCCTGAACCTGCTCTGCTTTTTCGGGTTCGGTCTTGTAGTTTTTGCAAAGCCATGAATAAATTTCGGGATGGAAATTTGCCATAACGCCCGAAAAACCTGCACAGCCGGCGCGAAGGGATTCAAGAAGAGTTGCGGAATTTGCGTTATAAATTTTGAGTCCGAGACCCTCAACAGCCTTGAGTTTTGCTTCAATTTCGCCGATACGGCAGCATGTATCCTTGAGGAATCTGAGTCTGCCGTCAAGAGCACACTGTCTTAAGGTTTCGGGTGTCATAAGACGCTTGTAAGGATATGGACATTCATAAACTCCAAGACCGATTTCCGGAATTGAAGAAACCATTTTCTCATAATTTCTGAGGAATACGGAATCATCCTCATCCTGCTTTGCGAAACGGTTCGCAATAAATACATATGCATCGATGCCTTCATTTATAAATGCATTGGCTTCATAAATCTGAGTGTCAAGATCATCAGCGGTATGTCCCGATGCAACAACGCTCATTCCGTCGGGTTTATTTTTCATAATGAATCTGAGAAGTTCAAGTCTCTCTTCAAAAGAAAGGAAGAAAATCTCACTTGACTGGCAGATGGCAAAAATGCCGTCAACGCCGTTTCTTGAATACCAATCAAGAATTGAATCAGACGAAACTCCAACGATTGATTTAACCCCATCTCTTGCTGAGATTTCTGAAATAAAAAATCAAATCGTTGAACTTGCAGAATCATTCAAAAACATTCCAGAGTTTGCAGATGCCTGTAAAAAATACGGACTTAAATTCGGCTTTTATCTCTCCCCCTGGGACAGAAACTGCAAGCTGTATGGTTCGGATGAATACAACGATTATTTCTGCAATCAGCTGACCGAGCTTCTCACGAACTACGGCGAACTGTTCATGGTATGGTTTGACGGCGCGTGCGGCGAAGGTCCGAACGGAAAGAAGCAGGTTTACGACTTCGACCGCTACATCGCTCTCATCCGCAAGTACCAGCCGAACGCCTGCATCTTCAACGACCACGGTCCCGACGTCCGCTGGTGCGGCAACGAAGCCGGTCATGCACGCCGGGCCGAATGGGCGGTCGTTCCCACCGAACTCTGCTAC
>CALAQQ010000032.1 GCA_937888485.1 uncultured Clostridia bacterium
ATATGAGAATGAGAAAGAAAAAACATCTTGAAGAGCGTCTTGCAAAATGCGATAATGTTATGACACTTTTCAGTGATGACTGCAATTTTCTGACAGCTATCGAAAAGAAAGAATATCTTGATACCGAAGAAATTTTCGGTAACGGCAATCCTGTTGTGCTTGAAATAGGGTGCGGTAAAGGCAGATTTGCCTGCGAGCTTGCAAAACGCAATCCCGATATAAATGTTCTTGCTCTTGAAAAATGTGCCAATGTTATTGTTATGGCAAGCGAAGCGGCAACAAATGAAAACATAACCAATCTCAGATTTCTTCGCTGCGGTGCGGAGTATCTTGAAAAATACATAAAACCTGAATCGATTGACCGCATTTATCTTAACTTTTCATGCCCGTATCCCAAGAAAAGATATGCAAACCACCGCCTTACCAATGAACGCTTCCTGAAAAGCTATAAGGTTATTCTCAAAAAAGGTGCGGAGATTCATCAGAAAACCGATAATATGCATTTCTTCGAATATTCAATTGAACAGCTTACAGGTTTTGGTTTCAGCCTTAAAAACATTTCACTTGATTTGCATAACAGTGAATTTGAAGGAAATATTGAAACCGAATATGAACACAGGTTTTCATCCATGGGCATGCCGATTTACAGACTTGAAGCTTATATCAAATAAAAAATCCGAGGCTTGACCTCGGACTTTTTTATTTTTTTGCAGTTTTTCCAATGCACATACATATTATGAAAACAATAATATTTGCCGCAACTATTGTTGAACCGACGGGTGTGCCATAAAGAATTGCGATAAAAATTCCGATAACAGCACATAAAACCGAAATAATGGCTGAGCTGATTATAACCGAGAAGAAATTCTTGAATATTCTCATTGCTGACAGGGCAGGGAAGATAATCAGTGCAGAAATGAGAAGTGCGCCAACAAGCTTCATTGCAAGAACAATAACAACCGCCGTAACTACAGCGATAAGAGTGTTGTATGCCTTGGCGTTTGTGCCTGTTGCGGACGCAAAGCCTTCGTCAAATGTTACTGCAAAAATTTTATGATAGAACAGAACAAAAACAAGGATAACAACAATTGCGAGGACTGCACAGAGAATAACATCTGTTCCCGAAAGCGTAAGAATTGATGTTGAACCGAAAAGTGTTGTGCAGACATCTCCGCTGACATTCGGTGATGCCGAGAAGATGTTGAGAAGCAGATATCCGAGCGCAAGAGTACCGACAGATATCATTGCAATTGCTGCATCACCTTTGATTTTTGAACTGCTTGTTATACCAAGAAGAATAACTGCCGCAACGATAGTTATCGGAAGCGTAACAGTCATGGGTGCAAGTCCGCATACTGTTGCAACAGCCATTGCGCCGAAGGCAACATGTGAAAGACCGTCGCCTATCATTGAATATCTTTTGAGTACAAGGCTGACTCCGAGAAGTGCGGCACAAAGTGAGATAAGCACTCCTGCGATAAGCGCATACTGCACGAAAGGATAGCTGAAATAGGATATTATTTTTTCAATCATATTCATTCTTCATGCCCTCCGTCGCAAATAAAGCAGTGACA
>CALAQQ010000033.1 GCA_937888485.1 uncultured Clostridia bacterium
TCAAATACTATGATAAAGACCGTGTCATCATGGGCAAAAAAATGAGCGAACATCTTAAGTTTGCTATGGCATGGTGGCATAATCTCTGCGCATGCGGAACGGATATGTTCGGCAGAGATACGGCGGAAAAAACATTCGGTGCAGTTCCCGGAACAATGGAACATGCAAAAGCAAAGGTTGATGCAGGCTTTGAATTCATGTCAAAGCTCGGCGTTGAATATTTCTGCTTCCATGATGCCGATATCGTTCCCGCAGCAGACGATATAAAAGAAACCAACAGAAGACTTGATGAAATCACAGACTACATTCTCGAAAAGATGAATGAAACAGGTATCAAGTGCCTCTGGGGAACAGCTAATATGTTCTCCGACCCCCGTTTTATGAACGGTGCAGGCAGCACAAATTCCGCAGACGTATTCTGCTTTGCGGCCGCTCAGGTTAAAAAAGCTCTTGATTTAACAGTTAAACTCGGCGGCAAGGGTTATGTTTTCTGGGGCGGAAGAGAGGGTTATGAAACACTCCTCAATACCGACGTTAAGTTTGAACAGGAAAATATCGCTCGCCTTATGCGTCTTGCAATTGACTACGGCAGAAAAATCGGCTTTGACGGCGATTTCTATATTGAACCCAAGCCGAAGGAACCCATGAAGCATCAGTATGACTTCGATGCCTCAACAGCTATCGGCTTCCTCAGACAGTACGGTCTTGACAAGGATTTCAAGATGAATATCGAAGCAAACCATGCAACTCTTGCAGGTCATACCTTCCAGCATGAGCTTCGCATAAGTGCAATCAACGGTATGCTCGGCAGTATCGATGCTAACCAAGGCGACCTTCTTCTCGGTTGGGATACCGATGAATTCCCGTTCGATGTTTATGAAGCAACAATGTGTATGTATGAAGTCCTCAAGAGCGGCGGTTTCGTAAACGGCGGTCTCAACTTTGATGCCAAAAACCGCAGACCCAGCAATACCCACGAAGATATGTTCCTCGGTTTCATTCTCGGTATGGATACCTTTGCTCTCGGTCTTATCAAGGCGGCTGAAATTATTGAAGACGGCAGAATTGACGGCTTTGTTGCAGATAAATATTCATCCTTCAACAGTGGAATCGGTCAGAAAATCAGAAGCGGAAATGTTACTCTCGAAGAACTTTCCGATTATGCCTGTGAAATGGGCAAGCCTGCAAATCCGGGTTCGGGCAAACAGGAATATCTTGAAAGCGTTATCAACAATATAATGTTTGGGTGATAATATGAAATATGTTATCGGTATAGATTTGGGAACAACAGGTCTTAAAACCGTTATCTTCAGCCGTGAAGGTGATGTTGTTGCATCGGCTTACAGGGAATATCCTCTTTCTCAGCCTCATAACGGTTGGGCGGAGCAAGACCCTGAACTCTGGTGGGTTGCCGCTAAGGAAACGATAAATGAAGTTCTTTCAGAAAGCGAAATTTCAAACGAAAACATTGCTTCTCTCGGTATATCGGGACAGATGCACGGTCTTGTCATGCTCGATGAAAACTGCGATGTTATCCGTCCCGCAATTCTTTGGTGCGACCAGAGAACAGGCGAGGAATGCGAAGATATAACCAACATAATCGGCAAGGAAAGACTCATTGAAATTACTGCAAATCCTGCTCTTACGGGTTTCACCGCATCAAAAATTATGTGGGTCAAAAAACACGAAAAAGAGAATTTTGATAAATGCAGACACATTCTTCTTCCGAAGGATTATCTCCGTTTCAGACTTTCCGGTGATTTTGCAACAGATGTTTCCGATGCATCGGGTATGCAGCTTCTTGATGTCAAAAACCGTTGCTGGTCGGAGGAAGTTTGTGAAAAACTCGGAATTGATAAATCCTTGCTTGCAAAAGTTTATGAATCCGTTGATGTTACGGGTCATGTAAGTACGGAAGCTTCGTCTGAAACAGGACTGTCCGAAAAGACTCTCATTGTTGCAGGTGCAGGCGATAATGCCGCAGCAGCAGTCGGTACAGCCGTTATCCGTGACGGAAAAGCGTTCACAACAATCGGAACATCGGGTGTTGTATTTGTTCACACCGACGAACCGAAAATTGACCCCATGGGCAGAGTTCATACCTTCTGCTGTGCAGTTCCCGGTAAATGGCACGTCATGGGTGTTACTCAGGCGGCAGGTCTTTCGCTTCAGTGGTTCAAGAATCAGTTCTGCCTTGCAGAAACGGAAGAAAGCCTTGCAAAGAATGAGGACGTTTATAAGATTACGGATGAGAAAGCGGCAGAAATACCTATCGGTGCAGAAAGACTTTTCTATCTGCCTTATCTGATGGGAGAAAGAACTCCTCATCTTGACCCGGACTGCAGAGGCGTGTTTTTTGGAATTTCCGCCATGCATACAAGAGCTCATTTTATCCGTGCCGTTATGGAGGGCGTCGGTTATTCGCTTATGGATTGTCTCAAAGTTCTTGATGAAATGGGTATAAATCCCGATTCAATGCTCGTTACAGGCGGCGGCGGAAAATCAAAGCTCTGGAAAGAAATGCTCGGTGATATGTTCCGTCTTAAAATCAGAACGATTCAGTCCAAGGAAGGCCCCGCACTCGGAGTTGCTGTTCTTGCCGCAGTCGGTGCAGGTCTTTACGGCGACGTTTATGAAGCCGCAGACAGTATGGTTAAATACAGCGATAATGAATATCTCCCCAATGAAGAAAACGCTGTGAAATATTCGAAGAATTTCACGCTCTATTCAAAGCTTTATTTTTCACTTAAAGAAAATTACAAAGAGCTTGCAAGCATATAAAAAAATACCGCCGCAGATTTTTCTGTGGCGGTAAAATTTTTGATCTTCCAATCTGTTGCAAACGAAAAGAAAATTATTTATAATGTGAACGGGAGGAGATATAATGCAGTTTATTGTAACTCTGGCGGTAACGATTGCTGTGTTTTTTCAGTCGCTATTAGGAATAAACACCGTTACGGAATATGATTATCCCATTGATAAGAATAACGGCGGCGACCCGTTTATGGTTGAGGATGAAACGGGTTGCTATTATACTTTTACGACAGGCGGCGGAATAGATATCAGCCGAATAAACAGCGTAACCGACACAGCCGCAACCGAAAGAAAAACGGTTTATTGGTCGGGTAACGACGGTATAGCGGGCGATATCTGGGCGCCCGAAATTCATAAAATCGGCGACAGATGGTATATAGTTTCCTGCGCACTTTTTGATAAAAATGCCGTTGAAAAAGGTGCTATGCCATATGCTGAAAAATTTGAAGAAAACAGAGATTATTACCGTTACGGATTTGTGCTCGAAAGTAAAACCGAAGATATTATGGGTGAATATGAGTTCAAAGGAATTCTTGCACCAGACGGTCTCAACAATATAGACGGAACTTATCTTCACAAAGACGGAAAACTGTATTACGTTTTCTCTGCATACGTGAATATTGCTCATCAGTGCATTTATATTGCGGAAATGGAAAATCCATATACTCTTAAAACGAATGAAAACGGAAAGAATAACGCTGTCATGCTTTCCGAACCCGAATATAACTGGGAGAAAAGAGGTTGGTGGGTAAACGAAGGCCCCGCCGCTTTGTATAACGGCGAGGATGTTCATATCGTTTATTCTGCGAGCGGTTACAGCTCGGGGCATTATTCTCTCGGACTTCTCACCTTATCGGGCGATGATGTTATGAACGGAAAATCATGGACAAAAAGCGTGATGAAAGTTATGGGTAATCAACCCGATAAAAACATATGGAGTGCAGGCCATTGCAGTTTTCTTTACCGTGAAAACGGGGAAGTTCTTATGGTTTATCATGCAACTCCCACTGAAAATTTCCATGAGTCACCGAGGCTGACATATATAAAACCCGTAAAGTTCATTTTCGGAGTGCCTGTTTTCTATTAATAATCTTTGTCAATAACCATCTGACGGTAGTCAAGCATCTCAAAGCCCAGTCGCTTGTAGAGTTGTTTGGCACCGTCATTTTCATCTCCGACTTCAAGGCGGATTCGTCTGATTTTGCCCGAAAACTCTGATTTAAGATGTTCAAAAAATTGAGTACCTATACCCTTTGAACGGAATTCATCTTCAACAAAAAGTTCTTCAATCCATGCAGTCATACCGCCGACTTCTGTTTCGAATTTCATTGAAACAACAGCATATCCCGCTGTTTTGCCGTCACATTCAAAAATATATCCTTTGACGAGATCGGGGATATCCAGAGCTGCATCGAAGCTTGACATCATAACCTCATCGGAGGGAAAATGAAGAACTGCGGGAGGTGCATAGAATTTCTTGACCATTGAGAAAAAAACATCTCTGTCGTTTTTTGTGAATTTTCTGAAGGTTACATCCATAATATTATTCCTCAATTTTAATTTTGTTTGTATAAATATAGTCCTGAAGATACTCTTTTGCTGCTTCTATGTCTACAATTTCAACCCATTGACCGTTTTTGGTTCCGACCTCCATATGTTCATCAATCGGAACCCGGTTTTGTTCGATATCAAATGCGGCAATTCCGATACCTGCCTTATATGCAAGACCTGTGATTTCAAGTGCCGACATATCTGTCTGAATGAGCGGGAAAACTTTATTCATCGTTTCAATAAGAGCAGAAATTCCTGCTTTTTTTGCCTGGTTTATAAGTGCTGAAATAACCTTCCTCTGTCTGAAAGTTCTCATATAATCCGAATCGAGTTTTCGGATTCTGCAATAAACAAGAGCTTCTTCGCCGTTGAGTGTAACGTTTTCGCCGCTTTCAACTGTCTGTCTTGTTGTGTTGTTGATGAATTTGGCTTCTTTTTTGGTGACTTCAACAGTAACTCCGCCGAGAGAATCGATTATCTGAGTGAACATATTGAAATCAACCATAACATAGTGGTCAATATCAACGCCGAAATTGTATTCTATTGTGTCGACAACAAGCTGAGGTCCGCCTGATGAACAAGCAGAATTGAGTTTAGCTTTCTTGCCTTTTGACGGTATTTCAACCCAGCTGTCACGAAGGAATGAAGTGAGTTTTATTTTCATGTGTGCAAAATCAACCGAAACAAGTATCATTGAATCCGAACGTGAGGATGAATCGGCTTTTCCGTCAACACCGAGAAGAAGTATGTTTGAAACGAAAGGACTGCTTTTGAGTTCAAATGCCGAAGCATATTTGTTTGATTCAAGGTCGTTTCTTGTGTATCCCGACATAGCCGCAAACATGAAAATGAATACCCAGGTGAAAAGAAAAATAAGAACAAGTGCAATGGCAATAATTTTCAGAAAACGGTGTTTCTTTTTTTCTTTCTTTGGTTTTTCATTCTGCGGAGGCATCGGAGGAGGAGTTTCGTTGAGAAAGTCGAATTCAATCTCACGGGGTTGATTTCTGTTTTTTGAAATATATATATCTTCCATTAAATATGCTCCTTCACAGTTAATGAAATCATTTTAACTCAACTTCTGGTGATATACAATACTTTATTTGTAAATTATTTTAAACCGATATATATTTTGTTTGACTTTTAGTCAATTGTGTTTTAGAATAATAACGTATGTGCCGAGTGAGTTGGGCAGTCGCGGGTGACTTGTGTCACGTGAGGAAAGTCCGAGCTTCACAGAGCAGGATAACGGCTAACGGCCGCCGAGGGTGACCTTAGGGAAAGTGCAACAGAGATATACCGCCTGCTATGCAGGTAAGGGTGGAAAGGCGAGGTAAGAGCTCACCGGCGTGCGGGGAACCGCACGGCCCTGCAAACCCTATCCGAAGCAACACCGATTGGAGGAGGATTTATTCCGTCGCTTGCTCGGCGATACTCCGAAGGGTGGCTAAAGCTGTGCAGCAATGTACGGCGTAGACAGATGATTGCCTTAAACGACAGAACTCGGCTTACAGATTCACTCGGCACATATTAGCTTTTCAGAAAGTAATTTGAAAATTGATATGGAAGAATTTGTTACCGTAACGGGTGTTGTGGAGTACATAACATTCCAGAATAGTGAAAACGGCTACACCGTTCTTGAGTTTTCAAGTGACGGTGAACTTTTTACTGCAACCGGTAACATCGGTGAGCTTTACTGCGGTGAAAGAGTTACTTTTACCGGCAGATGGTCTGTTCATCCCACTTTCGGCAAACAACTGAAAATAGAAGGCTGTGTCCGTGAAATGCCCGGAACGGCTGCCGAAATGCTTTCATATCTTTCATCCGGAATCATAAAGGGAATAAGAGAAAGAACAGCTCAGAAAATTGTCGAGAGATTCGGCGATGAAACATTCTATATAATTGAAAATGAGCCAAAACGTCTTTCTGAAATCAAGGGTATTTCCCGTGACAGAGCAAAGGAAATTTCCGATGAGTTCAGAAAACGTGCCGCTGAAAGAGAAGCTCTTATTGCACTTGAAAAGTACGGCATGACAACCTCCGAATGTCTCAGGGTGTTCAAAATATTCGGTTCAAGGTCTGTTGAAACCGTTGAAAGGAATCCTTATCTTCTTTGTTCTGAGGGGATAGGAATAACCTTTGAAAAGGCGTGCGGAATTGCACAAAGACTTCCCATTCCTCCTGCGGATGAATACAGAATAGCGGCGGGAATTTTATATGTTGTAAGACATAATCTTTATAACGGTCATACCTGCCTCCCGCGTGAAAAGCTTATTCCGCCCTGTGTATCTCTTCTCGGTTGTTCAGATGATGATACGAAAATTCAGCTTGATAAACTAATTGAACAAAAACAGCTTGTTTCGGATATGATTTACGGCAGAGAATTTATATTTCTTCCCGAAATCTATGACGCTGAGAAAAAAGCGGCAAATACCGTTCTTTTCATGAAGCGGTTTGCTCCGAAATGTCTTGATAATATTGACGAACAGATAAATCATGCCGAGCTTATCGGCGGTGTATGCTATAATGATATGCAGCGTCTTGCAATTAAGCTTGCCGTTGAAAGAGGAATACTTATCCTTACAGGCGGTCCGGGTACGGGTAAAACAACTACCCTTCGGGGAATACTCAGAGTTTTTGAAAAACAGGGGCTTGAGGTTGCTCTTGCGGCACCGACCGGCAGAGCCGCAAAAAGGATGAGTGAACTTACGGGCAGAGAAGCCTGCACAATTCACCGTTTGCTTGAGGTTGAATGGGACAGAAATGACAAACCCGTTTTTCAGCGTAACAAACGAAATCCTCTGAATGTCGGTGCAGTTATCATAGATGAGCTTTCAATGGTTGATATTGTTCTTTTTTCGAGTTTGCTTGATGCACTTCCCATCGGTTGCAGACTTGTTATGGTCGGAGACTCCGACCAGCTTCCCCCTGTAGGTGCTGGTAATGTTCTTCATGATATGATAAATTCAAAAGCTCTTCCTGTTGTTGAACTGAAAGAGGTTTTTCGTCAGGCAATGGAAAGTCTTATTGTTACCAATGCTCATAAAATTGTTCGGGGTGAGTTTCCCGAAATAATGAGAACGGATAAGGACTTTTTCTTTATGGAAAGGAATCAGCCGTTTTCTGCGGCGAAAACCGTTACCGAACTTTGTGCAACAAGACTTCCCAATGCATATAAATATTCTCCGACAGACGATATTCAGGTTCTTTGCCCTTCGAGAAAGGGTGAGGCGGGAACGATTAATCTCAACAAACATCTGCAGGCGGCAATCAATCCTCCTGCAAGACATAAACGTGAGCATAGCTTCGGTCAGCGCATTTTCCGTGAAGGCGACAAGCTTATGCAGACTAAAAATAATTATAACATTCCATGGTCAGCTTCCGATAAAGACGGTCTCGGTGTATTTAACGGAGATATCGGTATTCTTGAGAAGATAGACGAAGTTGCCCATACATTATATATACGTTTTGATGATAAGATGGCGGAATATCCTTTTGAAGGAAGCACGGAACTTGAACATGCGTATGCCGTTACCGTTCATAAAAGTCAGGGTAATGAATTCGAGGCGGTTGTTATGCCTGTAACGGGAGTCGTTGAACAGCTTGCTTACCGTAATTTGCTTTATACTGCGGTAACACGTGCCAAAAAGCTGATGATTCTTGTAGGTGCAAGAAACACAATCGAAAGAATGGTTAATAATAACAGTAAGGCAAAACGCTATTCCGCACTCAAAAGCTTTATAATGCTTGGTGAAGAAAATTGAAAAATCTTATAAAAGCGTTTGTTCATTCTTTTTTTCCGAGAAGATGTGCATATTGCGGAAGGGTTATTGCGGCAAAGCGTCTGTCATGCGTTAAGTGCGAAAAAGAACTTCCGAGAATAACGGGCGTTGTTTGCAGAAAATGCGGACGCGAAAAAGATAAATGTACATGCAAGGGCGCTGAAAAATATTATGATTCAATTGCCGCACCGTTTTATTTTAACGGTTGTGTAAGGAACGGTGTACATATTTTCAAGTTCAAAAACGGCTTAAGAAGCTCGGAGGCATTTTCTTATGAAATGTCCGAAACCGTCAAAGAAAGATTTCCGGGCGTTGAATTTGATTGTATTACCGAAGTTCCGATGACAAAGAAGAGCAGAAAAAAGCGCGGATATAATCAGTGCTTTTATCTTGCAAAAGGAATATCGGAAAATCTCGGTGTTGAACATAAAACCGATGTTTTATCAAAGATATACGATACAAAAATTCAACATGAAATAAAATATTATCTCCGCAAAGGTAATCTTACGGGTGTTTTTGATGTTGTGAATCCGTCGGATGTAAAGGATAAAACAATCCTTCTTTGCGATGATATATCAACATCAGGTGAAACACTGAATGAGTGTGCCAAAATGCTCTGGCTGCATGGTGCGAAAGAAATATACTGTATAGCGCTTGCGGTAACTCTGTATAAAAAGAAAAAATAATCTGAAGGCGGTGAAAACATGCTCGGTGTAAATATAGGAATTGACCTCGGTACAACATCTATTGTTGTTTACGTTGAAGGCAAAGGCATTGTTATGACTGAGCCTTGTGTTGCCGCCTATGAAAAAGAAAGCGGTAAGCTTATCGGTGTCGGTAAGCGTGCGTGGGATATGCTTGAAAAAAATCCGGATTCAATCCGTGTTGTCAGGCCCATGTCGCATGGTGTTGTATCCGATTTTACTGCAACGAAGCATATTCTTCGATATGTTCTTTCAAAGATTTGTAAAAACATGGTGTTTAAACCCAATGTTGTTGTTTGTGTACCTTCAATGGCAACAAGCCTTGAAAAAAGAACAATTCTTGACCTTGTAACAGCTGCCGGTGCGGCAAAAGCGTGTCTTATAGAAGAACCTCTTGCAGCTGCACTCGGTGCGGGACTCGGAAGTAACAGACCTGTCGGTACCATGATAGTTGATATCGGCGGCGGCACAACTGATATCGCTGTTATAACAATGGGATGTATTTCTGTTTCACGCTCAATTAAAGTTGCCGGTAATGCGCTTAATGAGGCAATTGTCCGTCAGATAAGGCGTGAAAGAGATGTTGTTCTTGGCGATAAGACGGGTGAGTTCATAAAAAAACAGATAGGCTGTTCATATCTTCGCGATGTTGAACTCGGTCTGACTGTAAAAGGCAAGCATTTTATAACAAACATGCCTGTCAGCATAGAAGTCAGTTCAACCGAAGCATATCTTGCCATGAGACCTCATCTTGAAACAATTGCAGAGGCTGTTCGTTCCGTTCTTGAACTTACACCGCCTGAATTATCTGCGGATATAGCTGAATCGGGGATTCGTCTTACAGGCGGTGGTGCATTGCTTTACGGTATTGACGAAATGATAGAACGGAAAACAGGGGTAAAAACAACAGTCGCTGAATCACCGCTTAATTGTGTTGCACTCGGGACTGGTGAAGCGCTTTCACACATGGATATTCTGAGTCAGAACGGCTATGTGTTCAAAGCACGTGATGAAATCGGCGGACTTGACCCTAAAACTGAATAAAAGAAAACAAACCGTCCAAGAATGTTGTTACAACATAAAAGGACGGTTATTTTTATGAAGAAAAAACAGATGATTGAAATTTCGGTAGCGATAGGACTTGTCTTTTCAATAGTATTTTCGGTTGTTGGTTTTGGTGTCGATTGCAGGGAGATACGAAACAATGTTATAAGGCTTCATATTCTTGCAAACTCCGACAGCGAAGAAGATCAGAAAGTAAAACTGCTTGTAAGAGATGCACTTCTGTCATGCGGAAGCGAAATCTTTGATGGAACGGTAAATGTGAAAAATGCCAAAGAATGCCTTAACAAGGAAAAAGAGGATCTCCTGAAAACAGCAAATAAGGTTTTATTGGACAACGGATATAACTATAAAGCCGAGATAATTCTGACGGAAGAATATTTTCAGACACGTGAATATGAAAATTTTACTTTGCCTGCAGGAGAATATCTTGCTTTAAAAGTTATTCTCGGAAAAGGGAATGGACATAACTGGTGGTGTGTTATGTTTCCGCCACTGTGTTTGCCTGCCGCAGCTCAAAGAACAAACACTGAAATTATACTTGGAAAGGACGGTGCTGAAATAATCAGCAGTCCTGCAAGATATGAAATGAAATTTAAAATTATTGAAATAATCGAAAAAATAAAAAAATTAATTGAATATTAATTACAATAATAAAAAAAGTCCAAGGGAAGCCCAAAAAACTAAACACACGGAAGAGTTGAGAAGAAGGATAAAAATAAGCGAAAAAAAGTGTTGACAAAGTGAAATGGTTGTGATATATTATTCAAGCACTCCGCAAGAACGGAATGCGACGCACCTTGAAAATTAAACAACGATTGATAGAAAAAACCCTTGAAGATTAATTTGAGTATGTACTTTCAAGTACAGCAGTAATTCTCGAATAAACGAGAAAAAAGATGTCAGAGGACATCACGAGCGATTAATGCTCTAAGAATGATTTAGACACCTACGGGTGTTTAGATAAGATTTTTAGAGAGTTTGATCCTGGCTCAGGATGAACGCTGGCGGCGTGCCTAACACATGCAAGTCGAACGGACTTTAGTGAAACCTAGTGATCTAAAGTTAGTGGCGGACGGGTGAGTAACGCGTGGGTAACCTGCCTCACACTGGGGGATAACAGTTAGAAATGACTGCTAATACCGCATAAGCGCACGAAACCGCATGGTTTTGTGTGAAAAACTCCGGTGGTGTGAGATGGACCCGCGTCTGATTAGCTAGTTGGCGGGGTAACGGCCCACCAAGGCGACGATCAGTAGCCGGCCTGAGAGGGTGAACGGCCA
>CALAQQ010000034.1 GCA_937888485.1 uncultured Clostridia bacterium
AAGCAAAGGTAATAAGCAGAGGCACAGGACGAAGTGCGGTTGCTGCTTCGGCATATATGAGCTGTTCTCAGATACTCAATGATTATGACGGCATATATCACGATTACACACGAAAACAAGGTTTAGTTTGGCAGCAGGTGTTTCTTCCCGAATATGCACCGAGAGAATGGCTTGACAGAGCCGTTCTTTGGAATGCGGTAGAAGAAACTGAAAAAACAAAAGACAGCCGACTTGCCCGTGAATTTGTTGTTGCACTTCCCGTTGAGCTTGATAAAAACGGTTGGCAAAAGATACTGACGGAATTTATCCGGCAGAATTTTGTTGCAGACGGAATGTGTGCAGATGTTGCAATTCACAACACAGACGGACACAATCCCCACGCACATATTATGCTGACAGTCAGACCGCTTAATGAAAACGGAACGTGGCAGCACAAAACAGAAAAAGAATATCTCTGCATACGAAACGGAGAAGAAAAGGGATTTACTTCATCCGAATATGCAAAAGCCGTTACGGACGGTTGGGAGAAACAGTATCCGTATATAGTAAACGGCAAAAAGAAATACCTTCCGCCATCACAAGCGGAAGGTTACGAAAGAGCATCAAAATATCCCAAAAGCACCAAGTACGGCAGACAGAATCCCATCTCCGAGCGATGGAACAGCGATGAGCAGCTTATATTATGGCGTAAAGTGTGGGCAGACGAAGTAAACAAATATCTTGAACCCGAAAACCATATTGATTCTCGCAGTCATTCTGAAAGAGGTCTTGATGAACAGCCTACCGTTCACGAAGGAGTAATTGCTAGAAGGCTTGAGGAAAAGGGCATAATTTCCGAAAGGTGCGAACTTAACAGACAGATAAAGGCTGACAACCGATTATTGAGAACTCTCAAATCCGAGTTTGCAAAATTAAAGAAAGCTGTTGCAAACACACTTCCCGCTATTGCAGAAGCATTGGAAAGCATACGAATGAATCTCATTGTTTTACGCTACAAGATTCTTTCGGGATTTGTTGAGCATAACGAGATAATACGAACATTAAGAAGCATAACTCCCGAACTTGAAAGCTACAAAGATATTGTTGATGAGATTAAGAAAAAGACATCCGAGCGAAAAGCCTTGATTAAAGAAAAGCAATCAATTCCCGTGATTATGATTTTAAAGCACCGAGAATTTGCAAAGAGGATATCCGAACTCACAGAAGAACTTGAAGAACTGCGAACCGAAAAGAAAGTCATTTTAAACAGGCTTTATTGCACCGAAACATACACTATAGATAATGTAAAGTCTTATGTTGCTGCTTTGGAAAAGAAACTTGATGTTATTTCAAAGCAAGAACAGAAATATTCGGATGAAATTGAAAAGGCTGTTGCGGAGTACAAAGAAATGAAAGAAAGAGCAACCGATTTTGACCCTGCCGAGCTTCGTGAGGAACAGCTTAAACTTCGCTACGATAAAGAAGTACAGAGCAGTCAGATTATTCGCAGTAACGGAAAAGAGCTTGTTACTTCAAGATTTAACTACAGTATCCGTGATGTCAATTATTTCCTCGGCGAACAGAACGATTCCCGTTCAGTATCACAAAAGCTATCAAAGTACAAATCAACTCCGAGCCGAAAGAAAACGTCAATCACGGTAGAGAAGAAAGATAATCCCAGTAACAATTTCTATTAACGGAAAATTTTACACTAACGGTCACAATCATCACCCAAGAAGATTGTGACCGTTTTTTGCATTTTAGCTTATTTTTTTATAAAAAAACTAACGATTATGCATCCTAAAACCGCAATGTTGCTTAATGGGTAGAAAAACAAACAATGTTGTGGTATAATTATTTAATTCGAAAATATCCGTTTTAAATATGAAATTTTTGTAAACTTTTGAAAATCCAGCGTAACAATTGCCGATTTTCGTCATATATAAATAGGTGGTTTTTTGTTTTTCAAAAATTACATAAAATTTTCAAAAAAATGTACCCTGTTTACCGATTTTATGTGTTGTAATATATAGCGGGGTAAAAAAGGAGTAACAATGTTAGCTTTTTATTTAAGTCTTATTGACAATGATAATGACCGCAAGCTGTTTGAAAGAATATATTATGCTCATAGGAAGCAGATGCTTACACTTGCTTTTGCTATTCTTGAGAACGAAGATGATGCAGAAGATTTGGTACATGATGTGTTTTGTAACATTGCTGAAAAATATATGCAGTCACTTCAGAACATCAAGAACGAACAGGATATGAACAATTATCTGCTCAAAGCAACAAAAAACTCTGCGTTAAACAAAAAGAGAGATGCTAAACCGCATATATCGCTTCACGAAAGCGAATATATGCTTAATAAAGATG
Organism: uncultured Clostridia bacterium; assembly: GCA_937888485.1. GTDB lineage: Bacteria > Bacillota > Clostridia > Oscillospirales > Acutalibacteraceae > CAG-177. The sequence continues at coordinate 2,353 of CALAQQ010000034.1, forward strand.
ATATAAACGATAACGAGTTTCTTGATATGATTTGCAATAACATATCGTATCAAGAGGTTTTATACGCAATAAGAAGTCTTGATAAAAAATATGAAGATGTTCTTTATCTTCATTTTGTTATCGGTATGACTATTCCTGAAGTTGCCGAACATTTAGATCGAAACAAGCAAACTGTAAAAAAGCAATTGTTAAGAGGTAAAATACTTTTGTTAGAAAAGCTTTCAATTAACGGAGGAGTCACTATATGACAAGAGAAGAATTGTTTAATGCATTTCGAGAGGTTGCATCGGAAGAATTCGCTTATATTCCTAACGAGGAAGATATAGAGTATGAGTTTTCCGAACGATTTAATAAGAAAATGGATAAACTCTTCAAAAAGATTGAACGAAATTGTACCTATCCGACAGTCAGAATTTCAAAAAGAATTATAACGGTTATAGCAGCAGTTTTAATAATATTTGCAGGTTTGATGAGTGTGAGTGCTATAAGAGAACCTATTGTGAATTTTGTTCTTGAATTTTTTGAAGAGCATATTGATTTTGGCTTTTCGGGAGATATTTCACAAGAAATTGAATATGAGTATTCTTTTTCTGAAATTCCGGAGGGATTTGAATTAACAGTAAAAAACAATGAAGGTGGCACAGTATATACCGAGTATACGAATATAAATACCGGAGATATTATTATTTTAACCCAATCAATTACCGATGGAAATTCACTCAGTGTAGATAACGAACACGGAAAGACAACGGTTGAACAAATTGGCAAAACACAATTTTTTCTTTATGAGGGAATCGAGCAAGATTATGTTCAGGCAAATTGGGTTTCTGAAACATATTCATTGATTTTGATATATTATGGCGACATTGAAAAAAATGCCTTTTTAGAGTTGGTTGAATCAATAAAATAAGATTTCAAAGCAGTCGATATCGGCTGCTTTTTATTTTTGAAAAAAATTTAACTTTTTTCGAGAAATTTGTCCCCTATTTGGTGATTTAATGTGTTGTATTTATCAAAGGGGTAAAAAATATCAATAAAGAAAGGTTGATTACTATGAAAAAATATACCCTCAAAAAAATGATTTCCTTAGTGTTAGCAAATGTTTTTCTCCTGCTGATTGTTTTCGTTCCTGCAAAAGCTGCTATGCAAGACGAAATTGCTCCTTGTTATAACAATGTTGTGACAACAAACAGTACGGTATCTGTTTCTTCAAGTGGTGTTGCAACAATCAACAATATGTATAACGGTTTTCAAAATGTAACAACTAAAGCAGTTATTACAACCTATATTGAGAAAAGAACGCTGGGTATATTTTGGAGCCGTGTTGATATTGGTCAAACAAATGATGAATGGGTTGATACCATTTATAACTATAAGTATTCGGGTTCTCATTCAGTCCAGTTGCTTTCAACTGGTACATACAGAGTTACCGTTGAATATGTTATTTACGGTTCAGGCGGTGCAGCAGACACGATAACTAAAGAAATTGAAAAAAGCTATTGATTATCTGTTATCATAACAAGGTGAAAGTGGTGATTCCGATGGTTTGGATAAAAACTATAATAATTAACGTTTTTATAAATTAAGGAGGATTTAAAATGCTTAAAAAATCAAGAAAAATTATATCGGTTTTGGTTGCGATTGTTCTGCTGTTCAATTTATCGTTTTCATATTCTACGGCAATTATTGCTCCTGAAACAGCGGTTACATCAAAAAACAAAATATCTGAAGAACTAGCAATAGCAATAGAAACGATGGACGATGATGATACTGTTTCTGTAATGGTTTGGTTCGAAAATATTGATACAGAAGCAATCAGTGCCAAAGCTGAAAAGAATGTCGGATATACGCAGGAAGATATAAAAAAAGCTGAAGATGCAGTCCCGGCTATTAACGAAGCTGTATTTGATTTATCAGGAACAGCATACACCACGGCAATAAATGACTACAAAGAAGCAACAAAAGCTGAACGATTAGAAGTTTTAAAAATGCAAAATGATTTGACATATACTAAACGTCAACTTTTTAAAGAAGCATATTCTAAATATAACTCTGAACAGGTGCGGATAGCAGGAATTTCAAACTCCTCAATAACATTTAAAAGTACCTTGTCTCCAATTGTTATTGCTGACTTCACTTTGGTTGAACTGATTGGTCTGCTTAAAAAAGAAAATATAATTTTTGTTGACTTGAATGATGTGGGAGAGTTTAAACCAGAATTGAGTTGTGCTATGTCAACAGTACAAGCTGATTATACTAGAGACACATTAGGTTTTGATGGTTATGGTGTAAAAATAGGACTTCTTGATGGCGGTAATGTAGGTTCACATTCCGAATTAACCTCTTCTCAAATAACAAATATTTTCCCTAATGGAACCATTAGTTCCCATGCAACAACGGTTGCAAGAATTATTTGTGGATCGAACGGTGTTGCTCCAAATGCTCAAATGTTTGCAACATATATGGATTCAAACGCAGGACGCACAATATACAGTGAGGTTGAAAGGTTAATAAACCAAGGTGTTTCGGTAATAAATTTCAGTTTAGGAGATGATAGCCCTAGAACCTCTTATTATGATGAAGTTGAAAAATGGATAGATCATGTGGCATATCAACATAAAGTTACCTTTGTAAAATCTTCTGGAAACGGTGGCGTCAATTCTGATGTTACGTCTC
>CALAQQ010000035.1 GCA_937888485.1 uncultured Clostridia bacterium
CTCTATAATGCCAAGAAACCCTTTCCTTGCATATTCGGTAAACGTCATACCAAGGTCGGGAAGATCTATATCTATTGTACGGATATCAGCCGTACCCTTTTCTGTATTGACAGTTATCTTTCTCATCTTGGGCGGGAAGCCAGCAAGCGACGATGTCTGCACACTATAAATTTTATTTCCCTGTTCACTTACAATTTTTTTCATACACTGAATATGAGAGTGACCGCTGAAAAAAAGACGAATACCCATATCGGCAAGTTGTTTTAAGCTTTTATCACCATTAAGAAAAGTGTGCCCTTTACCAACTACCTCATAAGCAGGAGAAGGCGCAACAACAGGTCGGTGGGTACTGCAAATAACGGTAGCGCCCTTTCCCTTCGCTTTTTCTGTATGTCCTTTTACCCATGCCATAAGTTCGTCAGAAAAATACGGATAATGCAGAGATTCTTTATCTTCTGCATCGTATCCCATAGCTATATGATAAAGACCGGGTAAAATCTCTGCGATATATGTTGTGCCGTCATCAAATGTGTCAAAGGCTTTTTCTCTGCCGAATGGACGGTACATCTCTTTCACCACATCTTCCGGCAAATGCTCCATAGGAATCTTTTCTCCGTTTTCACCAAATCCATGAATCGAAAAATAAGGATAGTCGTGATTGTCAGTATAAACAAAGGGATTGCCTCCCATTTCTGTAAATTCCTGCAGAATGTCTCTTACCTCTTCATGGCTGTATTCTTCGCCGTGATCCGTAAGGTCACCTGTGATAATGACAGTGTCAGTTTCCTTATCTTCTCTGATAATTTCCAGAGCTTTTTTAAAAGCTTCTTCACTTTTGAGAATACATATCTGTGTACTCGGCTGAGGAAATGTGCGCCAATCACACTTGAAATTCTTTTTACTGAAATAATGCACGTCAGTAATATGATAAAAACTGTAAACCATACTGATTCCCCTTTATATATTCGAATCTTTCACAACGTCCGTTAAGCCGGAAAATCGCGTGTTTTGTTTCGACCATTGTACCACAAAAAGAAATCTTAAACAATAGATAATTACCAATAAATTGTAATTATTAACCAAATCACTTGAAAAAGACAAAAATAAATGTTAAACTTATACAAATAACACTCTTCAAAAACTTAATATTAAGGAGTAAGTATTATGAAAAGCAAAAAAAAGATTACTCTTTCGATTGTTTCCGTAGTGGTTATTTTTGGAATTATCGCAGGCGCTCTTGCAATATATTTCACAAGATACCATAAAGACGATAATGATACCGAAGAATTATACAGACAGAATGTTGCATCAGTCGGCTACGAAAACACCATTGAAACCGCTTATCCTTTCACCGATGTTTACGGCATTATCAAAGAACATTTTGAAGCTGAATTACCCGAAGGTAAAACCGAAAAGAAGGTTGCTGTTATCGGTTATGACGGCTGCCGTGCAGATATCCTTGCAGAGAAACAAGACAACGGTGCAATAAACTATCTTCTTAAAGACGGTGCTTCAATCAATCTTACATATTGCGGCGGTGTGAATTATCCTGCCGAAAACACTCAGGCAACTTCAACCGCTCCCGGCTGGTGCTCAATGCTTACGGGTGTATGGTCTGATATTCACGGTATAACAGGCAACGGTATAACCAAAACAGTTGAGCCGAAAATGCTTATGACATCACTTATTGAGGAAGATGTTATCGATAACGCTGCATTCATCACAAAATGGAAGGGTCATTTTACAAACAGCAACTCAACATACAAAGATGAAAAAACATATTGTGAAGAAAACAATATTGATATCGATTTCATCCTTCGTAAAAACAAATCAGATATTCATACAGGAGCCATGGAAGAAATAACCAGCACAGAATGTGCAGACTTTGTGCTTATAATTTATGAAGACACGGATTCTGCAGGTCACGATTTTGGCTTCTCTTTCAACAATCCCGCTTATAAAGACGGATTCAGAACCGAAGATAATTACGGCTACGAAGTTATCAAAGCAATTGAAGCAAGAGAAACATATGAAACTGAAGATTGGCTTATTATCGTCACTTCAGATCACGGCGGAATAGGCGCAGGTCATGGCGGTCCGAGCATTCAGGAAAGAATGAACTTTGTTGTTATGAACAAAGAATGGAACTGAATCAGTTATAAAATCGAAATAACAAATTTTATATTTTTAAAAATTTTAGGAGGTAAACATTATGGGTCGTCTTGAAGGTAAAGTCGCAATTATCACAGGAGGTAACTCAGGCGTCGGTGCAGCGACAGCTCTGAAATTCGCCGCAGAAGGTGCAAAGGTTGTTATCACTGCCCGCCGCGAAGAACCCCTTCTTGAGGTTGCAGCTCAGATTAAAGAAGCAGGCGGAGAAGTTCTTCCTGTTGTAAGCGATATTTCAAAGGATGAAGATGCAAAGAGAATCGTTTCAGAAACCCTCGATACATTCGGAAAAATTGATGTTCTTATCAACAATGCAGGTGTTCTCGATAACGGTCTCAAAGCTATCGACAGCTTCAGCGATGAAGATATGAACAAGGTTATCGACATCAATACAAAAGGAACAATGTGCATGATGCGTGCTGTTTCAGCCGAAATGGCAAAAACAGGCTACGGTTCAATTGTTAATGTTGCATCGGTTGCAGGCGTTATGGGTTGCGGCGGTGCAGCGTATGTTGCATCAAAAGCTGCGGTTATCGGTCTTACACGTCACACTGCTCTTCGTTTCGCCGGCACAAATGTCCGTTGTAATGCAATCTGCCCCGGAACAATCGTTACTCCTATGGTAGCAGGTATGAACCCTGCAAATATGGATATGAATATTTTCGGTCAGATGATGAAGCATAACGACCTTAAAGTTCAGCCTTGTATGCCCGAAGATGTTGCAAATATGCTTCTCTTCTTTGCGTCAGATGAATCCAGAGCAATTACAGGTCAGTCAATCGTCACCGATTTCGGTTCAACACTTTAATACTGAATATTATGCCGGTTGGATTTTACCAATCGGCATTTTTACATACAAAAACAGACAAAGAATATCAATAATATCTTGACATAAAGCATCAATTAATTTATTATATAATCGGTTATTTATGTTAACAAAAATCTGTAAAGGAAGTGTTTTTCATTGGATAAGCAGTATGAAGCATTATTTACCCCGTGGAAAATAGGCAACGTTGAAATAAAGAACAGAATTGTTATGTGTCCCATGGGCGGTACATCACTTTTCGGTTGGTTTGAACTCGGCGGATGCCACTTTGATAAGGAAGCTGCCAAGCTTTTCCTTGAAAGAGCAAACAACAATGTTGGTCTTATTATCCCCGGTATCGCTCCCCTTCGTGATACATTCTGGGGCAAATGGCTCTGGCAGAATCCCAAGATGTTTGAAGAACTCAAGGAATTCATGGATGAAATCCATAAGACAGGTGCAAAGCTTTTTGTTCAGCTTACAGCAGGTATGGGTCGCTCATGGGCTATTACTGAACTTGTTGCTCCTCTTCATAAAAATAAAGTTTTACGTAAACTGGTGAAGCCTATTCTTGACACTTCGCACGAGCTTGCTTCTCCCAGTCCCCAGCCTTCACGTTGGGCACATGATATTATCTGCCCCGAAATGACTGTTGAGCAGATTCATGAAATCATTGAAGCATTTGCAAAAACCGCAAAACTCTGCCGTGATGCAGGCGTTGACGGTGTTGAAGTTCACGCTGTTCATGAAGGTTATCTTCTTGACCAGTTTGCTATTGAATTCTTCAATAAACGTACAGACGAATACGGTGGAAGTTTCGAAAACAGATACCGTTTTGCTGCTGAAGTTGTTAAGGCTATCAAGGAAGCTTGCGGAAAGGATTACCCTGTTTCACTCCGTTATTCGGTTGAATCAAAAATGAAGGGCTTCTGCGAAGGTGCAATGCCCGGCGAAGATTATAAAGAAGTCGGCCGTAATATGGCTGAATCAGAAAAAGCTGCAAAGTATCTCCAGGATATGGGTTACGACATGCTTAACGCTGATAACGGTACATATGACTCATGGTACTGGGCTCATCCTCCCATGTATATGCCTCAGAACTGCAACCTTGAAGATGTTGCTCACATCAAGAAATTTGTTGATATCCCCGTTGTTTGCGCAGGCCGTATGGAACCCGATGTCGGTGCAAAGGCTGTTGCAGAAGGCAAAATCGATGGCGTAGGCGTTGCACGTCAGTTCCTTACCGACCCCGAATGGATTACAAAAATTATCGAAGACAGACTTGAAGATATCAAACCTTGCATCTGCTGCCACAGCGGTTGCTTCAACTTCTCATCCTCAAAGGGTCATGCAAATACTCAGGATCTTTTTGACACAATGGGCCTTGCACGTTGTGCACTTAACCCCCTGACAATGCAGTCAAAGAAATACAGCATCAAGCCTGCAAAGAAATCAAAGAAGATCGCTGTTATCGGCGGCGGTATCGGCGGTATGGAAGCTGCTATCGTTTGTGCAAAACGCGGTCATAAAGTTACTCTTTATGAAAAGAGCGATAAGCTCGGCGGTGTATTCATTGCTGCAGCCGCTCCCTCATTCAAAGAAAAAGACCGCGACCTCATCGCATGGTATATCCGTGAGGTTGCAAAGCTTCCCATTGAAGTTAAGATGAACACAGAAATCAAAGACGTTAACTCTCTCGGTGCAGATGAAGTTATCATTGCAACAGGTTCAAAGGCAAGAAAGATTCCCGTTAAGGGTGCAGACACAGCAATTGAAGCTGTTGATTTCCTTCTCGGCAATGCAGAAGTCGGTGAAAATGTTACTGTTATCGGCGGCGGTCTTACAGGCTGTGAAATCGCTTATGAACTTTATCTTAACGGTAAGAAACCCACTATCGTTGAAATGCAGGATGACCTTGTAACCACTCCCGGTGTTGCACTTGCAAACACAAGCTATCTCAGAGATTTCTTCAAGACAAATAAAGTTCCTGTTCATCTTGAAACATCACTCTGCGAAATCAACAAAGGCAGCGTTAAGGTTAAGGATAAAGAGGGTAAAGTATTTGACATTCCCGCAGACTCCGTTATCATGTCTGTCGGCTATGTACCCACTCCCCTTGCACCCAAGGGTAAGCATATCCATGTTATCGGTGATGCCGCAAAAGTCGGCAATCTCCGTACAGTTATCTGGGGCGCATGGGATGTTGCAATGAAGCTGTAATTCAATTTAAAACATAATATCACAAACCACGCCCGAAAGGACGTGGTTTGAATAATAACCCTATAAGGGTAAACAATACCAGCGGCAC
>CALAQQ010000036.1 GCA_937888485.1 uncultured Clostridia bacterium
CCAAGACGAGCTGCAAGGCGGTTGGTAGGAATCTTTCTGACTTCACGGTCAGGTCTTTCCTGAGGTTCCATGTTCTTCGGAACGTCGATTCCTCTTGCGCGAAGCTCGTTCTTGATATAAACGTTTGCTTTTCTGGGAGCAAGGTGCATCGGGCAGGAGAAGAGTTCGCAAGCACCGCATTCGCAGCAGTTCATTGCATGTCCGAATACGCGAAGGAATTCGTCATTATCGGTGATCATGTTAACTCTGTAAAGGTTTCTCATAATCTTATGAGGTTCAATATCATGACCGATCTGATATCTGGGGCAGTTATCAGTGCACATACGGCACTGGATGCAGCTGGATTTTGCTCTGTTCTTCATGGATTCAGCTTTAAGATGTGCCCAGGTTACAAGATGATGATCTTTGGGGAGAACGATGATGTTACCATCGGTTTTGGTGATAACAAGCTTATCGATATCCTCTTCCTGGTCATGTACGCCACCCATCATAGGTCCACCCATGATTACTGCATAGTTGGAAATGGTGGGGCAAGCTGCTTCTACGCAAGCACGAACGGAAGTTCCGAGCGGTACGGAAAGCATAACAGGATGTTTTACTTCACCGACAACGCTGAGGAATTTATCGGTAACAGGTTTGCCCTCAAAAGCATCTACGATGTTGAGAACAGTACCGACGTTGTCTACAACAGCGCCTACCATAAGCGGAATTCCTCTTTCGGGAACAGATTTACCGGTGATTTCGCAAACGATTACCTGCTCGTCACCAGCCGGGTAGAAATAGCCCATTTTGTGGAGTTTGATGTCGCTTCCGGCTTCAGCAATAGCAGCTTCGAGAGCAGCAATTTCGGTTTTGTATGCTGCTTTGAGAGCTATGTACTTTTTGTCAGCGCCGAGTTCTTTTGCGATCATGTCAACACCTTTTACAAGGTCTGCTGCTCTGGTACGCATGAGGAACTTATCGGTTTCGATAAGGGGCTCACACTCTGCTGCGTTGACAATGAAGTACTCGGATTTAGCGTTCAGTTTTACATGGGTAGGAAAACCTGCGCCGCCCGCACCGACTATACCGGCATTCTTTACGGTTTCGACTAAACTCATATGAATGCACCTCCCTGTAATTTTCTGCAATTTACGCTTTAATAAAATCCAGAAGAATATAAATTATAATACAACTTATATTCTTCTGTCATAACGCACTTAATTCATTAAGGCTGAATTATTTGCCTGCCATCTGTTTGGCAACTTCGTCTGCGAAGTTTTCCTGTTTTTTCTCAATGCCTTCGCCTTTTTCCATGCGAACGAATTCAGCAATTTTGATGGAACCGCCGAGTTCTTTTGCAACTTTTTCGGTGTAGCCTTTGATGTCGAAATCAGGATCTTTGACGAATTCCTGGTTCATGAGGCAGTTTTCTTTATAGAATTTGCCGATTCTGCCTTCAACCATTTTTTCTTTAACTGCGTCGGGTTTGTTTGCAAGTTTTTCGTCGTTGCTGATCTGAGCAAAGAGGATTTCTTTCTCATGAGCAATAACTTCTGCGGGAACGCAGTGCTCGCAGATGTAAGAGGGGTTTGCTGCGGCAATCTGCATTGCAACGTCTTTGCCGTATTCTGCAAAACCTTCTTTGTCTGCAACATCGGTGGTGAATTTTACCATAACGCCGATGGTGCCGCCGCCGTGAACATAAGTTGCAACATCGCCTTCATAACGAACGAAGCGGCGAACTTTAAGGTTTTCACGGATTTTAAGCTGTCTGTCCTGAAGATGTTCGTTAACGGTTCTGCCGTCAACAACACATGCGAGGAGAGCTTCAACGTCTGCAGGATCGTTGTCGATAACAGCCTGTCCTGCAAGTTTTACGAATTCACGGAAATCTTCGTTTTTGGAAACGAAGTCGGTTTCGGAGTTAACTTCGATTGCAACGGAAACTTTCTTTTCTGCATCGGTGAATGCAAGAACAAGACCTTCTGCTGCGATTCTGCCGGATTTTTTTGCAACGGATGCAAGACCTTTTTCACGAAGGAATTCAACTGCTTTTTCCATATCGCCATCGGTTTCGATGAGAGCTTTTTTGCAGTCGAGCATTCCGCATTCGGTCATTTCACGGAGAGTTTTAACGTCTTGAGCGGTAAAGGGCATATTATTCTGCCTCCTCTTCAGATTCTTCAGGAAGATTCTGTTCACCCTGTCTGCCTTCGATGATAGCGTCAGCCATTGCACCTGCGATAAGTCTTACAGCTCTGATAGCGTCATCGTTACCGGGGATAACGTAATCAACCTCATCGGGATCGCAGTTTGTATCAACAATAGCAACGATCGGGATATTGAGCTTCTTAGCCTCAGCAACAGCAATCTTTTCCTTGCGGGGGTCTACGATAAAGAGAGCTGCAGGGAGCTTCTTCATTGTCTTGATACCGCCGAGGAACTTCTCAAGCTTCTCAATCTCGAGGTTGAGCTTAACAACTTCCTTCTTGGGGAGAAGATCAAATGTACCGTCCTCCTCCATTGTGTGGAGCTGCTCAAGTCTCTTGATACGAGTCTGGATTGTCTTGAAGTTTGTGAGCATACCGCCGAGCCATCTTGCATTAACGTAGTACATGCCAACTCTTTCAGCTTCTTCTTTGATAGAATCCTGAGCCTGTTTCTTTGTACCAACAAAAAGAATATCTTCTCCATTTGCAGCAACTTCCTTGATGAAGTCATAAGCTTCAACAACTTTTTTTACTGTTTCATAATCTGTTCCACTAGCTCTTATTGTTGTTGCTTCTGAATTTTCTGTAGTTCCTATATTTTTTACTACATCACTTTTAATTGTTTCTTCATATGCACTTGGATTATGCAATGAAATATAGGATTGTTTCAAATTTTGAATGTTATGATTTAATAATATTTCATCGGGTATAATGCTTGAAATTTCAAGTATTTCAAGGATTTTATTAATTGTATCTGAGATAGTTGTTTGACCAACTCCTGGGATTGAATGATAAACTGGCAGAAGTCCAAAGTTGTTTAATTTTCCCTCTGTTTTCATTAAAAGAACATTGAAGGTATTTTTCTTTTTAGGACTGTTTTTGCCATATAAAAACACAGTTTGACCAAGATATAAACTAGACTTTATGAACGTTTGATTGAACCAAACAGCATTAAAAGTGTGACCTATTTCATCATTCATCTTGCAAGTCACAAAGCTTAAGTTTGTTCTGGCTTTTACAATTTTAGGATTATCAACAACAAGAGCTTTTATTAATCTAACATTTCCGTCATCGGCAAATGCTTCAGTTTTCGAAAAGTCATAATATTTATATGGAAAATAGTTTATTAAATCCTCGCATGAAAAAACACCAGCATCTTCAAACGCTGCTGCTCTTGCTTTTCCTATACCTTTTATGTTAGTTAGTTCCACTAAAAAAATTATATCAATTTTTAATGTATAAAATCAAATAAA
>CALAQQ010000037.1 GCA_937888485.1 uncultured Clostridia bacterium
AAGCTTAGTATCCGCTATTACAGATAAAATATCATGAGTATTTAAACCTTCTAGGGAGTTAGGGTCTGCTTCCAAGTTTATATCAAGTATTCCTCCCTTAGAAAAAACACTGCTATAGTGTTCATTCATATATTTTTCAAAATCCTCATATACGATTTTCATTTCGTTTGTAGATATATCTTCAAAAGCTTTGATTCTGAATAATCCTTGCTTTTCATATCCCTTAAACTGTTCAAAGCAATCTGCTATTTCTGTAACTTTATTTATTTTAACGGGTTTTGTAACCGTATATGCACAGCATATATGCGTGGGATTTTCAACCTCAGTCACATTGTCACACTCATAAATATATCCCGTTTTACCTTTATATATTGTTTCAAATGCATTTTTAAAATATTCGGAATAAACAACCTCACCGTTATTCCCGAATCCGTAAGGATAGAAGCTGAATGGCTTCGGCACGGGCTTCACCGCATACAGCAGTGCAACAACAGGATTAGCAGAAAAATAAATGTACGGCTTGTTATGCTCCGATAAAGAAGGTATAAGCTGAGTCAGACCATCCGTCGGACTGCCGTGATATAAGGTCATTTATTTTCACCTCTCCAACCTTTAAACTTTCCACTATTATTCATTTAAGCGAAAAGTGAAAATTTAACAGTATATAAGTAAAAATCCCGAGAACTGACGTCCTCGGGATTTTTGGTGATCCATCGGAGATTCGAACTCCGGACACCTTGATTAAAAGTCAAGTGCTCTACCGTCTGAGCTAATGGATCATCTGTTAAATTATTCCGCTGTTTTTCAAGCGCTTCAATATAATATATTATTTATTCTCACTTGTCAAGACCTTTTGATAAAATTTTTATTATTTTATTACAGCTATTTAATTATTTTGTCTTGAAATAGCACTATATATGGTATATAATATATTTTGTATATTAGTTTTTTGTGCTTATGTGTATATTATGTCACAAAAACTACCGTTTAATAAAACTATCGGGTAAAGGAGTTCCGTTATGAAACTTACAATGGCACAGGCTCTTGTCAAATTCCTTGATAACCAGTATATCAGCTTTGACGGAGTTGAAACTAAATTCGTAGACGGCATTTTCGGCATTTTCGGTCACGGATGCGTTGTCGGTATCGGTCAGGCCCTTGAGCAGGGCGGTCACAACCTCAAGTTCTATCAGGGTCATAATGAACAGGGCATGGCTCATGCGGCTATCGCTTTTGCTAAGCAGAAAAACCGCCGTCAGATTATTGCCTGCACATCATCAATCGGTCCCGGTGCACTTAACATGGTAACGGCAGCAGGTACTGCAACCGCAAACCGCATCCCCCTTCTTCTTCTTCCAGGCGATACTTTTGCATGCCGTCAGCCCGACCCCGTTCTTCAGCAGATTGAACAGCCCACAAGCTGCAGCATTACCGCAAACGATTCTTTCAAGGCTGTCTGTAAATACTGGGACAGAATTGTAAGACCCGAACAGCTTATGACAGCTTGTATCAATGCAATGCGTGTTCTTACCGACCCCGCAGAAACAGGCGCTGTTTGTCTTGCAATGCCTCAAGACGTTGAAGGCGAAGCATTTGATTATCCCGATTATTTCCTTAAAAAGAGAGTCTGGTATCTTGACAGACGTTCTCCCACTCACCGCGAAATTGATGCCGCAGTCAAGGCTGTTATGCGCAGTGAAAAGCCTATTCTTATTGTTGGCGGCGGCGTAAAATATTCCGAAGCATGGGAAACAGCAAGATTCTTTGCTGAAAAATTCAATATCCCCATCTGCGAAACCCAGGCAGGTAAAGGTAACATCCGCTGGGATTTACCCCTCAACATGGGCGGTATCGGTGTAACCGGTGGACCTGCAGCAAATGCTGTTGCAAAACAAACAGACCTCGTTATTGCAGTCGGCACACGCCTCACAGACTTCACAACCGCATCAAAATGGGGATTCCAGAATCCCAACTGCAGAATTCTTTCAATAAACATCTGCCCGTTTGATGCATTCAAAATGGACTCAACCGCAGTTATTGCAGATGCCAAAACAGCTCTGCTTGACATAATGGGTGCTCTCACTGTCAGAGAATACTGTTCAACATGGGACAGTGCAGAACTTGCTCAGATTAAAGAAGACTATAACTCTGAGGTTGACCGTATGTACAGCATCTACCTCAAGGAAGGTCTTTCACAGACAAGAGCTCTTGGTGAAATCAACAAGCTCATTGATAAAAAATCCGTTGCAATCGGCTCATCCGGCAGTCTTCCCGGCTGCATGCAAAGACTCTGGAGAGCATCCGTTCCCAATACATACCACATGGAATACGGTTTCTCATGTATGGGTTATGAAATCTGCGGTGCACTCGGTGTTAAACTTGCAGAACCCGATAAAGAAGTTTACACAATGGTCGGCGACGGCAGTTTCCTTATGCTTCACAGCGAGCTTTACACCGCTGTTATGGAAGGCGCAAAGATTAATGTTATGCTCTTTGACAACTCAGGCTGGGGATGCATAGAAAACCTTCAGAACAATCAGGGTACAGATACCTTCGGAACACGCTTTCAGGCAAGAAATCCCCTTACAGGCATGCTTGACGGCGCAATCGTTCCCATCGACTTTGCAAAGATTGCAGAGGGTTACGGCTGCAAGGCTTACACCGTTACAAACGTTGCAGAGCTCCGCGATGCTCTCAAAGATTCAAAAGAACAGAAAGTCCCCTGCCTCTTCGATATCAAAGTTGTTCACGGCAGCATGAGTGACGGCTACGACGCATGGTGGAGAGTCGGCGTTGCCGAAGTTTCAACAAGCGAAACCGTTCAGGCTGCATATGAAGAAATGCAGGAAAACATTGCAAAAGCAAGACTTTATTAACAGATACGGAGGAATATAAAAATGCTTAACAAAGACAAGGTAAGCCTCGCGATAGCTCCTATCGCATGGACAAACGATGACCTTCCCGATCTTGGTGCGGAAAACACATTTGAACAGTGTATCAGTGAAATGGCACTCAGCGGATTCAAAGGCAGCGAAATCGGCAACAAATATCCCAAGGATGTCGAAACTCTCAAGCATAAGCTTGACGTAAGAGGTCTTCGCATCTGCAACGCATGGTTCTCATCTCTCCTTCTTTCCGAAGGCTATGAAGCAACCATCGAGGCTTTCATAAAACACAGAGATTTCCTTCACGCTCTCGGCGCAAAGGTTATCGGTGCATCCGAGCAGGGCAACTCAATTCAAGGTAAAGCTCTGAGCATTTTCGGTGATAAGCCCGTTTACACAGACGAACAGTGGGCTCTCATTGCAAAGGGCTTCAACGAAATGGGCAGACTCGCAAAAGAAAAGGGCATGTATTTCACCGTTCACCATCATATGGGTACGGGCGTTCAGACTGAAGAAGAAATCGACAAGCTCATGGAAATCACAGACCCCGATCTTGTTTATCTTCTTTACGATACAGGTCATCTTTCATTCTCGGGCGAAGACGCAATCGGCGTTCTCAAAAAATACGTTAACAGAGTTAAGCATGTTCACCTCAAGAGCATCCGTCAGGACGTTATCAACGAGGGTAAAGAAAAGGGGTGGAGTTTCCTTGACTGTGTAAGAGCCGGCGCATTTACCGTTCCCGGTGACGGCGACTTTGATTTCACTCCCGTATTTGACATTCTTTCCGACGCTGACTATGAAGGCTGGGTTGTTGTTGAAGCTGAACAGGACCCCGCAAAGGCTAACCCCTATGAATATGCCTGCATGGCAAGAAAATATATCAGCGAAAAGACAGGTCTTTAATATATAAATATGGCTTGCAAAGGTTCAGGAATCCCTTTGCAAGCCGTTTTTATTTGTTTCTCCTTCGTTGTTCATTACACCGTTGCGATTTTGAAACAAGAACGGTATCGCTTCCGATAACCTCGATATCCTCCCAGCATATTCTGATCCTCTCTCTTTTTCCGCATATACCCCAGTATTTCGGTCTGCCGTAGATAATCAGAGCCACTACCCTACCGCAGCAGGAATCAACCTCAACGTCACTTATAAGTCCGAGTCGGCAGCCGTTGGATTTATCGATAACTTCCTTGCATCTTAATTCGGTTATACAGCAATTCATGAAACACCTCCGATATTTTTATATGATTAAAAAACAAAAAACAGACCGTCAAAGGGAGAATCCTTTGTACGGTCTGTGTTGATTTCCAAAACTCTGAACAGAGATTATTTCTCAGCCCAGATATATAAAAACCCGTAAGGGTTGTTTAGTGCGGAGAGCGTAAGCTCAATCCTCAGCTTTTCTTATTTTGTAAGCAAAGCGTCGAGCTCGAAGATTTTGAAAAGCTTCTTGAATGTAAGGAATTTCTTTTCCTTTGCGATTTCTTCGATGAGCTTTTTCTCTGCGGGATAGTTGGAAATTTCGTAGAAGTTCATAACATTCATCCTTTCTTTCTGTTGTGTCTTTATTATACACTAAACCTCGGAAAAGTCAAGTCATTTTGCACAAACATAAGTGTTGTTGTTTGTGCAACTTTCACAAGTTTTAGTAATTTGTAAACTATTCAGCATTTACATATTTATTTCAATGATTGTTTTTATTTTGGTTAATATGTATATAATTACATCTTATTTTTGTTGTTTATGAACAAAACATGTCGGATGCATAGAAAACTGCCCCAAAAAGTTTGTTGAACTTTTTGGGGCAGAAATTACTTTTTACTGTAATTCACAAAGCATCTCACAAAGATTGAGGTAGAACGACTTTATCTGTTCTTCATCAGAAAACAGACCTATCGCTGCACCGTGATCACCCTTCTGAACAGGCATAACATTCCATACGCCTTTATCAATATTGCTTTCATCATAATCCTTATGAGGCTCGCCAATAGGATATTTTGCGCTTTCGGTATTTACAAGTGCATCGTTTGCATGCCACTTTTCATCATAAACAACACCGGTATGAGGATCTGTAAATTCGGGCATAAATCCCATCACAAGAGCTGTTAAATAAATAATTGGGTTTGTTCTGATATCGGGAATTTCTATTCCGAACAATCCTGTTTTTACGGTTGTTGTAAAAGGATATGAAAAATAATAAATGTCTTTGTTAATTTTACAGTCACTGTTGAGTTTTGCGGTTCCTTCCGGAGTCAGGTCGTATATACAGGTATCATCAAGATTTTGCTGAACTCTTACCATTGATTCAATAAGACTGTCAGCTTTTTCCCCATTAAAAACATCTGTTAACCCAAACTGTTCAAGGTGAAAATCAACAAGTCTGCCGTTAAAAAAGCTTCTGCCGAATATTCCTGCATAAAGGAAGCTTATATTCTGGACAACCTCATATAAACCGAGTGCCTTAAGCGGATAATAAATCGACGAGCTGTTATGGGGAGCACAAACAGTTGTTGCGCTTTTTACCCATCCGCCTTTACCGCCAGTAAAAAGACCCGAAATATCATTGGAGCTTGTTGCGGCAATTTCTTTGGAATCGCCATCCGTAAGAAGATGGATGAGCATTCTGACAGTTGTTCCTCCGAAGCTGTGACCAATAAGGTGAATTTGCTGAATTTTTCCGTTTTCATCCAGTTCGCCCCAATCGGGTACAAGAGCCTGATAATATGTTCTTCCGTAACGGTCATGATTATGTTCTTGTGAATGAGCAACGCCGTAATCAACCGTTGAACCGATAAGCTGTGCATACAGCTCACACGCCCTGTCCCATGCACTGCTCAAAGGACCTACCGAAGCAGAGTAACACTCATAGCCTTCACTCTGAAGATAGCTCATAAGGTCACCTGTGGTTGCACCCCAATACGGTACAATTCCGTTGATACCCTCTGCGCCGCCCCAACCGTTAAGACCGTGCACAAATACAAACGGTTCATTATTTTTGGGTTTCCATGAATCGTCCGCAGCATATACGTTACAAATAAATATGCCCAACAAAATCGTAATTGCAAGAAGCAAACTGATTATACGACGGATTCTCATTTTATCACTCCTTTTTTCAAGATTATACAGCATAATTGTTTGTATTTTATTAATTTTTCGAATAAAAAACGGACAATTGACCGCAATTGCCCGTAATTTTAACTCAGTTAAGATTTCCTACTTTTCTGATGATTGCAGAAAGTTCCTCAACATCCATAATCTTCGGAACGGGATAAAGAGGATTGCCTTCCTTATTAGCTCTCTTTGCTATTGTTTCAACATCCTTTTCCTGAACTTCAAGATGTTCGGGAATGTTAAGAAGCTTATTGAGTTCCTTAATCTTTGCAATAAAAAGATTTGCCTTCTGAGCTTCGTTCATGCCTGCAGTTTCAAGGCCTGCTACATCCGCAAGCTTTGCAAGGGGTTTATATGCTGTTTCACCGAAAGCTTCAAGAACATAGGGAAGGATAACTGCATTTGCAAGACCGTGAGGTGTTCCGTACATACCGCCGAAATTATGAGCGATTGCATGAACATAACCTACATAAGCTCTTGTGAATGCTATACCTGCAAGGTATGATGCTTCAAGCATATTTTCTCTTGCTTCAACATCCTTGCCGTTTTCATAAACCTTAAGTATGTTATCAAAAATCATCTTTGTTGCTTTTTCAGCTGCGGCAATTGTATCCTTTGTGTTACTTCCGCCGATGTAAGCTTCAACAGCATGTGTAAGAGCATCCATACCTGTTGTTGAGGTTATGTGGGGAGGAAGACCAAGGGTAAGCTCGGGGTCAAGAACCGCATACTTCGGACGAAGTACGGGATCCTGGAGAGCATATTTTTCGTGGGTGGTGGGGTCGGAAACAACAGCTGCGATTGTTGTTTCGGAACCTGTGCCCGCAGTTGTGGGAACGGCATAAATTGTGGGAAGCTTCTTGAGGATTTTAAGAGTTCCTCTCATCTTCTGAACACTCTTATTGGGGCGTGCAATTCTTGCAGCCGCAACCTTTGCGCAGTCCATGGGTGAACCGCCGCCGAATGCGATAACGGCAGAACATTTATTATCTGCATACATCTGTCTTGCATCTTCGATGTTGTTGATTGTGGGGTTAGGCTGTGTTCCGTCATAAACGGCATACTTTACGTTTGACTTTTCAAGCCCTTCAAACATACCGTCAAGAAGGTGAAGACCCATAAGTCCTTTATCGGTTACAACAAGAACGCTGTCATGACCGTTTTTCTTAACAACCTCGGGAAGCTTCTTAACACTTCCGGCACCCTTAAGAAGCTGGGGTTCAGTCCAATCAAGGAAATTAACCGCAACACGGAAAATACCCTGGTATGCTCTGCAATACATTTTAAAAAGTTTTGATGCTGCCATTTGTATTACCTCGATTCACTAAAATTTATACATTTTGATTATAGCATATGTCGATTTATTCTGCAACTGTTATTTAATATTTTAAGTAATAAACATTATTATTGCAATTATCATATAGAAATGATATAATTTATGTGTATATTTTCCGAAAGGAGTCCGTTATGCTTAAAATCAGTACATTTGAAAAAACTTTTGTTGACTCTGAAGGCAGACAAAGAATTTTTAACGGCGTTAATCTTTGCGACAAAGGCTATCACAAGAACGGAGCTGAAAGAAGAACCTATCCCCTTGATTTTGACGAAAAACTCATAAAACAACTCAGTGAATACGGCTTCAATCTTGTCAGACTCGGTCTTACATGGGATGCCGTTGAACCCGAACCGAACAAGTATAACGAAGAATATCTTGACAGAGTTTATGCAATTGCCGATTTATGCGAAAAATACGGCATTTATTTCTATCTCGATATGCATCAGGACCTTTTCAGCGGTGCCAAAGAAACTGCAGGCGACGGTGCTCCTCCCTGGGCATGCATAACAGACGGCGCAAAATTTGTCAAAACAAAATTTGTATGGGCAGAAGGCTATTTCTGGGGCAAAGCCGTTCACAGAGCATTTGACCATTTCTGGGCAAATGATAAGGTTAACGGTATTCCCCTTCAGACTTATTACTGCAATATGTGGAAGCATGTTGCAGAAAAATTCAAGGATCACCCCGCCCTTTTCGGATATGATGTTCTCAACGAACCCTTCCCTGGTTCCGACGGCGGAAAGGTTTTCAGAAAGCTCATTATGAGCGTTGCAAAGAATGTTATCACAGACAAGAGATGCAAGAAGCTGTGGATGCTCAAGCAGCTTGTTACAGGCAATGCCATAAAGGTTCTCGAACCCTTCGATGACCCTTCGCTTTTCAGAAAGGTTACTTCCGCGGCTGATGAGTTAATCCGTAAATTCGATACAGGAGTATATTCCGAATTCATAAACAGAACAGCAAAAGCTATCCGCGAAGTTACCGATAACGGCATTATCATTATGGAAAACAGCTATTATTCCAACCTCGGCATTCCCTATTCATGTCCTCCCGTCAATTATGACGGCAAGCGTGAAAAGAATCTTTGTTTTGCACCTCACGCATATGACCTTATGGTTGATACTCCCGCATATAAATATGCAAGCAACTCAAGAGTCGGTTCAATTTTTGATGAGCACAGAAAATCTCAGGAAAGACTGGATGTTCCTGTTATTGTCGGTGAATGGGGCGGTCAGTCGGAAGGCACAGATTGGCTTTATCATATCGAATATCTGCTTGATAAGTTTGACAACTATCAGTGGGGTCAGACATACTGGGCTTATTACGAGGGGCTTCTTGATAATCCGATTATGACCTGCCTTATCAGAACATCGCCTGTTGCTGTCTGCGGCAAAATCAACAAATACTCTTTTGACAGAAAGAATGAAATTTTCACCCTCGATTATACTCAAAATAAGGAATACGGTGTTCCGACAGAGGTTTTTGTTCATAAAAAAGCAAAGAGTATAGAATGCACAGGAGAATATACTCTTGAACCGGTTGGTGAAAACGGTGCTGCTGTTCTTAAGGTAAAAGGCAAAACAGGCAACAACAAGGTAACAATAAGGTTTTAACAAAAAAGGCTGCCTTTAACGGCAGCCTATATAAATAGTTTTTTGAATTTATCAACAGATGCAAGCGAAATTGTTTCATGACCGGCAACGATTATGTGGTCTACCACCCTTATACCGACAGTTGTAAGCAAAGAAGAAAACTCATTTGTCAGTTCAAGATCTTCTCTTGAAGGGGCAGCAACACCTTTGGGATGATTATGAGAAAGAATGATTTTTTCGGCATCGTTTCTGATAGCCGTCTGCATAACGCTTCTTTTATCAATAAGCACAGTCCCCGGTGTTCCTTCTCCGAGCTTGCAACAATTAATCAGATTTCCCGACGAATCAAGACAAAGAATATAAAAAACCTCGGTTTTACAGCCGTAAAACTTATCCTTGAGATAGTTCTGTGCATCTTCGGGCTCCGAAAGATTAATCTTTCCTTTTGTTTTTCCTTCAATGTAGCGTCTGCATATTCCGGGAATCATGGAAATAAGCAAAGCAGAGCTTTCTCCCATTCCGTCAATATCAAGAAGCTGTTCATATGTTGCATCAAAAACCCTGTTCAGTGAACCGAATTCCGCAATAAGCTTATGAGCGAGTTCGTTGGTATCCTTACGCGGTATGGAGTAAAATAAAAGGAGTTCAAGAATATTATGATCAGGAATTCCGTCTGCTCCTGCTTTTCTGAAAGTTTCTCTCAGCCTTGACCTGTGATTCTTATGAGGATTATCTTTTTTTATTTTCTTTTCGCTCAATTCCAACTCTCCTATTTGATATTCTTTAGTATTATACTATATCTGTCATGATTTGAAAAGACATTTTTTAATAATTATCACATCGGAGTGATTTTTTTGAAGTCATTTACAATTACAAAAAACGATTCCAGTCAAAGACTGGATAAATTTATTTCAAAGGCAGTACCCGCACTGCCAAAATCCTTGATGTATAAATACATACGCACCAAAAGAATAAAAATCAATTCAAAAAGAGGCGATATATCAACAAAGCTTCTTGAAGGCGATATTGTTGATATGTATATCAACGATGAATTCTTTGCACCTGCAGACGAACACTACGATTTTCTTTCTGCCTCAAAAAAACTGGATATTGTCTATGAAGACGAAAATATTCTTTTGCTTGACAAAAAAGTAGGTCTGCTTTCTCACCCCGATGAAACAGAATACAATGATACGCTTATAACAAGAGTCAAAAGATATCTTTACGAAAAAGGTGACTACGACCCGAAAGACGAGCATTCTTTTGCACCTGCACTTGTCAACAGAATAGACAGAAATACGGGCGGTATTGTAATTGCGTCAAAGAATGCAGAAAGTCTCCGCATTCTTAATCAGAAGCTGAAAGACAGAGAGCTCGAAAAATACTATCTTTGTGTTGTTCACGGCTATTTAAAAAAGAAAAGCGGTACTCTGATCGGATGGCTTATTAAAGATGAAAAGAAAAACAAGGTAAAGGTTTTTGAAAAGCAAATGCCCGATTCCAAAGAAATAAGAACAAAATATTCCGTTATTTCAGAGCATGACGGTCTGAGCCTTGTTGAAGTTGAGCTTTTAACAGGAAGAACACATCAGATCAGAGCACATTTTTCAAGTATAGGTCATCCTCTGCTCGGTGACGGAAAATACGGCACTAACGCTCTCAACAAGGCTTTAGGATACAAAAAACAGTTTCTTTATTCTTACAGACTCAAATTCACTTTTACAAGTGATGCCGGTATTCTTGAGTATCTGAACGGAAAAGACTTTTCGGTTGAAGACGTCTGGTTCAGAACCGAGTTTTTAAACGGTAAACTTACAAACCCATCCAAGTAATATAAGGAATAATTATTATTTTTCAAAAAAAGCTTGTAAAATTCTTAAAAATAGTATAATATATCTATATTATGCCGATTTTGTTCGGTCGGCAATTATTATTAAAGAAAAGGATGAACAGTTATGGCAAAAAATGAAAGCTCAATGAGCAAAGCTGAAATTTACCGCGAGGAACGTAAAGCAAGAATCGCAAAAGCAGCAAAAAAGAATGCAAAAAGCATTGAAAAAAGAACTGCTGCAGCAAGCATTCTCAAAAAGGTAGTTGCAATCGTTCTTGCTGTTGCAATTGTAGGCGGTATCGCATGGAAACTCGTTGACAGTCTCGGTATCATTGAAAGAGCTGTTACCGCTGTTACAATCGGCGATGATAAAGTTACAGCAGCTCAGTTCAACTACTATTATACCGCACAGTATCAGCAGATGGCATATTATGCTGATATGTATGCTCAGCAGGGCATGAACATGGGATTTGATTCAAAAGTTGCTCCTGATGAACAGGAATCAACCCAGAAGGACGAAGACGGTAACCCCCTCACATGGGACGAAGTTTTCAAGGATTCAGCTGTTAACTATGCACAGTTTGTTTACGCTTATTATAACGAAGCTGTTAAAGCAGGTTACACTCTTTCAGACGATGAAAAAGCTGAAATCAACGAAACTGTTGAAAACTACAGAGATGAAGCTGTTAAAAACAACTATTCTCTCAATGCTTACCTTCGTGAAAACTTCGGCGGCGGTTTCAATGAAAAAGCATTCAGAAAACAGCTTGAAATGGAAACTCTTGCTCAGAACTATTCCGAAGATAAAGCAACTGAGCTTGAAACAAGCATTGCAGATGCCGATATAAAGGCTGAATATGATGCAAACAGAAAAGATTACGACTACGCTGACGTTCGTTACTTTGCATTCACATTCACAACCCTCACACAAAACGAAGGCGAAACAAAAGAAGCTCTTGACGAAAGACAGAAGGCTGCAAACGCTAAGGTTGAAGCTGAAGCAAAGGCAATCTATGATAAGCTCACAGACGAAGCTTCATTCAAGGCTGCAATCACAGCATATAAGAACGAAGGCAAGGAAAATCCCACAGAAACCGATTACACTGTTCTTTCAAAGATTGCAACTTACAACTCACTTACAGCTGCAACAAGCAAAGAAACTGCTGATTGGGCATTCGATGCTGCACGCAAAGCAGGCGACAAGAATATGATTAAGGGTGAAAAGGCTGTATACATAATCTACAGCATCAAGCCCATCTATGCTATGAACAGCGTTGACGTTCGTCACTGCCTTGTTCAGTTTGACACAGAAGATACAAAAAATGTTACTGCAGCTCAGAAAGAAGCTGCCAAGAAGGAAGCAACAGCTCTCCTTGACGAATGGCTTGCAGGCGATAAGACAGAAGAAAGCTTTGCAGCTATGGTAAAAGAAAAGACTGACGATACAGCATCTGCTGAAACAGGCGGTCTTTACGAAGGCATCAGAACAACAGACAACTATGTTGCACCTTTCGAAGATTGGTCATTCGATGATGCAAGAAAAGCAGGAGATTATGATATTGTTGAAACAGAATACGGTTATCACATCATGTATTTCGTAAGCGACAACACCGATGATCTCGACTGGAAAGCATCCATAAAGAGCACAAAGGGCGCAGCTGCTCTTGAAGAATACGAAACCGAACTTCTTAAAGACGACGGCACATACGCTATCGAAGAACACGATACATGGATTGACATGGTATCAAAGAACTTCTGCGACAAAATCAGAACAAACCTCGCTTATGCCGCAGCATAATTAAAAACATCAATCCCCTTGATATATCGGTAAATTCCGGAATATCAAGGGGATTTTTTATTGGTATCAATCAGGTTGATTTATTCTTTTCACTCAAAAAGATAAACTCTCGTTTCAAAAGGCTTGAGCATAAATGTGTTAAGACTGCTATCTGTAACATCATAGTTTGAAAGCATGAGCTTTCCCCTGCTCAAATCAAAACCTTTGGGTGCATCAAAAGCAACTGCATCATCGGAGAATGAGTTAATAACAAGCATTTTCTTGCCTTCATAATTACGTTCATAGACAAAAAGTTTTCTGTTTCTCGGATAATGAAGCTTGAAATCACCGTAAATACAGATTTCATTTTCCTTTCGGAATTTAAGAAGCTTTCTGTAATAATTGAGAATTGAATTCTCATCCTTTTCTGCCGCTTCAACGTTAATCTGTGTGTAGTTTTCATTAATCTCAAACCAAGGCTTATCTGCCGTTGTAAAACCTGCATTCTTCTCTGACGTCCACTGAACGGGAGTTCTTGCATTGTCACGGGAAGCTCTGTTTGCAACTTTAAGGAACATTTTATCCGAAAAACCAAGCTTTTTAAAAAGCTGGTAAGTGCTCTTTACCTGAGTATCGGTATATCTGTCAACACTGTCAAACTTTATGTTTGTCATACCGATTTCCTGACCTTGGTATATGAAGGGCGTACCGCTTTGACAAATATACATTGTTGCAAGCATCTTACCGCTTTCAACCCTGTATTTTTCACTGCCGTAACGGCTGATGATTCTAGGCTGATCGTGGTTTTCAATATAGTTCGCATTCCATGCAATGCCGTAAAGCTTATGCTGCCATCTGTTATAGGCATTCTTGAGTTTATTAAGGCTGAAAGGCATGGGAACCCAACTGACCATAAATGAGTCTGCTTCCATATGTTGGAAATTAAACATCATATTAAGAGTCTGGTCCGCACCCTCTTTTATAAATCTGAGTGCAAGCTTCGGAGTCATCATCGGTGCTTCACCGACTGTCATGCAATCATAGTTATCTGTAACCGCTCTGAATTCTTTGAGATATTTATCAAGGTTCGGACCGCATTTATAATGCTCCATACCGCAGGCAACGGGAATCGGGAAACCGTTGGGAAGACCTTCTTTCTTTGAAATAAAGGTAATAACATCCTCACGGAAACCGTCAACACCCAAATCAAGCCAGAATCTGATAATATCCTTGATTTCTTCACGAACCTTGGGGTTATCCATATTGAGGTCGGGCTGTTCTTTGGCAAAAAGTGTAAGATACCATTCATCAAGATTCTCATTATAATGCCAACCGGGACCCGCGAAGGTCGAAAGCCAGTTGTTGGGCGGCTTCTTGCCGTTCGGCTTCTTACCCTTGCGCCAGAAATAATAATCGTGATAAGGATTATCGTGTCCTTTCTGACTCTCAACAAACCACTCATGTTCGTTTGAAGTGTGGTTAATTACAAGGTCCATGATAACTTTAAGACCCTTGCTGTGTGCAGCATCAAGAAGCTCTTTAAACTCCTCGATTGTGCCGTATTCCGGTGCAATATTTCTATAATCGGCTATATCATAACCGTAGTCATGCTGAGGAGATTTATAGAGAGGTGAAAACCATATTGCATCAACACCGATGCTCTTTATATAATCAAGCTTCTGCATAACACCCTTGATATCGCCTATACCGTCACCGTTACCGTCATAAAAGCTTCTCGGCCATACCTGATAAACGGCCATTTCTTTATACCAATGCTTTTTAATTTCTGCCATATTTGATGCTCCTTTCTTATTATGTAAAGATAACATACTCTCCTGCGGACATTTCTCTTCCCGCTTCGACAGTTATTTCAAATGTTGCAATTTCATTGCCGTAATCATCAAGAACAGAAACAGTTCCGCTTGAAGACGGGGCAACAAAAGAGTATGTACCGTCAGAAAAAACAGTGTGCGACCTTCCGTTATAAACTATCTCGGAACACTTTTCACCGATAATTCTTCCGCTGACTGTGCCAACCTGAGAATCAGTGCGTCTTATCGCTTCTTCAACAGCGAGTTTTGCATTAACCACAGGATAATCAACAAGGTCAACATCATAGGAATAATCATAAAAAGGGTTGATTTGTGCAACTGCATCTGTTGATGTGCATACTATTTCTTTTACATCTGCACCTGTAAAATCGGGATTTACCGACCAGACAAGAGATGCAACACCCGTCACTATAGGCGCAGCCATTGATGTGCCGGAAAGATATCCGTATCCTCCGTCGGGTGAACAACTGTATATTTTATCCCCCGGTGCTGCAAGTGAAACCGTCTTTCCGACATTTGAAAAATTGGACTGTTTATATTCACCGTGTCCTTTGTTATCAACACAAGAAACAATAATAATTCTGCTGAGTATGTCCTCGGCAGTGACACCATTAAAAGTGATAATATTATCTTCATGAACAGATGCAAAATGGCCGTTATAATTTGCGTTCATCGGTTCGCCGTAATAATCACCGTTACCGGCTGACTGAACGGCAACAAAATCATATCCTTTGGAAAGCAGTGAAGTCATCGTAACAGAAAGTGCTGCAGGAATAATATATTCATCCCAAAAATCATTGCTGTCCGATTTTTTTGCTCCGGATGTTCCGAGCGAAAAATTAACAACCTTTGCACCGGATTTTACTATATCAGCAAAGCCAAATAAAATCGCAAGGTCAGTATTCCAGAACTGAAGAAGCTCGGGATTCCAGTCAACACAAATAAGCTGTGAATTGTCGCATACCCCGGTAATTCCTTCGGCGTTATTTCTTTTTGCTCCGATTAACCCTGCAACATGAGTGCCGTGATAATCTGGATTATTTCTGTTGGCAAGTCTGTTACTCGGAAAAAAGATTTTTCCTTCAAGTTCCGGATGTTCAAGGTCATATCCGGCATCAACAATACCGATGTTGATTTTATTGAAATAATCCGAATAATCCCATGCCTGTCTTGCCTGAATTGCTTCAAGCCACCAATTGCTTCCATGAGGATTGAGCTCATCCCATTCCGAATCCGTCAAATCAGTTTTATCAAAGGGGTCGTTA
The DNA here is from genome assembly GCA_937888485.1 of uncultured Clostridia bacterium. Lineage (GTDB taxonomy): Bacteria > Bacillota > Clostridia > Oscillospirales > Acutalibacteraceae > CAG-177. The sequence goes on from CALAQQ010000037.1 coordinate 15,633, forward strand.
GGGGTTAAATTCAAGACAGTTCTGCTTGTTGTAACAGGCATTGCAAAAACAATTCCGTCAAGCTTCAAAAGCGATTCGCATTTTGAATTAACGGTTTTGTAATCCATTGCAGGATATCGGATAACATATAAATCGGTAACGGCACTCCAACCGACAATCATTCCGCCCAGTTCACCAAAAAGATTCAGTTTCTCGTTAAAAGACAAATCATCAATAAATACCGCAATCAAATCTTTGATAAATCCGTTGTTATCATCAACAGCAACAACATCATTATCATCTAATTCATAAAGAAAATCCGACTTGACTGCCTCCTGAGTAAACGGAATACCGAAAAATATTTCGGTTACGGAGTCAATGATTTTACTGAACGACGTAAAAAACATTCCGCTGACCGACATAATTGCTGACATCAGAAAAGAAATGATTCTGGTTAACATAGCACAAATCTCCTGATTTTTTATTTTCTCTTAAGTCTGAATTTCTCCACAGGAATCTGAGTGAACATTATTGCAATAAACATAACAACACAACCGATTGTTTCACGGCTGTTGAGTTTATCGCCCAGGAAAATAAGACCGAATATAACCGCAAAAACAGATTCAAGGCAAAGAAGAATCGATGCAACCGTCGGGTCTGAATACTTCTGTCCGAAAATCTGGGCGGTGAATGCAACACCGCAACTCATAACACCTGCATAAAGAATGGGAACAGCAGTGTTCATGATATCGCCGATGTTCGGTTCTTCAAAAATAAACATACAAATAATCGAAAGAATACCCGCTACAAAGAACTGGCAGCAGGAAAGAGCAATATTATCAACCTTTTTGCAGAAATAGTCGATAACAAGAATATGAGCTGCAAATGAGAACGCACCGCATATTGCGATAATTTCACCCTTACCGATTGAGAATTCGCCTGCAGGCACGCTGAGAAGATAAAGACCGACAACTCCGAGAGCAACTCCGAGCCAGATATTAAAACTGAGTTTTCTTCTCATGAAAATTCCCGCAACAGGAACAAGCACCATATACAGCGCTGTTATAAAACCGACTTTACCCGGACCCAGATCAAGAAAGAAAGCATGCTGCTGAAGATTACCTCCGAGGAAAAGCGGTATACCGCAGCATAAACCACCTATCAAAACATCCTTGAAAGCAAATTTCTTTTTTTCGCCAGAAAGCAGCTTTTTGTTTTCGTTTATATGGCTGATTAAAACAAGCGGAACAAGAACTATACCGCCTATGAGGGTTCTTATTCCGTTGAAGGTGAATGTACCGATGTCTGCGCCCTCACTTTGGGCAACAAACGAAAGACCCCATACCACAGCGGCAAGGATACAATAAAAAGGTCCGAGAAACTTACCTTTGTTTTTAATAGTTATCACTCCAAACAAAACCGCCCACAGAAGCTGCGGGCGGTGAAAAAAACATTATTATTCAGCTGCTTCTTCTGCTACAGCTTCTTCTACGGGAGCCTCTTCAGCTGCTTCTTCAGCAACTTCTTCTGCGGGCTCGATAAGAGCACGGATTGAAAGGCTTACACGCTTCTTATCATAGTCAACTGCAGTAAGTTTGCAGGTAACCTTTTCGCCAACCTTAAGAACATCCTGAGGCTTGCTGATATGACGGTCAGCAATCTGTGAAATATGGATAAGGCCGTCGATGCCGGGAATAACTCTTGCGAAAGCACCGAATGTTGTAAGACCAACGATTTCTGCTTCAATAACTGAATCGATGGGATAATTCTTTCTGAGGATTTCCCAGGGATTGTCCTCGTCACGTCTGTAACCGAGAGAAATCTTCTTGTTTTCTTTGTCAAGAGCCTTGATATAAACATCAACTTCCTGACCGATTGAGAAAATTTCTGAAGGATTCTTGATGCGCTTCCATGACATTTCGGAAATGTGAACCATGCCATCAACACCGCCGATATCAACAAATGCGCCATAGTTTGTCATTGACTTAACAACGCCTGAATACTTCTTGCCTTCTTCAGCGTTTGCCCAGAAAGCTTCTGCAGCTTCTTTCTTTTCTTCCTTAAGTACGGAGCGAATTGAGCCAACAGCTCTTCTGCGCTGCTTATTTACTTCGATGATGCGGAACTTAACAGTCTTCTTGATAAGATCTTCAAGTGCTTCATCACGGCGTTCTGTTGCAAGAGAAGCAGGAACAAATACGCGAACATTGTTGGAAACAACAAGTACGCCGCCCTTGATAACTTCTGCAACTGTGCCTTCGAGGATTCTGCCGTCTTCTTCAGCTTCAATAATATCAACCCAGGACTTCTGAGCATCGAAGCGTCTCTTTGAAAGCATAACGGTACCTTCCGCATCGTTAGTTTTCATTATAATAAGATCGATTTCATCGCCGATTTTGAGTTCTTTTGCTGCATTTGCATTGGGATCTGCGCTGTATTCATCCATAGGAACAAAGCCGGCATGCTTTCTGCCGATATCAACCTGGATTTCAGTGGGTGTAATACCCATGACAACGCCCTTAACTTTCTGATCTGTGCTCATGCTGTTAAGAGAAGCTTCAAGTGCTGCGGAAAAATCCATCTCGTCTGCTGTCATAGCTGCTTCAGAAGGCACCTCCTCTACCTGAATATTTGCGGTTTCTTTTACGATTTCGGACATTGCTAAAAGTACCTCCTTAATAATATCGGAAGGGGTGGATGCCCCTGCCGTCACGCCGATTTCGGCGCATTTGGAAAAATCTATGGTTCTGAGCTCTTCAGCTCTTTCCACCAAATATGTTTCGCAGTTTTCACTGCACACGGCTTTGAGTTTGACCGTATTCGAACTGTGGCGACCTCCGATGATGATCATCATATCGCTTCTCTTTGAAAGCTCAGCAGCTTCATCCTGCCTTTGACGTGTCGCAAAGCATATTGTATCAAATATTTTCGGATTTGTACAGTCTATTTTTATTTTTTCTTTACAAATTTTCCATTCATTTTGTGAAAAAGTTGTCTGAGAAACAATTATAATTCTTTTTTGACACAATAATTCGTTTTCTTGCAGAATTTCTTCGAGTTCCGACAAATTTTTGAAAACATAAACCTGACCCTTACAATGACCTTTTATTCCCATTACTTCGGGATGGGCAGGGTCGCCTGCAATAAAAACAGGGGTTTCTTCATCGGAATTTTCGGAAACTATTGTATGGATTTTTTTAACAAACGGACAGGTTGCATCACATATTTCAGCACCAACATCATTAAGCTCATCATAAACAGATTTTGAAACACCGTGAGCTCTGATAATAACAGTCTGACCTTTATGAGCTTGCTCAGGAGAATCGATTATTCCGACACCCTTTTCTTCAAGCTGATTTGTTACGTATGTATTATGAATAAGCTGACCGAGAGTTGCGGCATCGATACCTTTCTCGGCTATTTCATACGCCATATTAACAGCTCTGTCCACACCGAAACAAAATCCTGCCGTTTTTGCAAGAGTTATTCGCAATGTCCCATCTCCCAAAGTTTAACAATTTCACTCATAATAAATCTGGCGCACTCCTTGGTTTCCTCTCTTGTGGGGTCATCACTCATTCCGAGATTTTCGTAAGGAATAACTTCACCGAATCTTACGGTGAGCTTCGTATGCCTTTTAAGATTGTCAGAAGTATAAAGCGAAACGGGAAGAACGGGTGCTTTGGTCTGATGAGCAATCATTGCTACGCCGCTTTTTGCCCTTGCAGGTTTATAGTCCTTTGAACGTGTACCCTCAGGGAAAATACCGAGAACATTACCCTCTTTTACAACTCTGATTGCATAATCGAGTGCCGCCGTATCTGCAGCACCTCTTATGATGGGGAAACCATTGAGCTTTGTAAGGAAATATTTGACAACAGGATTTTCAAAAAGCTCTTTTTTACCCATAAAATGAAGCTGTCTTTTTTCCATGCCGACAGCGATAAAAACAGGGTCAAGTGCATTTATATGATTTGACGCAAGAATAAAACCGCCGTTTTCGGGAATATTTTCCGTGCCTACATATTCGATTTTATAGAGCATCTGTTCAAGCGTTTTACCGACAGGTCTTAATTTTTCATAAAGTCCGCTGTCTTTGATTTCTGCGGAATAATCGAAGCCTTTCATTATATCTTCTCCTTAACAATTCTTATAATTTCATTAATTGAACCCTGAAGATCAAGTCCTGTTGTATCAAGAATAACACCGTCTTCGGCTGGTTTTAAGGGAGCGATTTCTCTGTGTGAATCGTTATAATCTCTCTGAATCAGTTCTTCGAGAACATTTTTATAATCAACTTCTGTGCCCTTTTCAATAAGCTCTTTATATCTTCTCATTGCACGCTCCTCAGGAGATGCGGTAAGAAAGATTTTAACCTTTGCATCAGGAAGAACAACCGTACCGATATCTCTGCCATCCATGATGCAGTTGTTTCTTTTTGCAATATCTCTCTGCAAATCAAAAAGAAAAGCTCTGACTTCGGGAACCGCCGAAACATCGGAAGCCGCCATTGATGCGGGAGGTGTTCTGATTTCAACAGAAACATCTTCACCGTTGAGAAGCACCTTTTGTTCACCGTTTTCAAATACAAGGTCAACGCTGATACCGGAAAGAGTTTCCGCAACAGCAGGCTTATCCTTTGTATCAATACCTTTCCTCAAAGCATTGACTCCGACTGCTCTGTAAAGTGCGCCCGTATCAACATAAATAAAACCGAGTTCTTTTGCGGCAGCACGTGAAACCGTGCTCTTTCCTGCACCTGCAGGACCGTCTATTGCAACATTTATAACATTACTGCTCATAACCACAGCTCCGTTCATTTATTATTTCTTCGGCAGCACTTATTCCTGCAAGTCTGCCGGTTGAGAATGCTATCTGTAAATTGAAACCGCCCGTATAGGCATCGGTATCTATCACTTCACCTGCAAAATAAAGACCTTTCACAAGCTTGGATCCCATCGTTTTGGGATTAATCTGCGATATATCAACTCCGCCCGAAGTGATGATTGCCTCGGCAACAGGTCTGAATCCCGTTACGGTTATACTCATACCCTTGAGAAGTTCAACAAGATTCTTACGCTGCTCTTTTGTTATCTGATTTACCTTTGTCGAAAGATTTATTCCACTGAGTCTGACTATTACGGGAACAAGTTTCTTCGGCAAAAGAGAATTGAGAGCATTGATAAAATTTTTGTTTGTATTCTCCGAAAAATCACGGAGAATCCTTGCATCAAGCTGTTCGTGGGTAAGCGCAGGTTTGAGGTCGATATATATTTTATATTTACCGCTTTTCAGATTTCTCATATGAGCCGATGCACTTAAAATCATCGGTCCCGATACTCCGAAATGAGTGAAAAGCATTTCACCGAAATCAGTATAGACTGTTTTGCCGTTTTCGGTATCAACAACCTTGATTGCAGTGTTACGAAGGGAAAGTCCCATTAAATCAGTACAGAATCCTTCATGAATTTCAAGAGGAACAAGCGAAGGAACAAGCTCGGTTATCTTATGACCCGCCTGCCTTGCAAGCTCATAGCCGTCACCGGTTGAACCCGTTCCGGGATAAGAAAGTCCGCCCGTTGCTATAATTATTTTATCTGCATAAATAACATCGCCGTTTTCGGTTTCAACACCTCTGACTTCGTTGTCCTCAACAATAAGCTTTGTTGCTCTGCCGTTCAGAAATCTCGCTCTTTCCCTTGCATATCCGACAAGCGCATCAACGATATCGACTGCGTTATCGGAAACGGGGAAAACACGGTTTCCTCTTTCAGTTTTAAGCTCAACTCCCCTGCCTTCAAAAAAACCAATGACATCCGAAGGCATAAATCTCGAAAATGCACCGTAAAGAAATCTTCCGTTGCGTGGTACGTTTGAGATAAGTTCCTGAAGTGACGGACAGTTATTAGTAACATTGCATCTGCCCTTGCCCGTTATCATGAGCTTTCTTGCGGGACGTTCATTCCTTTCAAGAACAATGGTCTCGGCATTCATGTGCGATGATGTCCCCGCTGCCATAAGACCTGCCGCACCGCCGCCTATTACAAGCAAAGAGGTTTTCATTTATCCTCACCGCCCGTTCTGTAAACTTGATATTCATCCCATATTTCTTCAAGTGCCTTGAAATCATTATAGACATCATCCCGTTTTTCTCTTGCGCTTGCAGCAACAAGAGCGTTAATAACACTCAGAGGAGCAACAAGCGAATCTACAAACGAAACCATGCTGCTCTTTGCAACAAGAAGATGGGTTGCATAAGGCGCAATCGGTGACATCTCACCGTCGGTTATTGAAATAATCGTTGCTCCCCTGCTTTTTGCAAAGGATAACGCTTTAACTGTCTGATTGGAATATCTCGGAAAGCTGATTGCAATACAGACATCATCCTCACTTATTCTGAACATCTGCTCAAAAAGTTCACTTGATGCCGATGTATCGATAAGGACAACATTTTCATAGAGAAAACGAAGATAAAAAGCTGCAAAGCTTGCAAGCGCTGCAGAGCTTCTCACTCCGAGAATATATATTTTCTTTGCCTTATTTATTGCTTCCGCACTCTTTGAGAAAGCTTCACGGGAAATACTGTCCCTTGTCTGCTTTATCATTTCAATGTCTGTCATAAAGGCTCTGTCTATGAAATCATCGCCGCCGTATCTGCTTGCGGCAACGTCCATTCTCTGAACGCTTGTCAGATGGCTTTTAACTGCTTCCTGAAGATACTTCTGAAGCTCGGGATAACCGTCAAAGCCGATATTTGAAGCAAAACGGACAACCGTTGATTCGCTCACTCCGACAGCTTTTCCGAGACTTGCGGCAGTCATGAACGAAGCTTTTTCATAGTTGTTTTTTATAAAATCCGCTATTCTTTTGTGACCCTTTGAAAGAGTCGGATATGCATTTTCTATGCGAAGCTGAAAGTTTTCCGACATATTATTACCTCACTATTCACATGGTGTTGATTTTACACCATTTCGCTTCAAAATGCAAGTTCATTTTTATGTATTGCAAGATTTCTTTCATTTTTAAAGATTGACTGTACTTATAGCATGATGTATAATAAAGTGAAAAAATATTAATCTTCCAAAGGAGATAAATTATGGCAAACGGAACACTTTTATGGTATAACGCTCCTGCTAAAGCATGGACTCAGGCGCTTCCTATCGGCAACGGTACTCTCGGTGCAATGATTTACGGCACCGTTGACAAGGAAGTTCTTGCTCTTAACCACGATGAGCTTTGGACAGGAAAGCCCAAAAACACAATTAAAGAAGGCGCTCCCGAAGCTTTCAAAAAAGCACAGAAGCTTGCCCTTGACGGAAAACTTCACGAAGCACAGGAAGAAATTGAAACAAATTTCCAGAGCACATGGAGTCAGGCATATATGCCCCTCGGCAACCTTGAAATAGAATTTGGAAAATGCACAAGAGCAAAAGATTACAAACGCGCTCTTAACCTTGAAAATGCAATTTCAACCGTAAGCTACACAAAATCGGGCATTAAACACGAAAGAGAATATTTTGCATCATATCCTTCAAAAGTAATTTGTGCAAAATACACTTTCAGCGATAAAATCAGCTTCTCCTTCGGTCTTGTTTCAAAACTCAAGAGCAACAGCTTTGTTGACGGAAACATGATTATTCTTGACGGTGAATGCCACGGTGAAAACAACGTTGGCGGTGAATCAAGCAACAAGTATTATTATGATGAATCAGAAATGAGAGGTATCCGTTTCAGATCTGCAGTTAAAATTATAACCGACGGTACAACAAAGGCTGTTGAAAACCGTCTTTCCGTAACAGATGCAACATACGCTGTTTTCTTCTTCACAACCGAAACAAGCTTCAACGGTTTTGATAAACATCCGTATCTTGAAGGCAAAGAATACATCAAGCCTTGCATGGACAGAATCAATGCGGTCAACGATTATGACGCTGAAAAGAAGACTCACATTGCCGACTACAAGGAGCTTTATGACAGAGTAACACTCGACCTTGGTGACGGCAAAGATGATGTTCCTACCAACAAACGCCTTGTTCATTTCAAGAGAGATAAGAGTGACATGTCACTCATTACTCTTGTTTATAACTATGGCAGATATCTTGCAATTTCATGCTCAAGAGAAGGCTCACAGGCTTCAACTCTTCAGGGTATCTGGAATGACAGACTCACTCCTCCCTGGCATTCAAACTATACCGTTAATATCAACACTGAAATGAACTACTGGCCAGTTCTCATGTGCCGTATGCCCGAGGTAAATCTCCCTCTTATCGAGATGGTCAAGGAACTCAGCATAAGCGGTGAAAAAGCCGCTATGGGTCAGTACGGTGCAAAGGGCTGGACCTCACATCATAACGTTGATATCTGGAGACTTGCAACTCCCGTTGCAGGTAACGCTTGCTGGGCATTCTGGCACGGCTCATCGGGTTGGCTCTGCGAACATCTTTTTGACCACTACGAATACACAAATGATGTTGATTATCTCAGAAACACTGCATATCCCGTTATGAAAAAAGCGGCTGAATTCTATCTCGACATCATGACCGAATATGAAGGAAAGCTTGTTCTTGCGCCCGGCACATCCCCCGAAAACGGCTTTGTTTACGAAAAAGAAACATGCAACGTAGGCAGATATTCGACAATGTCAATGTCCATTGCAAAAGAGCTTTTCCTTAACTGCATAAAGAGCTGCGATATTCTCGGAATCGATTCCGGATTTGCTGCAGAACTTAAGGATACAGTTGCCAAAATGGCAGATTTCAAAATCGGCAGCGACGGACAGCTTCTTGAATATGATGACGATTATCCCGAATCAGAACCTCACCACAGACATGTTTCGCATCTCTATGCGCTTCATCCTGCACGTCTTATCACCGTTGATGAAACTCCCGACCTCGCAAAGGCTTGCCGCAGAACTCTTGAACGCAGAGGCGATAACGGCACAGGCTGGAGTCTCGGCTGGAAAATCAATTTCTGGGCAAGACTTATGGACGGCGACCATGCTCTCAAACTCATCGAGTTGCAGCTTCGTCCCGTTAAAAGTATCGGTGTAAATTATACAAAAGGCGGCGGCACATACGAAAATCTTTTCGATGCTCATCCCCCCTTCCAGATTGACGGCAACTTCGGTTTCGTAAGCGGTATCACCGAAATGCTCATGCAGAGCTATAACGGAAAGATTTATATTCTTCCCGCACTTCCCTCAAAGTGGAAAAACGGTAAAGTAACAGGTCTTCTTGCAAAGGGCGGAGTTATTGTTGATATCGAATGGAAAAACGGCAAGCTCGTCAGCTACAGCCTTGAAGGCAAGGGTAAATTCAATGTTATCGTTAACGGCAAGGCAACCGAAGCTGAACTTGACGGCAAAAAGGTAAGCTTCAATGCGTGAGTTTGACCTTTACGATTTCGATAAAACAGTCTATCCGCAGGATTCGGAAACGGTTTTCCTTTTCTACTGCATGCTCCGCAGACCGTATCTCTTAATCCTCGCGCCGTATCTTCTGTTCAATCTCATCCTTTTCTTCCTCGGCTTCGGCGATAAATATAAAGGAAGATGCTTCGCTTTTCTCCGTTTTATCGACGGTGAAAAAATGGCAGTTCGGTTCTGGAAAAATCAGAAGAAAAGGATTTATCCGATTTTCAATCCCGAAAACAGAGAAAGACCGATTGTTGTCTGCTCTGCATCCCCCGAATTTTTCCTCAGACCTATCTGCGACGAATATAAGGTTGACGTTATGATTGCAACAAGGATGAATCCGAAAACGGGCGAAATCATCGGTTTCAACTGCAAGGATAAACAAAAGCCGTTAAGACTTGCCGAAAAGCTTCCCGATGCAAAATATATCAACGTTTATTCGGATTCGCTCAAAAATGATATCCATATTTTTGAGCTGGGAGAAAGATGCTTCCATGCCGAAAAAGGCGTTCTTACTGAAATGAGCATCGAAGAAATAAGAAATAAAGTTAATAAATAATTAAAAGTGTGTCGATTGATTTCGGCACACTTTTTTACGTTCATAAAAATTTCAGACATTTTTAAACTTAACGAAAAATCCAGTAAATATTTTCATGATAAAATCACCATGCCGTGAAATAATATCCACGGTGATAGAAATGTTTTATGTATTATTAGGTGCCGTATTATCTTATCTCATCGGCAGTATCAGCTCTGCAATTATCGTTTCAAAAGTGTTTTACGGAAAGGATATCCGAAAATCAGGAAGCGGCAATGCAGGCGCAACAAACACACTGCGCACATTCGGTAAAAAAGCAGGACTTACCGTATCTGCTCAACTAGAAGGTGAAATGGCTGCAATGGGACTTGGTAAAATTTATACTTTTGGACCAACATTTAGAGCAGAAAATTCTAATACTAAAACACATGCTAGTGAATTTTGGATGATTGAACCTGAAATTGCTTTTTGTGATCTAGAAGAAGATATGAATGTAATGGAAGAAATGCTTAAATATGTCGTTGAATATATATTAAAAAATTGTCATGAAGAGCTAGTTTTTCTAGATAGTTTTGTAGAAAAAGGATTAATAGATAAACTAGAAAAATTAGTATCTTCAAAAGCAATAAGACTCACACATGAAGACGCAATTAAATGTTTAATTGAGTCTCGAAAAAAATTTGAATTTGAACCCAAAAACGATGCTTTAGTTAATGATGAAATGACAAGAGAAGAATTTGCATCGTACATTGAGGATTTTTATAATATAAATCCTGATGTTGTTTATCCTCACTCATTCAGGCACCGTTTTGCAAAAAGCTTTCTTGACTCGCAGGGGGCTGTCTATGCCTTCTGGGGCGGTGCAGAGTGCTGCACACGAAAAATGCTCTGCGTGCTTCCCTTTGAAATGGAAGCTGAGTTTCCCGTGTACCCCGTTACAATAACTTTCAGAAAAGCCTACACTCTCACCCACAGGGATTTTCTCGGTTCGTTCATGGCTCTTCAGATAGGCCGTGAGCAGATCGGTGATATTCTCATGGGGGAGGGTTATGCTATTGTTTTCTGCACACTGACAGCTCATGATATGATAACTGCTGACATCTCCAAAATCGGCAGGGTGGGCGTTGATATTTCAGACGGAATCAACGCACCTCTTCCCGAAGCGGTGTTTGAAGAAACAGCGGTTGTTGTGGCATCTCTGCGTTCCGACTGCGTTGTAAGCGCACTTTCGGGACTGAGCAGGGAGAAGTCTGCCGATTTTATAAGGGCAGGCAATCTGACGCTTAATTACGAGAGCTGCGGCACGGTCAGCAAGCTTCTGGCACAGGGTGATATTATTTCTCTCAGAGGCTACGGCAAATTCGTGCTTTGCGACGAGGGCGTGCAGACTAAAAAAGGAAAACTGAGGATTACTCTTAAAAAATATATCTGATAATTTATCCGATTCTGTTCGGAACTGAGAAAGGAAGGACAAAAATGGACGCTAGCACTATTGGCAGCAAGAGCTTCACTGAAGCTATGCGAGGCTATAAGAAGGAAGAGGTTGACGAATTCCTTGATGATGTTTCCCAGGAATTTGCTAAGCTGAAGAGCATCAACAGCGAGCTTGAAAAGAAGCTTGCAGAAAAAAGAGCAAAAGATACTGCAACAGTTCTTGAAAAAAATAAAGCGATAGAAGAAAAGTATAATTAAATTTTAAAATAATATTATAAATTTACCAATCGTTAAAGTTACTTAATATAATAAAAATCAACAATTAAGAAATTATAAAATTATCAGAATAAGTTTCGGTTTCGTAAACTCCGTCTTCGTACTCTACGCCTACCTTGCGGAATCCTACGGTTAAATAATATTCCCCTGCAGATAGCGTTGTTTTATCTAAAACGAAGGTTTCGGTTTCGTAAACGCTAGGACAACTAGCACCTATACTAACTAAATTTTTTCTATAATAAATTGTATAAAACTCACCTATGGTAGAGCGTAAAGTTATTTTACCATTTTCGTAATAAGTGTTTAATAAATTAGAATAAATTTGCTGCATTAACTCAAACTAAAAGTATGAAAGTTGATGCAGTTAAAACCGAACAAAAAATAAAAGAGAAACTGCACGATAGTAGTGATTTTAAATCACGAACCGTGCAGTTTTTTGGCGTGGACATAACAATTTGTTACATTGCAGACATAACGGACAACGACCTTTTAAACGACACTTTAATCAACCCCATAATTGAAACCACAGAAATGCAGAATAAAGATGTGGTGGAAGAATTAAAAAACAGTGTGCTTTCAAATCAAGAAGTTAGTGAAGTTAAAGACATGCAAACGGCAATTGATAAACTTCTTGCAGGCAACACGCTTGTGTTAGTTGATGGGGCGGATGCAATTATTGCATGCGACATGGAAAAAATTACAGTCCGTGCAGTGCAAGAGCCACCGACCAATGTAGTTATTAAAGGTCCAAGGGAAGGGTTTACAGAAAGTTTAAAATTTAATTTGGCGCTTATAAGAAAAAGGGTTAGAAGTGAAGATTTAGTTGTTAAAACCTTGGAAATTGGCA
>CALAQQ010000038.1 GCA_937888485.1 uncultured Clostridia bacterium
CATGGCACGGTCCCGATGCATGGAGAAGCGACGAAGAATGCTGGAGCTATGAATACGTATTCCGTGAAGTCGGCATACTGGCAAGACCGATAATCAAAACAAAATAATCCTCAACGGTTCTCTGTTAACGCAGGGAACCGTTTTTTATTAAGATTATGATAAAGAATTATTCTATAATAAAACTTGACACTCCCCTCTTTTTATGTTATTATTCTATTGAACGCTGTTCGATAAACAAATTTGTTTATTGATTTTAATCAATAGTTATCGGCAGATATTTTTTGCCTTGTTTTCATTTTCAATCATCGGTGAACACCTCCAAATATCACAATATACATAACAAAACCCGAACACCGCATCAGTAACGGTGTTCGGGGAGGCAAAGTTTTGCACAACTCATTTGAAAATTCACACACACTTCACATAATAATTCAGAAAGGAGGAGTCTTGTGTTTATACCTACCCCGTTCGGCGTTATGCTCAAGGAAAAACGTGAAAACGCCAAGCTTTCACAGGGTGAACTTGCTGAAGTGCTTAATAAAACAGCACAATACATCAGTAACATCGAAAAAGGCAAAAACAACTCTCCTCCCGATGACACCGATATTTTTCTTCTTATCAATAAGCTTAATCTTGCGGGCGACGATGCCGAGAAATTCAGGCTTCTTGCCTATGCAGACAGAGGTATGCTTCCTCCCGAAATGTTCCGTTATGTGCTTGACAGACCGGCATTGATTGGTCTTATAAACTACGCTGTCAGCAACGGAGTTTCCGAGGAATACTGGAGCTTTCTTCTTCAAAAAACCACTACGGAAAAAGGATGGATTCATAATGAGTAAAACACCCGATTATATTAAATATGCCGCTTCAATCGTTCCTAGTGAACGTCAGCTCAAATGGCAGGAGCTTGAATTTTATGCTTTCTTCCATTTCGGAATCAACACATTCACAAATTCCGAATGGGGCAACGGCAACGAAGACCCCGAATTATTCAATCCTGAAAAGCTTGACTGCCGTCAGTGGGTCAAAATCTGTCAGCTTGCAGGAATGAAAGGTGTTATCCTCACCTGCAAACATCACGACGGTTTTTGTTTATGGCCTTCTGCGTACACCGACCACAGCGTTCGTTCAAGCAAATGGAAAGACGGTAAGGGCGACGTTGTTGCGGAATGTGCAAAAGCCTGCAAGGAATTCGGGCTTAAATTCGGCGTTTATCTTTCACCCTGGGACAGACATGAGCCCTCCTACGGTTCAGGCGAAGCATATAACCGTTTCTTCCTCAATCAGCTTCGTGAACTTCTTACCGGATACGGCGAACTTTTCTGTGTTTGGTTTGACGGTGCATGCGGTGAAGGCCCTAACGGTAAAGTTCAGCAGTATGACTGGGAAAGTTATTATAAATTAATCCGCGAACTTCAGCCGGATGCAACCATTAGTATTACCGGTCCGGACGTGCGTTGGTGCGGTAACGAAGCAGGTGTCTGCCGTGCAAGTGAATGGAGCGTTGTTCCGTATTGGCATTCAAACCACGAAATAATTGCAGCGGCAAGTCAGAAAGATGTTTCAAAACCGCCTAAAAAGATAAATCCCACTGCCCTTGATCTTGGCAGCAGGAAAGCAATCAAAAAATGCAATAAGCTTATATGGTACCCTGCAGAGGTTGATGTTTCGATAAGAAAAGGCTGGTTCTATCACCCGGAGGAGGATTATTCCGTAAAACCCCTTTCAAAGCTTATGGAAATATATTATAACTCCGTCGGTTCAAATGCCAACTTCCTTCTCAACATTCCTCCGACACCCGAAGGAAAAATTCATGAAAAAGACATGGAAACTCTCCTTTCAATGGGTGCGCAGCTTGAAATTGATTTCAACGAAAACCTTGCAGAAGGTTCAATTATAACCGATAACCGCCATCTTGACAGCAAACATACAGGTCAGATGGCACTCGAAAACGACCCTGATAAATACTGGCATTCAGGTGATAATCCCGACGGCTCCGAGCTTGTTCTCGACCTCGGAGACGAATACGATATCGACAAAATTGTTCTCGGCGAACACATAAAAACAGGTCAGCAGATAGAAAAATTCACCCTTTACGCAATGGTAAAGGGCAAATGGAAAAAATTCGGCTCGGGAACAACAATCGGATATAAGAAAATCTGCCGATTTGACGAAACAAGAGTCCGTTATTTTAAACTCGTTATAAACAAATCGAGATGCTTTGCAACTATCTCGAAATTTGAGGCATATTAATCCCAGGTTTTCCAGACTTCAGGGCAATAACCAACGGTTGCCTGCTTACCGTTTCTGACAATGGGAGTTTTGAAAAGCTCGCCGTATTCAAGAAGCTTTTCTTCAACAGCCTCCTTGCTTGCAAGATACTTGATGAAATGCTTTTCATAAGCCTTTGATTTTTCGTCAATCAACGCTTCCATTGAACCGACGGCTTGTTTAACGCTGTTGTATTCGCCCTTGCTGAAATTTTTCTGGGCGAGGTCAATAAACTGAAATTTTATTCCTCTCTCCTTGAAATATCTCTGAGCCTTTTTGGTGTCAAAGCATTTATTTGTTCCGAAAATCTGTATATTCATAAAAAATCTCCTTTTGAGGTTATACTATTATGGTAATAAATATTCCCTCACAAGTCAATAGAGCAATTGAAATTCTCAGCAACAGCGGATATTCTGCCTATATTGTCGGGGGTGCGGTACGTAATATCATAATGGATATACCTGTTAACGACTGGGATATAACAACGTCGGCACTTCCCGATGAAATTCTTGAACTTTTCGGAGATTACAGAACAATCGAAACAGGAATAAAACACGGTACGGTGACTGTCATTATCGACGGAATCCCCCTTGAAATAACAACATTCCGCATAGAAAAGGGTTATTCGGACAACCGTCATCCCGATAAGGTTGATTTTACTGACCGAGTTGAAGATGATTTGTCACGAAGAGATTTTACGGTAAACGCCGTAGCATATTCACCTCAGAAAGGCTTCGTTGACCCATTCGGCGGATGTGAGGATATAAAAGAAAAAATTATACGGTGTGTCGGAACTCCCGATACACGATTCGGAGAGGATGCTCTCAGAATACTGCGTGCATTGAGATTCGCTTCTGTTCTCGGATTTGAAATTGACACGGAAACCGCAGAAAGTGTACACAAAAACAAGCATCTTCTCAAAAACATCTCGGTTGAAAGAATTTTTGTTGAGCTGTCAAAGCTTCTGTGCGGTAAAAAAGCGGGAGATATTCTTCGGGAATATAAAGATGTGATTTTCTTTATTTTACCTGAGCTTGAACCGATGAACAACTGTATTCAGAATCACGAAAGACATATTTATGATGTATGGAATCATACGGTCAGGACAATCGAATCAATACCTCCCGAACCGGAACTCAGATTTGCCATGCTTTTCCATGATTCTGGAAAACCGTATTGCAAAACAACCGATGAAAACGGCACAGACCATTTTTATTCACACAGTAAAATCAGTAAAAAGATTGCTTCAGATACATTATCACGGCTGAAAACATCGAACAAATTCATGGATGCGGTTGGCAATCTTGTTGAATATCACAGTTTTACACCTGATAAAATAAGCAAAAAAACATTTAAAAAATATATCGCAAATCTCGGAATTGAAACATTCGAAAAACTGTTTCTTATAAGAGAAGCCGACATTCTGGCGCAGAATCCGAAGTTTCACGCCGAAAATCTTGAACAAAACGAAATCGGAAAAAAAGTTCTTGAAGAAATAAAAAGCGATGAATCATGCTTTAAAATAAGCGACCTTGCCGTCAACGGCAAAAAGCTTGCAGATATAGGAATCCCGCCTTCCCCTGCCATGGGAAAGATTATGAAAACACTTCTTGATGAAGTTATGGATGAAAAATTGCCCAACGATGAAAGTGCATTAACCGAAAGGGCAAAACAGCTTGCAGGGCTGTGAAAGGAGCTATTATGGAAATTGTAAAAATCGAGAACGCACAGGAATTTGATAAGTTTCTGTGCAGTCACCCCAAAGGACATATGCAGCAGTCATCAGCATGGGGTAACGTAAAAAAAGAATGGGAATGGACAGGCTTCGTTGCCCGTAACAAAAGCGGAGAAATAAAAGGAGTCTGCTCTGTTTTACTCCGTCAGATACCCATGACTCCGTTCAAGATGATGTATTCTCCCAGAGGACCCGTCTGCGACCTTGACGACATGGAAACGGTAACAGAACTTCTCACAGCCGCCAAGGAATACGGAATAAAAAACAAGGCATACACTTTCAAAATAGACACCGACACCCTTGCTTCAAACACAAAATATATTTCTCTTCTTGAAAACATGGGATTCACTTTCAAGGAACACAGCGCAAGCTTTGACACCATCCAGTCGAGATATATTTTCAGACTTGACATAGGCGGCAAAACGGAAGATGAACTCATGGCATCCTTCCATCCCAAAACGCGCTACAACATCCGTCTTGCCGCAAGAAAGGGCGTTACGGTTGAGGTCAGGGGTGCGGAGGCATGTGAGGAATTCCACAAGCTGATGCTCGTTACGGGTTCAAGAGATAATTTTGTTACCCGCGATGCATCGTATTTCAAAAGAATCATGGACGCATTCGGAGATAACGCACGGATTTATCTCGCATATTACGAGGGGAAACCAATCGCAGGTGCACTTGATGTTCTCTGCGGCGACAAGGTATGGTATGTTTACGGTGCAAGTTCAAATGAATACCGTAACGTTATGCCCAACCATATTGTTCAATGGGAAATGATTAAATGGGCAATGGAAAGCGGCTGCAAATACTACGATTTCAGAGGCGGATATCCCGACGAAAACAATCCCTTGCACGGCATTTTCAAATTCAAGCGCGGCTTCTGCAACGACTATATGGAGCTCATGGGTGAAGCTGACCTTATCATCGACAAATTCGGATTTACAGCTGTAAATGCGGCACAGAAGCTTGCAAAATCCACCCGTAAAATCAGAGCTAAAATTCTTAACAGATAAATCTTTCTTGTCGGAATTCATGTCCCGGCAGTTCAAATCCTCCATAAACAACAAGGCAGCACAAACCGTGCTGCCTTGTTGTTATTTATATTATTTTTTCTTGATTCTTAACCAGTATTCCTTTGATGCCTGCTCCATTTTATTATCGCCGAATTCATAATACTTTTTGTTCTTGTTCTCGCAGGCTTTGTATGCGGAAAAGCAAAGCTCATAAGCGAACAGGGTATCAAAACTCTTACCAATGTAGTTTTGTATCTGGCAACTCCTTGTGTAATTATAACTTCTTATATACGCAAGTTCAGCGTGTTGCTTCTCGGAGATTTACTTATAAGTCTGGGCATATCTTTTCTAATACACATCATAGGCATTGTAGTTGCCGCTTTGGTGTTTCCTGCAAAGAACCGCACAGACAAAAGTGCAGTTATGCACTATGCCATAGTGTTTTCAAATGCAGGCTATATGGGAATTCCCGTAATAAGCGACGTTTTGGGTGAAGAGTGTGCAATATACGCAACCTTCTACGTAGTGTGGTTCAACATCTTCTGCTATTCATTGGGCAGACTTATGTATACCGAGGATAAGTACGGTGACAGAGATGAGTACAAATGCGATGGTAAGCGTGAATTTGATAAACCGTTGGTAGTATTGGTGGATGGTAACTCTGCAAGTGCTTCGGAAGTATTAGCAGGAGCGATTAAGGATTATGAAATAGGAACCTTGGTAGGAACCACTACCTTCGGAAAGGGTATTGTACAGCAGATTATCAGTGTGGGTGATGGTTCGGCAGTGAAGGTTACCGTAAGCAGCTATTATTCACCTAAGGGAATTAATATTCACGGAATCGGTATTGAACCGGATATTGTATGTGAATTTGATGCTGAGGCATACTATGGAGAGGAAGAATTTGATAACCAGTTGGAATATGCCAAGGAAGTGTTATCAGATATGATTGACTAATTGAGGGAGAGTCTGGCACATGAAATGGAAGATTGAAAAGAAGTACGTGGGAATGGCAATATTAGCACTGTTGGTTATCCTGTTGTCCATTTTATTTAATAATCTGTTGGAACAAAGCGATAAATACCAAGGCTTCAGTAAGACCATAAAGGGCACGTTTATGCCGATTATCTGGGGCTTTATCATTGCGTATTTGTTGAATCCGATTATGAAAAGGTTGGAGCAATATGTATTTATGCCTTTGGCTAAGAAGCTTTTCCGTAAAACAGATAAAGAAAAATTAAATGGTTAAACAGCAATACAAAAAATATTCGAAAAAGGCTAATTTTTAGAAATTAGATACCTTTT
>CALAQQ010000039.1 GCA_937888485.1 uncultured Clostridia bacterium
CTTCGATGATCTCTACTTCTTTTTGTTCGCACAGTTTCCTTAGTATCTTCCCTATTTCTGCTTTCAGCTTCCCATAGATTATCTGTCTTCTGTACTTTGGCGCAAACACAATGTGATATTTGCAATTCCATTTTGAATGTGATAAACTCTTGATGTCTTTCATGACAAAAATCCTCCTTTGCTTTTTGATGCGGTTGGCAGACCTTATCCTTATTATAGCAAAGGAGGATTTTTCTTTTATCTAAAGATTCTTTTTCCACCAGCTGAGCTGGTGGATTTATTGCGCTAAAGCTCCATCAAAAGGGTCAGCTCCTTTATGAAGCTGACCCTTTGCATGCTATTACTTGCCGAAGTAGCGGTGGAAAAGGCCTTCGAAACCTTTACCGTGGCGAGCCTCATCCTTTGCCATTTCGTGAACGGTATCGTGGATCGCGTCGAGGTTTGCAGCCTTTGCGCGCTTTGCGAGATCGAACTTACCTGCGGTAGCGCCGTTTTCAGCGGAAACGCGCATTTCAAGGTTCTTCTTGGTGCTGGGAGTTACGACTTCGCCGAGAATTTCCGCGAACTTAGCTGCGTGTTCTGCTTCTTCATAAGCTGCCTTTTCCCAGTAAAGACCGATTTCGGGATAACCTTCGCGGTGAGCAACCCTTGCCATTGCAAGATACATGCCTACTTCAGAGCATTCGCCTTCGAAGTTAGCTCTGAGACCGTCGATGATTTCCTGGCTAACGCCCTTTGCAACGCCTACAACGTGTTCTGCAGCCCATGACATTTCACCACTTTTTTGTTCATTGAATTTTTCAGCGGGAACCTTGCACTGGGGGCAGAATTCGGGAGCTGAGTCACCTTCGTGAACATAACCGCAAACTGAGCATACAAACTTTTTCATAACAATTTCCTCCAAAATAATATAATTAAATTTTGTTTTTATATTTATTACTATCCGAGCTGCTTTGAGCATTCGGAGCAGTAGCCTGTGAATAATACGGAATGTGAAATTATTGTTCCGTCAAATGATTTTGCAGCTTTTTCCGTAAGACCACAATCGCTGTCAAGAAAGATATCAACAACGCCTAAACATCCGAGGCAGGAGAGATGATAATGCGGAGAAATGTTGCCGTCATATCTTGCCGTACCGCCGGAGCCTATTCTGATAACCTTGCCGTCTGTTTCGAGCTGTGAAAGGTTTCTGTAAACAGTTGCAAGGCTGAGCGCCGGTATCTTGGGCTTTAGTGAGAAATACAAATCCTCGGCTGTGGGATGGTCATACCTTGAACAAAGATTTTCGAGTATTGCATCTCGCTGTCTGCTGTGTCTTTGCATTTCGTTCACCTCCTTGTCGATAACAATAATCATTATCGTTATTACTATTATAACGGCTGATTTTCATTTTGTCAATAGTTTTTAAAAAAATTTTTTGGTTTTTGCCGAATAATTTTATAAAACGACCGAACAGCTTAAAATCCTTGAAATATCAGTCTTGAAATAGTATTATGCAGATGTAAGGAGGCTTCTTATGAAATGCATTATCACAATCGACAAAGAACATGAAGAGGAGGTTTTGATTTTTGCCCATGAAAAAACAAAGCTTGTTGAAAATATAATAAACCTTATTAATAATGAGAATATATTTATCGGATATTCCGAAGGGGAGATTCATCGGCTGAATTTATCAGAGATATGCTGTTTTATGGTTGAAGATAATAAAGTATATGCCTTGACCGATAAAGATAAGCTTCTGATAAAGAACCGTCTTTATCAGATTGAAGAAAAGCTTTCGGATGATTTCGTTAAAATCAATCAGTCATGTATAGCAAACATCAATAAAATCAAAAAATTTGATACGTCGGTTTCGGGTATGATCACCGTTACATTTAAAAACGGATACAGAGATTATGTTTCCAGAAGAAACCTGAAATCGGTTAAGGAAAGGTTAGGTGTTAGATAATGAACAGATACTTGAAAGAATTTTTGAACAGAGGACTTGTTTTTGCAGGCTTCGGTCCGATTATTCTGGGAATAATATTCTTTATTCTTTCAAAAACAGTGGATGATTTTTGTGTCAGCGGAGGACAGATTTTTCTCGGAATAATTTCAACTTACATTCTAGCGTTTGTTCAGGCAGGTGCAAGCGTGTTCAACCAGATTGAGCATTGGTCACTCCCGAAATCGTTGTTTTGCCATTTCGGAATGCTCTATGCGGTTTATGTTTTATGCTATGTTCTTAATTCATGGATTCCCTTTGAATGGGGAGTTATAGGAATATTTACGGCGATATTCGTTGTAACATATTTTGTAGTATGGTTTACTGTTTATTTTATCGTAAAAGCAACGGGAAAGAAACTGAATGCAACGCTGAAATAATGAAAACGGACTGTATCATCCGATACAGTCCGTAACTTTATTCTGCAAAGTTTTTGAGTTCATCGCCCGTCATGCGGTAGATTGTCCAGTCATCCAGGGGCTTTGCACCGAGGGAAAGATAGAAATCAATGCTCGGTTTGTTCCAGTCAAGGCAACACCATTCGAGTCTGCCGTAACCTCTTTCAACGGTTATTTTTGCAAGTTCTTTTAAAAGTGCTTTTCCGTGACCCTTACCCCTGAATTCGGGAAGAACAAATAAGTCCTCAAGATATATTCCCGACCTTCCGAGAAATGTTGAAAAATTATGGAAGAAGAGAGCAAAACCGACTTCTTTTCCGCCATCAAGCGCAAAAATAACTTCCGCCTTTTGTTTTTCGAATATCCATTCTTTTAATATTTCGGGAGTTGCAACAACCTCGTTTTCCATTTTTTCGTATTCAGCAAGACCTTTGATAAAATCAAGAATTAAATTGGTGTCTTTTTCCGTTGCAAATCGTATGTTATTCATTTATGTTCTCCTGTATATTTATTGTAATTAATTATAACATATACTTCTGTATTATCAACTTAATATTTTTCTTTTTTTCTTAAGAAAATTTTAGAGATTTACCTGCTTTTTTATTAGAAATTATTTGGGTATAATATGGTTGTAATCAAGAAACAGAAAACAGGGGGACAAAACAATGATTATTTTAAAAATTGCAGCAGCAGTTATTCTTCTCACAATGACAGTTACCGTATGTATTCTTTCAGGCAAAAATAATCCTTTGGAGAACAATGTGTAAGAGCTCGAAAAAACATCCCGACAGCATAAAGCTGTCGGGATAAATTTTTGTTCAATTAAAAATCTGCTGAACCTGTTGTTCTGGGGAAGGGGAGAACATCACGGATATTT
>CALAQQ010000040.1 GCA_937888485.1 uncultured Clostridia bacterium
GAATTCAGAAAGGAATATCTCGGCTCGGGTGTGACCGCCTTTGTTTCGGATGCTCATTCATTCGGAACGGATGCGGTGTTGCTTGCCGACTTTGCAAACCCGTCAAAAAGAGCTGTATGCTGTGACCTTGGTTCGGGCTGCGGAATAATACCCCTTCTCTGGTGCAAAAAAGAAACGGGTAGAATAACTGCCGTTGAAATCCAGCCTCTCGGAGCGGAGCAGATAAATGCCGCAATCGAGTTCAATAATCTTTCTGAAAGACTCACGGCAGTCAATGCAGACCTTAAAGAACTCAAGGGAATTGTTCCTTTCGGATGCTTCGATGTCGTAACGATGAATCCACCTTATAAAGCAAGCGGTGCAGGTATTGAAAGCAGAAGCGGTGCGGATAAAATTGCAAGGCATGAAACAATGTGCCTTCTCGGCGATATATGTCAGACGGCAAAAAAACTTCTCAATTTCGGCGGCAGACTTTGTATGTGTATCAGACCCGAAAGAACAGCGGAATTAATCTGTGAAATGCATTCGGCAGGGATTGAACCGAAAAGAATGAAGTTTGTTTCAAAATGTCCGGGAAAAGCACCGTGGCTTGTGCTCATTGAGGGCAGGAGAGGCGGCAAAACGGGAATAACCGTTGAGCCCGAACTTTTTGTTCATTCGGCAGACGGCGGATATTCCGATGAGATGAAAAAAATCTATGGCGACTATCTTTTGGAGAACAGAGGTGAATAGCTTGAGCGGAACTTTATATGTTGTAGGCACGCCGATAGGAAATCTCGGCGATATTTCTCCGAGAGCGCTTGAAACACTTGAAAACTGCGATTTTATTGCCGCAGAGGATACAAGAGTAACTCTCAAGCTTCTCAACCGTTTTGAAATAAAAAAAACGATGGTCAGCTATTTTGAGCATAACCGTTTTGAAAGAGGACCCGTTATTGCAGAAAGAATTCTGTTGGGTGAAAATTGTGCTCTTGTTACCGATGCAGGTATGCCGGCAATTTCAGACCCGGGTGAAGATTTGGTGAAACTCTGCATGGAAAAGGGAATCAGAATCGAATCCGTACCCGGTCCTTGCGCATTTGCAACAGCTCTTGCTGTTTCGGGAATGCCGTCAAAAAGATTCACTTTTGAAGGCTTTCTTCCCGTTGAAAAATCCGAAAGAAAAGAGCATATTTCGTGGCTTGTCGGTGAAATGCGCACCATGATTTTTTATGAAGCACCCCATAAGCTTTCCCAGACTCTTACCGACCTTTATAAGGCACTCGGTGACAGAGAGATTGCAATAGTCAGAGAGCTTACAAAAATACACGAGCAGGTTATAAAAACGACCCTTTCCGAAGCTTCGGAGAAATATTCAAAAGAGCCAGTAAAAGGAGAACTTGTTCTTATAGTCAAGGGCGCAGACCCCGAAGAAAAAGAGGATATGACCCTTGAACAGGCGGCAGAATATGCGATGAAGCTTGTTGAAAAAGGAGAGAGCAAAACTCAGGCGGCAAAGCTTGCTGCAAAGGAAAGCGGACTCAAAAAAGGCGATATTTATAAAATTCTTATTGAGGAGTAAAACATGATACAGTATTTTCTTGAAAGACCCTATCTTATTGTAATAATGGTTGCTGTTATTTTGCTTACTGTTTTTGTGTGCGTAAAAGCAGGTCAGGCAAGCGCAAGAAGGTCAAAGACAAACGAAGCAATTATAAAAAAACTCAAAGAAGAAAACGCGCTTCGCAACGAATTTTCCGTTCTTACGGAAAAACTTGCGGAAACAGCTGATGTAACACGACTTTTCAAGGGAGTGGCACTTAATTTGCAGAAGAAGATTTCCGATGCAACCGATATGGTGTCCGAATTTGAAAAACTCAATGAAGCACAAAGATATATTTATGCCCTTTCATTTGTTGTTGAAGACGGTGAAAATGCACTCAGCAGTTTTTTCAGAGCAAACGGTCAGCCACTTACGGGCGTATCATTGAAAGCTGTCAGAAAGCTTTTCGGTGAAAACATCTGCGAAATTTTCGAAAAAGAATATAATGCATTTGATTCGGATAACGAAGAAGTTTCCATGATACCCGAAGAAATAAGTGCTCTTGATAAGGACTTTTCGAAGCTTGTTTCAACGGAAGAAATCTGCCGTGTTGCGGGCAGATACATCAAAGAAAACGTTAAAGATTTTATATAGTGTTCTTACCTCATATCGGCATTTTGTTGCTTATATGAGGTTTGTTTTTATGCAATTCAACGAAATGTGAAAAATTTGAAAATATGTGTTGACTTATCGGTTTTTGGGACATAGAATGAAGTCAAAATTCCTTATTAATATGTTTAAAAGGAGTGAATAAAAATGATACCGAAGGATTTGTTGATTAACAAACCCGCAAGTGCAAAAATTACCGCAATTGCTGAAAAAGAGTTCAAAGGGAAAGAAAAACCTCTTTTTGCAGTTGTCGGTGACCTTGCTGTTGACAGCAGTTACGGTGAGGGTGCGGTCTATGTTACCGAAAACCGTATTGTTGCGGTCGGTGACGGATTTGCAGATGGATTTATCAGCCTTGATTTTGCCAACATTGCCGAAATTGCCGTTAAGAGAATGTACGGCAATGCGGTTCTGAAAGCAAAGACAACGGGCGGTTCATCGGTTGACCTGATGAGATTTACTTTTGCGATTGCCGATATGTGCGATGCGGTTGCCGATTTCATTTCAAAGATTAACGAGGGAGAAACGGTTGAAAACAGATTTGCCGCCGTTGAGTCAACATTCCGTAATCTGCGTTCATTCTGTCCGAAATGCGGAAGAAAGCTGGCATCTCCCAATGCCGAATGTCTTAACTGTCAGGGCAAAAAGAAAATGGTGTCAACGCTTTACCGTTACATAAAGCCTTATATGGGAAAGCTTCTTTTCTGCATTGTTCTTTCGGTTATAACGACAGGCGCAGCGCTTGTTCCTCCCTATGTAACGAGCATGATGGTTGATAACATCATTCCGGGCAAGGATAAAAAAATGCTCCTTTTCATTATCCTTTTCCTTCTCGGAGTGTATTTTGCACAGTATGCAATCGGTGCACTGCGCTCGTATATTCTCCGTGTTGCAGGTGACGGAATTATTGCCGATCTTAAAAAGGAAATCTATGCAAAAGCGCAGTATCTTCCCATGAAGTTCTATGATAAAACTTCAACGGGTTCGGTTATTAACCGAGTCAATTCCGACACAACCGTTCTTCAGCAGTTCATGCTCAGAATAACTCAGGAAGCGGTTGTTCAGCTCTTTATGATGATAGGTATTATCATCATAATGCTCAGTATGAACTGGAAACTGACTCTACTTTCGCTTATTCCCGTTCCCGTAGTTGTCATATGCAGCCGTTTCTTCGGCAGAAAAATCGGACCTCTTTACCGCAGAATATGGCGCAGAGGTGTTTCGATTTCCAATATTCTTGCAGATACAATTCCCGGTATTAGAATAGTCAAGTCTTTCTCAAAAGAAGAGAAAACAATCAATAAATTCGCTTATCATGTTGATGACTGGCTTGCAGAGGATAAAAAGGTCGCAAAAGTTGCGGCAATTTTTCCTGCGGCGATAACATTCCTTATTACCTGCGGTTCGGTTATCATCTGGTTTGTCGGCGGTAACATGGTTATCGATACCCCCGACAAGCTTTCACTCGGTGTTCTCGTTTCGTTTATTTCTTATACAAGCATGTTTTATGCTCCCGTAAACTTCTTTGCAAATCTCAGCGACTCATATCAGAATGCTCTTGCGTCAACCGAAAAGGTTATGGATATCATCAATGCCGAACCCGAACATGACTTTGGAAAAGGCTCTGAACTCGGAGTAATGCAGGGCAGAATTGAGTTCAGAAATGTCAATTTCTCGTTTGACCGTTCAAAGAAGGTTCTCAATGATATAAACTTTGTTATTGAACCCGGCGACGTTGTCGGTATTGTCGGCACAACGGGCTCGGGCAAATCAACGCTCATAAATCTTCTCATGCGTTTCTATGATGACTATGAGGGAGAAATTCTTGTTGACGGCGTCAATATCCGTGATATCGATATGTCTTATTACCGTTCGCAGATAGGCTATGTTCAGCAGGAGCCCATGATGTTCCGGGATACCATCTTCAATAACATTGCTTATTCCGTTCCGGGTGCACATCCCGAGCAGGTTCTCAACGCCGCAGATATAGCGAATGCTCACGGCTTTATTTCACGTCTTCCCGATGCATATGATACAATGCTCGGTGAGAGAGGTGTCGGTCTTTCGGGCGGTGAAAAACAGCGTCTTTCAATCGCAAGAGCTGTTCTTAAGAACCCCGGTGTTCTTATTTTCGACGAAGCGACATCGGCTGTTGACTCCGAAACCGAAAAGCTCATTCAGGATGCAATCAACCGTCTTATCAGAGGCAGAACAACTCTTATGATTGCCCACCGTCTTTCAACTCTCAGAAAGGCAAACAAAATCATCGTTGTTGATAAGGGAAACATCATAGAATTCGGTTCACCCGAAGAACTTATGGCACTTAAGGGTAAATATTACAAGCTCATTCAGATTCAGTCGATGAGTGAGCAGGTTGCAGCTGAAAAGGCTGCGGAAAATTTTGAATAAGGAGGACTTCATATGTCAAGAAATTTTATAGACGGAAATGAAATACGCATAACCGTAAAAGACAAGATTTTCTGCGATGTGGAGTTCTTCACCGGCGAAAAACTCGAAAATCTCGAACCTCGCCGACTTTTTCCCGTCAGCGGTCTTTCGGAATATATAACCTTCCTCGATGAAAACGGTGAGGAACAGTTCATAGTCCGAAAACTCGACAACATGGAACCATCGCAGAAGGAATTGCTTCTCGGCTGTCTTGAGGAATATTACAGAATTCCAAAGATAACAAGACTCATCAGCCGAAGCGAAAAGCATAAAATCTGGCTCTGGAATGTTGAAACAGACAGAGGTACCTATACCTTTGAGATTATAAACCATATCCAGTCCATGAAGATGTTCTACGATAAGAGAATTCTCATCAAAGACGGCAACGATAACCGTTATGAAATTCCCAATATCTATGAACTTGACAAACGCAGTCAGAAGCTTATTTTACCTGATATGTAATGAAAGGATGATATTATGAAACTTATACTTGCAATTGTAAATAATGACGACAGCGCGGTTGTGTCCGCAACTCTCACCAAAGAAAACTACAGCGTAACAAAGCTCTCAACAACGGGCGGTTTCCTCATGATAGGCAATACAACCCTCCTCATCGGTGCAGAGGATGATAAGGTTGCAAGAGCAAAAGAAATAATCCGTGAATATTCAATGACAAGAAGCAAGGTTGCCAGAACAACAGATTCACTCGGCAGAGGACTTCAGAATAACAGCCTCGAAGAAGAAGTTACCGTCGGCGGTGCAACTGTATTTGTGCTTGATGTTGAAAGTATGGATAAGTATTAAAAAGGAGACAATAATGAAAAAGATAATCAGCATATTTCTTGCAGTAACATTTATGTTTTCTCTTTGCATCTTTGCAAACGCAGAAAATGATGAGCTTAAGTTCGGTTCGGACGGAAAATTCACCGTTCTTCAGATAAGTGACCCGCAGGATGACCATAATCCCGCATTTGATTTGCCGAACTTTATTAAATTATCCATTGATGAAACAAATCCCGACCTCATAATCTTTACGGGCGACATCGTTGAAGACAGCAGAGGCGGCGATGTAACAAGCGATGCAGAGCCTTTCAGAGAAGGCGTTGAGGTTGACGGCGATTATTATCAGACTGTAATGAATGTAACCAAAACCTGCGAAGCAGTTTTTGGTTATGCAGAGGAAAAAGGAATACCTTTTGCCGTTTGCCAGGGTAACAACGATTATCAGAGCGGTGTTACAAACGAAGATTGGCTCAAAATCTATGACAGCTATAAAAACAGCCTTACCGTTGATGAGAGTAACGATAAGGACGGAAGAATCGATTTTAATCTTGAAATTAAGTCAAGCGACGGAAACAAGACCGTTTTCAAC
The DNA here is from genome assembly GCA_937888485.1 of uncultured Clostridia bacterium. GTDB lineage: Bacteria > Bacillota > Clostridia > Oscillospirales > Acutalibacteraceae > CAG-177. Next base: position 6,012 of record CALAQQ010000040.1, read on the forward strand.
ATCTGGATGTCGGATAACGGTGGCGGTGGCATCACTGAAGAACAGCTTGCATGGTATAAATCTGAAAGCGCTGCTTTAAAAGAGGCAAACGGCGGTGAAGCTGTGCCCTCAGTTCTTTTCCAGCACGTGCCTGTTGATGATATGGGCAATCTCTTTGAAGAATGCAATTTCTGGGATGAGGGTGCAAGTATAGGCGATGACGGAAAATGCTACCGTCTTAATAAGAAAATCGCAAACGGATATCACGCAGGCGCAATGATACCCGGCTCATCAACCGAACAGTTCAAGGCATGGAAAGAATGCGGTGATGTTATCGGTGCGTATTTCGGACATTGGCACACAGAGGGTTATACAGGTATGTGGGACGGTATTGAACTTGGCTTCACCTACGGATGTGAATTTGCAAAGCCGGGTCCCTATGGCGTGAGAGTTATAACTCTTCATGAGAATGATATAAAGAATTACGACAATGTTCTTTATACTTATGAGGGAAGCGTTAAAACAAATAACGCTCGTTTTGAACTTCAGGTTGATAAACCCTACACAGAATATAACAATGCAATCGAAGAATTTTTCGGTGCGATAAAGAATGTGTTTATTCTTATAAAAACCGAGATAATAAGTAGCTTTGCTTAAGAAATCATTAAATTTATTAAGAATTGATTAATTGGCTTGATTCCCAAAGTTTGCAATGCTATAATCAATTCATCAAATACGGCAATAAGCCGTCGGAAAGGAAGTCTGAATTATGTCAGATAACATTATCAAAATTTTCTCCGCAATAATCCTTGCATTCGTAGTTTTTGTTAACACCATCGGTAACACCATCGGTATAGGCGATATTATTCCCACACAGCCCGAAGAAACCACTGCTTCAACTACTGAAAAAACAGAAGAATTTGACGAAGCAGAAGCAGCTGAATTTCTTGCATTTCTTAATGCTGAAACTGCAAAAATCGCTGACGAAGGCAGCTACTATATTGAAAGACGCGCATCTTATACCGAACCCATCAATGTAGGCGGTGCAACAGATACTCTTAACTCAATAATCAGCGCAATTGACAGCAATTCTAACCTTGATTCAATTGTCGGCGGTTATTTTGGTATAGGCACTAAAAGAATAGAAGTTCCCGATAACTATATCAGCAACAGTGATTATTTCCTTAAGGCAACCAATCTCCGTGTATCAGATCTTACCTCATTCAGTTGTGAAGACGGTGCTTATGAGTTCACCATTAAAAATGCAACTAACCCCAAGAAAAACGGAGTTACAGGTTTCTCAAATTTCACAAATGATTTTATTACTGAAGAAGCAGCAAAAGAGGAAATTGCCGAAATAACAAATATTGTTACCATTACCGATTCAAATATTGAATATACCGACATCAAGGTTTCAGTTGAAGTTGAAGACGGCAAAATAACAGAAATGAGCTATTCCTATGATATGGATGTAGAAGTTACTCTTAATGCTCTTGTTAACATCAGAGGTACAGGTGCAACCAGAACAACAGCAACATTCACAAATATTGAATATTAATCGTTATTTCCTCCGTATCTTTGCGATGCGGAGGATTTCTTTTTGTTTCATTAAAATGTTGACATTCATTGATTTTTTGATATAATATATAAGGTTAGTTTAAATATTTTTCAGGAGTGATAAAAATGGCATTAGTAACAACCAAGAAAATGTTTGAAGACGCTTATAAGGGCGGCTACGCTGTTGGCGCATTCAACGTAAACAACATGGAAATCATTCAGGGTATCGTTGAAGCAGGTAAAGCTCTCAATGCTCCTCTTATTCTTCAGGTTTCCAAGGGCGCAAGAGCTTATGCAAACCACACCTATCTTGTAAAGCTCGTTGAGGCTGCTGTTGAAACAACAGGTCTCCCCATCGCTCTTCACCTTGACCACGGCCCCGATTTCGAAACATGCAAGGCATGCATCGACGGCGGCTTCACATCAGTTATGATCGACGGTTCACACCTTCCCTACGAAGAGAACGTTGCTCTCACAAAGAAGGTTGTTGATTACGCACATGCACACGGCGTTGTTGTTGAAGGCGAACTCGGTCAGCTTGCAGGCATCGAAGACGACGTTAATGTTTCAGCTGAAGACGCTTCCTACACAAACCCCGCTGAAGTTATCGATTTCGTAACAAGAACAGGCGTTGACTCACTTGCAATCGCTATCGGCACAAGCCACGGCGCATTCAAGTTCAAGCCCGGCCAGGATCCCAAAATCCGCATCGATATCCTTGAAGAAATCGAAAAGAAGCTTCCCGGCTTCCCCATCGTTCTTCACGGCGCATCATCAGTTATTCCTGAATTTGTTGACCAGATCAACGAATTCGGCGGTAAGATGGAAAATGCTATCGGTATCCCCGAAAGCGAGCTCCGCAAGGCTGCAGAACACGCAGTTTGCAAGATTAACATCGACTCCGACCTTCGTCTTGCAATGACAGCAGCTATCAGAAAGTATATGGCAGAGAATCCCGGTCACTTTGACCCCAGACAGTATCTTGCTCCCGCTCGTACAGCTATCCAGGGCATGGTTGAGCATAAGATCAAGAACGTTCTCGGCTGCGACAACAAAGCATAAGAAAAATCAGCTCCCGAAAGAGTATTCTTTCGGGAGCTTTTTATATCATAAATTGAAAACGGGTGGTATAAAACCACCCGTAAATTTTATTTATCAGATAATACCCTGAGCCATCATAGCATCTGCAACCTTGATGAAGCCTGCGATGTTTGCGCCTGCAACGAGGTCGTAGCCGAGACCGTACTGCTCTGCTGCTGCAGCGGAGTTATCATGGATGTTCTTCATGATCTGCTTGAGCTTTGCGTCAACCTCTTCTGCTGTCCAGCTGTATCTCATTGAGTTCTGGCTCATTTCGAGAGCTGAAACAGCAACGCCGCCTGCGTTAACTGCCTTTGAAGGAGCAACTGCCTTGCAGTTTGCCTTAAGGTATGCAAGAGCTTCGTTTGTTGTGGGCATGTTAGCAACTTCGATGTAGTAGGGAACACCGTTTGCAACAAGCTTTTCAGCCTGAACCATGTCGATTTCATTCTGAGTTGCGCAAGGCATTGCAACATCAACCTTAACGCCCCAGGGCTTTTCGCCTGCATGGAATTCTGCGCCGAACTTGTCTGCGTAATCCTGAACCTTATCTCTGCCTGATGCACGCATTTCAAGCATGAATTCAATCTTTTCGGGAGTGTTGATGCCGTCTGCATCGTAAACATAACCGTCGGGACCCGAGATTGTAACAACCTTGCCGCCGAGTTCCGTAATCTTCTTTACTGCGCCCCATGCAACGTTGCCGAAGCCTGAAATTGCAAAGGTCTTGCCTTTGATTTCTTCTCCGAAATGCTTGAACATTTCAACTGCGTAGTATGTTGCGCCGAAGCCTGTTGCTTCGGGTCTGATGAGTGAACCGCCGTAGGGGATGCCCTTACCGGTGAGAACGCCGTTTTCAAATGCACCCTTGATGCGTCTGTACTGACCGTAAAGGTAACCGATTTCTCTGCCGCCAACGCCGATATCGCCTGCGGGAACGTCAACATCGGGACCGATGTGTCTGTAAAGTTCTGTCATGAAAGCCTGGCAGAAACGAAGAATCTCAGCATCGCTCTTGCCTCTGGGGTCGAAGTCTGAACCGCCCTTTGCACCGCCGATGGGAAGACCAGTAAGGCTGTTTTTGAAGGTCTGTTCAAAGCCGAGGAACTTCATGATGCCGCTGTATACAGAGGGATGAAAACGGAGACCGCCCTTGTAAGGACCGATAGCGCCGTTGAACTGAACTCTGTAACCTGTGTTAACGTTAACCTTGCCGTTGTCGTCAACCCAGCTTACTCTGAAAGTAATCTGTCTTTCAGGCTCAGCCATTCTTTCAAGCAAAGCGTTTGCTTCATATTCGGGATGCTGTTCGATAACGGGAGCGATTGATTCAAAAACTTCTGTTACTGTCTGAACAAATTCGGGTTCGCTCGCATGCTTTTTTGCCACCTGTTCGATGACTCTTTCTACATAACTCAAAAGAAACACTCCTTCTAAAAACTGCCGTAAACATGACAGCCTTCTATAAACAAATTAATGCAGAATAAACTGCTTGCATAATATTCTATACCTAACAAGGTCAAAATGCAACAAAAAATATTGGAACTTTCATAAGTTTGTATAAAAAACCAAAAAACAAGGTATAATATACCCCATTTTTGCAACATACAGTCAATGAGCCTTCAAAATTCCTGCAAAAATCATGAGTTTTGCAAGTGATTATGCAAAATTACACCTTTTTGATACTTGAATATACAATGAATATTTGCTATACTTAACCAAACACCAATGAAAGGCAGGGCTTGATATGTCGGCACCGCTTGCGGACAGACTCCGTCCGAAAAAAATTGATGATATAATCGGTCAGCCGCACCTTCTCGGTGAGGGCAAGCCACTGCGCAATATTATACAGTCGGGCGAATTGCCGAATATGGTTTTTTACGGACCTCCGGGAGTCGGCAAAACAACCCTTGCGAGCATTATTGCCAAAACAACCGACCGTCATCTTGTAAAGCTTAACGGTACAACCGCAGGTACGGCTGATATCAAGGAGGTTGTTGCAAAGCTTGATACTTTTATTGCTCCCAACGGAATTTTGCTCTATCTTGACGAAATTCAGTATTTCAATAAAAAACAGCAGCAGACTCTGCTTGAGTATATCGAAAACGGTGCAATTACTCTTATTGCATCAACAACTGAAAATCCATATTTTTATGTTTACAGCGCAATTCTCAGCCGTTCAACGGTATTTGAATTCAAGAGTGTAACACCTTCGGAAGCCGAAAAAGCGGTAAGACGTGCTTTTGACTTCATGTCGGAGGACAGAGAAGAAGAATATACCGTTGAAGACGGAGTGTACAGTCATATTGCAACGGCAAGTGCAGGTGATGTCAGAAAGGCGATTAACAGCGTTGAGCTTTGTGTTCTTTCGGCAAATTCTGACGGCGGTAAGAAGATTATCACTCTTGAAAGCGCAAAATCTCTCACGCAGAAGAGTGCGATGAGATATGATAAAGACGGCGATGAGCATTACGATATAATTTCTGCTTATCAGAAATCAATGAGGGGTTCTGACCCTGATGCGGCGGTGCATTATCTTGCACGACTTCTTGAAGCGGGAGATTTACCTTCAGCGTGCAGAAGACTTCTTGTCTGTGCCTGCGAAGATGTCGGACTTGCTTATCCTCAGATAATTCCCATTGTCAAGGCGGCGGTTGATTCTGCGATGATGCTCGGTTTACCCGAAGCGAGAATTCCTCTTGCCGATGCGGTTATTCTTGTTGCAACAAGCCCGAAATCAAACAGTGCCTACGGTGCGATTAATTCGGCCATGTCGGATGTTTCGGCAGGAAGAACGGGACCCGTTCCCCGTCAGCTTCAGAATATGCATTATGACGGCGAGGATAATCCGAACAAGGG
>CALAQQ010000041.1 GCA_937888485.1 uncultured Clostridia bacterium
TCCAAACTAAACAAATCAAGTCAAAGCATAGCCGTAGCAGATGAAAAAATAAACCAAATAAATTTATACCCAAATATATTAACATTATAATAAAGAAAATTCAAGTGTTTTTTTCACATTCCGCAACGAAAATCAGATAAATTTCCGCTTATGTTTTGTGCAAAAGAGAAAATTCGCCGAATCGCTATTTAATCAACATTTGCATATTCTGTATATTTATTCGTGTGTTTGAGTATCGATTAATCACAATTCAGTTTAAACAAAGCACCGGAAACAGGCTCAATTTATGCAAAATCAGAAGCCGCCCAAAACCATTATCCGATACACCCATAAATCAAAAAATCATTTCCGGATATTTCGTCAATTTTTCTCGTAATATTGTAATTAATATTTTATATTTTTTCGTAAATTTTGATACAGTTCTTCTTATCACAAAAGTTTGTTGGATCGAGCTGTTGAAGAACAGCAATCAGATGTAGCAAAACTTAATTCTCAAAAAATAATCGCTGTTCTTACAAAATTTATTTTGCAATTTTATTCGTGTGTTTTGCATAATAATTCAAAATCGCTTTTTCATTGATTAAACCGCTGATTACGGTCGTGCTTGTTTTTGCAAAAAAATGGCGAAAATATTCTAATAATGTATTATCTTCTATTGACTTTTTTATATAAAATATAGTATTATATTTTCAATTATAATGTGGAGGTGCGTCATGGTTGATATTCACTGTCATATTCTGCCCGGTCTTGATGACGGATCGGACAATATCGAAGAGTCTGTCAGAATGGCGCGACTTGCCGTTGAGGGCGGGACAAGCACAATAATTGCTACCCCTCACAGCAACATTCCGAACTCCTATCAGAACTACTGTGACAAAGATTATGTTGAGTGCTTCAAAGCTTTGAAAACAAGACTCGCAGAAGAAAAAATTCCGCTGAAAATCTTTCCCGGTCACGAGATTTTTGCCACAGATAATTTTGTTGAGTTAATCAAAAGTAAAAAACTCCTTACAATCTGCAATTCCGATTATCCTCTGGTTGAATTCAACTTTACCGAGCATTCGGATTCCGTTTATGAAAAATTGCAGATGCTGACCGCAGAGGGGTTTACTCCGATTGTTGCGCATCCCGAAAGATACGCTTTTGTTGCCGAGGACGATTCGGCACCGCTTAAGCTGAAAGATATCGGATGCCTTCTCCAGATTAACAAAGGCAGTCTGAAAGGCAATTTCGGCAGAAACGCATATTTCGTATCACATGCTATCATAGAAAGTGAAATTGCAGACTTTGTGGCAAGCGATGCGCACAGTCCTTATATGCGTACTCCGTATCTTGCTGACGCATTTGAAATAATCAGCGAAATCCATTCGGAAGAATATGCGAATTTACTTCTGAATACCAACCCCTCCGCTGTTCTTGAAAACAAAAAAATCAATTGACTGTTAAGGTGAACAAAATGAAACCGATGAGAATTATAGTTTTAATAGCGTTTTTCTTTATTTCCGTTGCTTCGCTGGCTGTTTTCGTCAGCGAAAAAATCAATGAAGATAAAACTATACCCGTGATCAAGGTTGAAGAAGAATTGCTTGAAGTGAGTCTCAAGTCAACCGATGAAGAAATACTCAAAGGTGTTACCGCTCACGACGAAAAGGACGGTGATCTCACCGAAAAGATTATCATCGAATCTGTTTCACGATTCACGGAAAAAGGTGTCAGTAAAGTCACCTATGCTGTATGCGACAGTGACAACAATGTTGCAAAAGCCACAAGAAAAATCAGATTCAAGGGATATCAGTCGCCGAAATTCAAGGTCTCTGGCAATCTTTGCTTCTCACTTTATGAGCGCATTGATATCAGAGAATTCATTACAGCCTCAGACAGTCTTGAAGGCGATATGACAAATAATATTATCATAACATCTGAAAAATATTCGAACACCAATGCAGGTGCATATTATATCGACGCAACAGTTACCAATAACAAAGGTGACACTTCAACAATACAGCTCCCGCTTATCGTTGAAGACCGTCCGGTTTCTGTTCCCATGATTGAACTGAAGGAATATCTTATCTATACCAAAAAAGGAAAGACTATCGATTTCAAAACATATATCGTTGATGCTCTCACCGCAAAAGAAGAAAGTCTTAAGGACAAAGTCACAGTTGAATCCAACGTTGATTTCAACAAAGAAGGCACCTATCAGGTTCACTTTTATGCAACAGACAGCGAAGGTCAGAGAGGTCATAGCGTTATGACCGTTGTTGTCGGAGGTTGAAGAAAATGAAAAAAAATAAAATCACAATAGAAATGCACAGCCTCCTGAAAGATGTTATCAGAAATATCTGGGTGGTTATTCTCAGCGGACTTATCGGTTTTATGGGGTTCTATGTTGTTACTCACAGCGCATATGACCCTGCTTACACAGCTTCCGCAACACTCGTCGTCAATGCTACCTCCAGCGGAACGGGTTCTTATTCGGCACTCACAACTTCAAACGAAAAAGCAAAAGTTCTTGTCAATATATTCACCGAGCCTTCCGTAAAGGACGCCGCAGCAGAATATCTTGAAATCGAAAGTTTTGACGGCTCAATTTCAGCTTCGGTTATGGAAAGCACCAACTTCATCGATCTCAGAGTTACATCAAATCACCCCGAAAAATCCTATAATCTTCTCAACGCCGTTATCAACTCACACCACAAGGTTTCAAACAAAATTTTCAGGAACGCAGGTGTTTCGGTTGTCCGTATGCCGTCAATGCCCGTGGCTCCGTCAAACCGCATAGATTCGGGTAACCGCAATCTTGTTGTTATCGCCTGTATGACAATCTCACTCGCAATAATCCTTGCTTTGTCGATTATGCGCAATACAATCAAAAAAGAAAGCGATTTTACCGAGAAGATAGATTCAAAGCTTATCGGCACAATCGCTCACGAAGATAAAAAAATGACCCTGAAGGAAATCAAGCAGAAAAAGAAAAAGGGTCTGTTGATTCACAGTAATGCATATATCAGCCTGCGTTTCACCGAAAATTTCCATAAGATAGCCGCAAAGCTTGAACATATGAAAAACCACAACGGCGACAAAGTGTTTGCGATAACAAGCGTTGCCGAAAACGAAGGCAAGTCCACTTGTGCGGCAAATATTGCAGTTTCTCTCGCGGACAGAGGCAACAAGGTTGTTCTTCTCGATTTCGACTTCAAAAAGCCTGCACTTTACAAAATTTTCAGCGAAGAATCAACGGAAAGCGGTGAGCTCTCGGATTTGCTGAATAAAAACGTGGACTTTGAAGATTTTGCTTTCAGACCGTTCAAAAAGACTTCTCTTTCACTTGCAATCAACACAAAATCTGATTCCGATTACCGTTCGTTGATTGAAAACGGCAACATTGCAGAACTGATAGAGAAACTCCGCAAACAATTTGACTACGTAATCGTTGATACTGCTCCCCTTTCGCTTGATTCAACCGTTACAGATATCATTCAGATGGTTGACAAAACAATTCTGATTATCAGAACAGATACGGTAAATGTGAATGCTCTCAACGATT
>CALAQQ010000042.1 GCA_937888485.1 uncultured Clostridia bacterium
TGATGCTTGTCTGGAGGGAGTGCTTGTGCTTTTTCTTGTATGGAGACATGTATTCAGCGTAGTGAGGGATAACGATACCGGCATCGCAGAGATCTTTTGACCATCTCTTTACCCATTCGAGGGAGATATATCCGCCGTAATTGATTGTATCGAGAGCCTCGATCATAGCCTTGACAGGGATATCACCGGTTCCGATGAGCTTGTACTCAACAGATCCGTTTTCTTTCATAACGCTGTCCTTGACCTGAACATATTTGATATATTCTCCGAGATTGGCAACAGTTGTTTCAGGAGATTCTCCGTTGTAGCGGAACGGATGGTGCATATCCCAGAGAGCAGCGACCTTACGGCTGTTTACGCTGTCGAGGAGTTTTGCAAGACGTGCGGAATCACTGTAAACACCGTTTGTTTCTACGAGCAGAGTAACATTGTATTCTTCTGCAACAGGAACAAGCTCACGGAGAACATCAGCGATATAGTTATCGTCAACATCGCCGCCGGGAGCAGGTTCAAGGTCGCCGAGAATTCTGATATAGGAAACGCCGAGCTTGTTTGCAAGCTGTGCGTAAGCTGTTATTTCATCCTTTGCCTCGTTGATTTTATCCTTGAATTTATAGGTTTTTTCTTCGCTTTCATTCAAAGTATAAGGAGTTGAAACATGAACCGAACCTGTTTCGTATTTGCTGAAATAGTAAACAAGGAAATAAATAACCGAGAAAATGCAGGTCATGAATCCCATGTAGTAGCTTGAAAGGAGAGTCAGCGCAAGGAAAGCGATATAAACTCTCGGGTTACGTTTGCTGATAATGTTTTCGATTCCGAGAATTACAAGCGGAAAATAAACCATTGCATCAATCCACATAACGTTCCAGTAGTATGCAATGAAATATCCGCACATTGAATAGAGGACACCGAAAGCGGCGGTTGTGTAATCATGTCTGCCCTGAGATTTTTTCAGATAATAAGTGAACGAAGCTGCTGCAAGGGCGGCTTTTGTTATAATCATTCCTGCAATAGCCTCAGGCATATTTTCGTGACCGAGGAGGAGCATGATAATTGCGGTGGGGCTTGAAAGATAGTTGAAGAAGTTACCGAGGAACGGTGAACCGAGACCTGTCTGCCATGAATACAGGAATGACTGAAGTCCTGTTACCCTGTCATAAAGCTCGGCAAAAAGAGGTCCGTACTGATGATAAAGGTCCATTCTGAGAATGGTAGTATCACCGAACGGGAAAAGGTCATAGCAATAAAAAACAAGCATCATAACACCTATTGTGCACAGGCATGAAAGCCAGCAATAGGAGTTGCCTGCAAAAAAGCGTCTTAACAGTGACGGCTTTTTGTCAAGTTGAGTCATAAATTTTTCCTCCGAATGAAATTTTTTCAATACGCATCTAATATAACATATAATTATTTTCATTTCAAGTGAACAATCTGTAAATCAAATGAACAAACTGTAAATCTCTGTTCTAAACAAGGACAAGAAGCCATATATTTTACAAACGGACTGTAAAGGAAAAAGAAAATGGATAATATAAAACGATTTGACACTGCCGTATGCAGTCTTTCCAAAAGACTTTCGGAGATGTTTCTTGCCATGGATAAAACGGATAAGAACAGAATAAGAGAGATAAGAATAAGAAACCGACGTCCCGTAACGGTTATAACCGATAAGGGAACTGAATTTCTGACCTCATCGGGAAGAATAACTCAGATTTATTCCGACCTGACAGTAAGAACAGATGAAAATGAAGTTGCAGATATTTTCAGGCGTATCTGCGGTTATTCGGTTCACAGTTTTGCCGATGCAATAAACCGCGGTTACATAACCATAAACGGAGGTCACCGAGCAGGAGTTGCCGGAACAGCGGTTACTGAAAACGGAAAAATAACGGCTGTTCGGGATATATGTGCCGTAAACCTGAGAATTGCAAGAGAAATAAAGGGTGCGGCAGATGATGTCATGAGAATGTTTTTTTCTCACGGGTTTTGTTCGGTTATAATTGCAGGTCCGCCGTCAAGCGGTAAAACAACCGTTCTTCGCGATTTAGCAAGACAGCTTTCTTCATCTGCAGGCTCATTCAAAAAAACCTTTATATGCGATGAAAGAGGAGAAATCGGTGCATCTTTTTCCGGTATTGAACAAAATGATATCGGAATAAACAGTGACCTTATAACCTCTTATCCCAAAGCTGAGGGTATAATGATTGGTCTGAGGTCTTTTTCTCCGGATATTATTATTTGTGATGAGGTCTCAACTTATGAAGAAGTGCAGGCGGTTATTTCGGGAGTTAACAGCGGTGTAAGTTTTGTTCTGAGCATTCATGCGCGGAATGAAGAAGAGCTTAAATCAAAATCTTTGATGAAAAATCTTCTTGAAACAGGTGAATTCGGCAGGGTGGTTCTTCTTTCGGATGAAACAGTCGGAAAAACAAAAAGGATTTACGGGGCAGGTGAACTGATTGCTTAAAATATCGGCAATGCTTCTTCTTGCGTCGGCATTTGCTCTTGCCGGAAGATGGGTGACATCGCTTCAGGAAAAAAGAGTTGCCGTTACGGGCGAGATAATGCAGATGATTAACATTGTTGAATCACAGCTTCGTTATTCTCATCTGCCTGTTACCGATTTGCTTCGTATACTTTGTGATAACACGGGACTTTCCGAGTTGCAGTTCATTAAAAACTGCCGTGAAAGAGTTTGTTTCGGTGAACCGTTTCCCGAAGCATGGCGAAACAGCATTGAATCCGAAATCGGTTTTTGCAGACTTCTGCCTGATTTGGTCGGAAATCTTGTTGCATTTGGTTCCGATATAGGGTCAACAGATCTCGACAGTCAGCTTTCGGGTTGTGAATATTACAAACAGATTTTTGGCGGAGAGTATGAATTCCAGCGTGAGAAAAGTCAGAAATATAAAAAGCTTTTTCCGCCGCTCGGATTGCTTCTCGGTATTTCTGCGGCGATAATGTTAATTTGAGGTGTTTTATGGATATAACCGTTGTAATTAAAATCGCATCGGTAGGAATTCTTGTTGCGATTCTCAATTCAATTCTTGTTCGTTCAGGGCGTGATGAATATGCAATGATAACAATTCTTGCAGGTATAGTTGTTGTTCTTATGATGCTGATTCCGCATTTTTCACAGCTTCTGGATACAGTAAAATCAATTGTCGATTTTTAAAACATGGATATCATCAAGGTTGCATTACTCGGAATACTGACAGCTCTTATTTATGCGTTTCTGAGAAACACAAGACCCGAAATTGCCCCTCTTGCTGTACTCGGAGGGTCGGCAGTGATACTGGTTGCTGTCGGAAACCGCTTTTCGGATATTTTTTCAGGCGCTGAGGAAATGATGAGTCTTTCGGGAATAGGAGGAGAAAATGTTTCGATACTTCTTAAAGCTCTCGGGATTTTTGTCACAACGCAGTTTGCCGCAGATATTTGTTATGATAATTCATGCTCTGCAATTGCGGCAGCTGTTGAGCTTGCAGGCAGAATCGGTGCATTGTATCTTGCCATGCCAATGCTCGAAACTGTTGCACGTCTTGCAATGGGGCTTATAAACGGATGAAAAACAAAACCATAACGGCGTTATTGCTGTTTCTGATGCTATTATTGCTTTTTTCTGTACCTTCTTTCGCAAATGTTGATGATTACGGAAAAGATTGGCTTGAATCAAGCGGCGCAAAAGAACTTTCGGAACATCTTTCGGATGAAACACGTGGTTATCTTAAAAAAATCGGCTGTGAAGAAATTGATTTTGAAAAAATATTCGACATATCTTTATCTTCGGTAACGGAGTTATTAAAGGATTTGATTTCCGAGGGTTTAACCGAACCGCTGAAATGTCTTTTGAAAACAGTCGGTGCGGTTATGCTGGTAAGTGTCTGTTCAGGATTCTTTCCCGATGATGAAAAAAGTAAAACAGTTCTCAATCTTATCTGCGGAAGCTTTCTTATAATAGTGATTTTCACCCCTGCAATCGGAAGTGTCAGTGCGGCGGTTTCAGCTATGGGTGCGTGTGCATCGTTTGAAAAAGCATTGATACCCGTTCTTGCGGCAATTGTTACGGTCAGCGGAAACCCTGCAACAGCCTTGTCATCTCAGGGGATTATGTTTGCAGCGGCGCAGTTTGTCGAAGCTTTGGCTTCGGATACTGTTATGCCTCTTGTCGGAGTCTGCGGTGCTCTTAATATTGTGGGTGCTGTGTTTCCGACCCTCAGACTTTCTGCAATTTCCGAAACGGTAAGAAAAACCTCGATAACCGTTCTTACATCTGCCGCAGGGCTTTTCACGGGATTTTTATCGCTGAAAAATGCTCTTGTCTCAACGGCAGACGGTATGGCCGTCAGAGGAGTAAAACTTGCGGCGAATACTTTTATTCCTGTTATCGGAGGTGCAATAGGCGAAGCATATTCATCCGTTATAGGCAGTTTGTCGGTAATCAGAAAAACGGTTGGAATATATATAATCATCGTTTTATTTACAATAGCAATACCTGTGATAATCAACCTTGCGTTGTGGGTGCTTTCGTTGAGGTTTGCCTGCATGATAAGCGATTTGCTCGATTGCAGACAATGTTCCGAGATAATAAAAGGCATAGCCTTTGTTTTTTCCATGGTGAATGTTCTGCTAATTCTTTGTGCAGCGGTTTTTATAATATCCGCAGGTCTTGTTGTATTTATAAAAACGGGTGGATAGTATGGAATTTTTAAAGAGCTGGGCTTTCAGTATTATTACTGCTGCCGCGGCAGGAACTCTTGCAACGGTAATTGTTCCGAGAGGGTCTATGGATAAAACATTGCGAGCGGTCGTCGGTATATTTGTTGTTGCGGTAATATGTTCACCGTTAGCCGAAATAAAAAAACAAGAGTCTGCGCTTGATATTTTTGCGAATTTTGATGAAGCTTCGTTTGATGATTCATATATAGAAAATTTGCATGAAAATATGCTCGGAATCTTTGAATCAACGGTGAATTCGTGTATAAAAGAAAGTGCATCTCAACTGAATATCGATGTGATTTCAGTAAATGCAGATATATCTTTTGATGAAAATCAGTGCATAAATATACACAAAATAGAAGTGGTTATCAGCAATTGTCAACCGTCTGAAAAGAAAAAATTATCACAAAAAATTAGCGAAAAGCTTGGTGCTCCCGTAGAGATAATTGCGGAATAAGGAACGGTATTCAAGGTGGAAAACATAATCCGAAATATCAAAGATTCAATCGAAAAAATAACTGCAAAAAGCCGTCTCGGTAAAAAGCTTTTGCTTATAGTTCTGTTGCTTGTGTCAGGGATAATAATGCTTCTTGCGAGCGAGGTGTTTCCGTCGGAAAAAGCTGCTACGATACAGCTTGACGAAACAACTTCCGTTACCGATATGCAGGAGTATTCTCAAAGGCTTGAGCAACGGCTTACTTCAATAATATCAAGCATTGAAGGTGCAGGAGAAACCAGGGTTATGGTCACTTTTGAAAGCGGAGGAGAGGATATTTATCTTCATGATTTTGATTACGGCGAAAATGCTGATCCCGAAGGGAAAAACAGCATTGAAAGAAAGGATGAGTATGTCATAATTGACAGCTCTTCGGGTGAACAGGGGATTGTTGTCAGGAGAGCAGAACCCAAGGTGAGAGGAGTTGCGGTTGTGTGCGAAGGAGGAGGGTCGGATAAGGTTTGTGCGCAGATAACTCAGGCGGTTACCGCATTGCTTGATATAAGCAGCGCAAGAGTCAGCGTTGCAAAAATGAATTAACGCATAAAAATACATAAACGGAGGATATAACCATGATTATCAGAAAAAGACAGTTGTTGCTTGCAACCCTTGTTATCGCTCTTGCAGCGGCAGTATTTGTGAATTGGTATTATACAAAACCGCAGGTTGAATCGGCAGATGCAAAAACCGACAAAACAGAGATTCAGGCCCAGGAGGGTGCGAATCTCGGAGATGCACGCTATGTTATTTCAACCGATGCTGTACTTGAGGATGCGGCGGCACAGGCTCAGGCGAGCGAATATTTTGCCGGTGCAAAGCTTCGCAGACAGACTGCTCATGATGAAGCCGCAGAAGCTCTTAACGACATAATCAAAGACAGTTCTTCATCGGTTGATTCGGTTGAAAAAGCGAGCAAAACACTCGATGAACTTGCGAAGTCCATTGCTCTTGAAAGTGACATAGAGAATCTTATAACTGCAAAGGTCGGCTGCAAAAATCTTGTTATTCTCAACGGGGGAAATGCAGAGATTGTTGTTGAGAACGGTTCTCTTGATGATGTTTCCGTTGTGAAGATAAAAGAACTTGCGGTAAAGCATACGGGATTGCCTGTTGACAATATTATAATTACGGAAATGGAATATTAATAAATATTTTATAAAATATAGTTGTATATTTAATCATTTGGTGGTATAATCAATGGGTAATAACCTTACCCGGAGGAAAATTATGCTTACAAGACGTGAAGAAAGAGAGCAGGCTTTTATTCTGCTTTTTGAAAAATCATTCAACGAGGATGTTACCGTTTCGGAGCTTTATGAAATGGCTGTTGAAAACGAGATTATTTCCGAAAGTGAGTTTGCAAAAAATCTTGCACTGAAGGTTACCGAGAATCTTGAAACTGTCGATTCAGCCATTGAAAAACATTCCGTAAAATGGAAAATGAACAGAATCTCAAAGGTTGCTCTTGCGGTTATGCGCCTTGCAATCTGTGAAATTCTTTTCTATGACGATATCCCGGTAGGCGTTTCAATCAACGAAGCGGTTGAGCTTTGCAAAAAGTATGCATCAAAAGACGATTATTCGTTTGTAAACGGCATTCTCAGCTCAGTTGCAAAGGAAGAAAAGTAATGCTTACTCTCGGAATTGACACAAGCAATTACACAACTTCTGTCTGTCTTTATGACAGTGCAAAAGATGAAATGTATCAAAAAAAGCTCCTTTTACCCGTCAAAGAGGGGGAGAAGGGGCTTCGTCAGAGTGATGCGGTTTTTCATCATACATCGAGGCTTCATCCCCTCATGAAAGAGCTTTTTGAGGAAATAGGCAAAGAGATTGATGCGATAGGTGTTTCCGAAAAACCGAGAGATGCAGAAGGCTCGTATATGCCTTGCTTCCTTGTCGGAGTAAATACGGCAAATTGTATCGGTGCTGTAATGAATAAACCTGTTTACGGCTTTTCTCATCAGTCGGGTCATATAGCTGCTGCACTTTATTCATGCAACAAAACAGCGCTTACAAAAGAAAAATTTATTGCCTTTCATGTTTCGGGCGGAACAACCGAAATGCTTCTTGTTTCACCCGATAGTGAGAAGGTTTTTGATATTGAAATAATCGGTGAAACTCTCGACCTCAATTGCGGACAGGCTGTTGACCGTGCAGGAGTTATGATGGGTCTTTCGTTTCCGTGCGGAAAAGAACTTGAAAAGCTTGCGCTGAAATGTGATAAAACCTATATCCCCAAAATATGCGTAAAAGACGGCAACTGCAGTCTTTCGGGACTTGAGAATCAATGCAAAAAAATGCTTGACGGCGGCGAAAGCCATGAGAATATTGCACGTTACTGTATAGATTTTGTTGCAAAAACTGTTGATAAAATGACGGAATACGCCATAGGAAAATACGGCGACTTACCGCTTGTTTATGCAGGCGGTGTTATGTCGAATTCAATTATAAAAGAAAAAATCACAAGCAAATATAAAAATGCGAGCTTTGCTTATCCCGATTTTTCATGCGACAATGCGGCTGGTATTGCTTATCTTGCCTCTCTGAAAGGAGGCAGCAACAATGTCTGACGGAGTTGTTTTAAGTGTCAGTCAGCTTAACAGATATGTGAAATCTATTATTGAACAAGACAGAAATCTTCAGACGGTTTTTGTTCAGGGTGAAATTTCGAATTTTACCAATCACTACAAAACAGGTCATTTTTATATGACAATCAAGGATGAGTTTTCGTCGATAAAAGCGGTTATGTTCAAAACCGCAAATATGCGTCTTAAGTTCATGCCCGAAAATGCTATGAGCGTTATAATTAAAGGCAGAGTTTCTGTTTTTGAGCGTGACGGTCAGTATCAGCTATATATTGATGATATGCAGCCTGACGGAATCGGTGCACTGAGTTTTGCTTTTGAACAGCTTAAGGAAAAACTTGCCAAAGAAGGCTTGTTTGATATTGAAAGAAAAAAATCTATACCTGCTTATCCTCAGAGAGTAGGTGTTGTGACATCACCGACAGGTGCGGCAATAAGAGATATAATAAATGTCATCTCAAGACGTTTTCCGTTGACAGAGCTTATTCTCTGTCCCGTTGCTGTTCAGGGTGACTATGCAGCACCGCAGATAAAGGCTGCGATTGAGGAGTTCAACAAGCAAAAAGCGGCAGATGTTCTTATCGTTGGCAGAGGCGGCGGTTCAATAGAAGAATTATGGGCATTCAATGAAGAAATTGTTGCAAGAGCTGTTGCAAACAGTGAAATCCCCGTTATTTCCGCAGTCGGTCATGAAACGGATTTCACAATCTGCGATTTTGCTGCAGATTTAAGAGCACCGACTCCTTCTGCGGCGGCTGAACTTGCCGTTCCCGATATGTATCAGCAGAAAGAAATGCTTGTTAATGTTCAGAGACGGCTCAATTCCGCTGTTTTTGATAAAATCGGAATTGAACGTGCAAGGCTTGAAATAAAAAAATCAGTTTTGCAGAGAATGAGTCCGCAGAACTATATAGATAATCTTCGTGTACGCTGTGACCGTGCTTTCATGGCAATGGAAAATGCAGTGAAGCATGAAATGGCGGTCAAATCAAAAGATTTTTCTTCCCTTTGTGCAAAACTTGAAGCTATGAGCCCTTTAAAAATTCTTGCAAGGGGCTACAGTGTTGCAAGTAAAGAGGGGAAAATAATATCGGATATCTCCGACGTTGAAAAAGGTGACACAATAAACGTCAGAGTCGGCGGCGGTGATATCGAATGCGAAGTAACAAACGTAAAGGGTTGTTAAATATGGAAAAAATGACTTACGAAAAAGCTGTTACAAGGCTTGAAGAAATTGTGGACAAGCTTGAAAACGGCAATCTCACCCTTGAAGAAATGATGAAGCTTTATGAGGAAGGCACTTCTCTTGCCGCAAAATGCTCAAAGAGTCTTGATGCCGCACAGCTGAAAATAACCGAACTTTCTTCAGGAGAAAACAAATGATTGATTTCAATAAACAATTCAATGAATATGTGCGCCTTATCAATGAGGCGGCGGATAAATATGTTTCCGAAAAGTCTTTTGAAGGCAGAGAGTCTTCGGGACTTTCAGAAATGCTTAAGACTATGGCCTATTCCCTCAGTAACGGGGGAAAAAGAATAAGACCCATGCTGACTCTTGAATTCTGTCGTTTATGCGGCGGAGATTATAAAAAAGCAATTCCTTTTGCTCTCGGTGCGGAAATGATTCATACCTATTCGCTTATTCATGACGATTTACCGTGCATGGATGATGACGACATGAGAAGAGGCAAGCCTTCAAGTCATAAGGTTTTCGGTGAAGCGAGCGCACTTCTTGCAGGCGATGCACTATTAACTCTTGCATTTGAAACTGTTCTTTCCGCAGAGGGGGTAAGTGCCCAAGCAAAGGCAAAAGCAGGTCTTGAGCTTGCAAAGGCGGCAGGTTGCTCCGGTATGATAGCAGGTCAGGTTATGGATCTTTCAAACGAAGGGCAGTCTGTTTCACTTGAAATCATAAAAGAAACGGACAAGCTCAAAACAGGCGAAATGATAAGAGTATCCTGTGTTATGGGCTGTATTGCCGCAGATGCCGATGAAGAAAAAATCAAAGCGGCTGAGGATAACAAACGTCGTTTGCTTCTTGAGAAAGAACAACAAAAGCAAAAAAGCGGTGTGTTTGATATAAGAATTGCTGAGATGAAACAAGAGCTTGCTGTTTTGCAAAAAACATTAGAAGAACATCTTAAAGAATCAGATAAAATTCAAAATACATATAATGAACTTCAAAAGCAGACGGAGGCTATTAAACAAGAAGTTGTATTGGCTTCTGAGGGTATTCTCAATGTTAAATTAAGTCAAGGTAAAGCTCAAAGCGCTATCGAATCATACAACAAACAAATTGAACTTATTACTGACAGAAAATTAAGCATAGATCAAGAATTGGCTGTTTTAGAATCAAACTCAGAAATTGCATCCGGCGAAATTGATGTGCTTGTGTCTACCACAATCACAGAGACCGGGTTAGATATTTCAAATGTAAATACTATGATTATACATGATGCGGATAATATGGGATTATCCCAGTTATATCAGCTTCGTGGGCGGGTAGGACGTTCTAACCGTACGGCGTA
>CALAQQ010000043.1 GCA_937888485.1 uncultured Clostridia bacterium
TCACAAGCGATATTTATAAGCCCATCTTCCGCAAGAACGCTTCCGACAAAGAAATTCTCTGGGTCGGCAGAATCGTTGTTCTTATTATCGCTGTTATTGCTTACTTCATCGCAAGCAGCAAATCAGAAGGCGCAGCAACCATCATGACTCTCGTTGATAACGCATGGGGCGGCTTCGGCTCAGCTTTCGGTCCCGTTATCATTCTTTCACTCTTCTGGAAGAGATTCACATACAAAGGCGCTATCGCAGGCGTTGTCGGCGGCGCAGTTGTTGACGTTCTCTGGATGAACTTCCTTACAGAATCCACAGGCGTTTATGAACTCCTTCCCGGCTTCATTGCAGGCTTCCTTTTCGCAGTTGTTGTATCACTCATCGACAAGAAACCTTCCAAGGAAGTTGAAGAGCTCTATAACCTCGCAGTAAGCGCTGAAATCGAATAACAAACATAAAAATTACCGCCTCAACCAATCGGTTGGGGCGGTTTTTGTTTTTATATTACATGCTTTCGGGGACGTTGATTCTGAACATTGTGAGGATATTTGCAAGAACGTTCTTTACGCACAGGCAAAGGCTGAGTCTTGCCTGCATGAGAGCTTCATCCTCGCAGTTAACGCGGCATGCGTTATAGAACTTATGGAAAAGAGTTGCAAGGTCAACGGCATAGCGCGTTATCTTTGCAGGGTCATAATTCTTTGCGGAATTGATGATTTCATCGGTAAGCGATGCAAGATGTCTGATAAGTTCCTTTTCTTCGGGAGCATTGAGAAGTGCAAGCTCGGGAATCGTGCATTCTCTCTGCTTCTTGCCCTCACCCTCAAGCTTCTTGAGGATGCTGCAGATTCGTGCATGAGCATACTGGCAATAGTAAACGGGATTCTGCGAGCTCTGTTCAACAGCAAGGTCAAGGTCGAAATCCATCTTTGAACCGGGGTCTCTCATGTTAAAGAGGAAACGGACTGCATCGATGGGGATTTCTTCAAGCAAATCAACAAGAGTGATTGCCTTACCCGAACGCTTGCTCATACGCACAACCTCGCCGTCACGGGTAAGATTTACGAGCTGCATGAGAACGATATCAAGGTTATCGCCGTTGCAACCGATTGCATCAAGTGCACCCTTCATTCTTGCAACGTGACCGTGGTGGTCTGCGCCCCATACGTCAATCGCTCTGTCAAAGCCTCTGATTGCAAGCTTGTTGCGGTGATAAGCGATGTCTGCGGCAAAATAGGTGGGATTGCCGTTTGTTCTGATAAGAACCTCATCTTTGAGTTCAAGACGTTCGATTTCCTCGGGAGTTTTGCCTTCCTTTGCAAGTCTTGCACCGAGAACTTCCTTGTTCTTATACCAGAGAGCACCGTCTTTTTCGTATGTAAGGTCCTTGTTCTTCATTATGTTGAGAGTTTCTTCAAGCTCACCGTCATTATGAAGTGTGCTTTCAAGGAACCATGTGTCATATTCAATTCTGTACTTGCCGAGATTCTCCTTCATTGCGGCAATATTCTTGGGAAGCGCATAGGCAACAAGAGCCTTTCTGCGCTCAGCTTCGGGAGCATTGAGATACTTGTCGCCGTTGATTTCGGCAAATTCCTTTGCACGCTGAATGATATCTTCACCGTGGTAGCTGTCCTCGGGCAGCTCAACCGCATTCTCGCCCTTATAAAGCTGCTGATATCTGATATCGAGCGAAAGACCGAATTTATCAATCTGATTGCCCGCATCGTTAACATAAAATTCACGGCTCACGCTGTAACCCGCAAAGTCCATAACAGCGGCAAGGCAGTCACCGAGAGCGCCGCCTCTTGCGTTACCCATATGCATGGGTCCCGTGGGGTTTGCAGAAACAAATTCGATGTTTATTTTCTGACCCTTGCCGTAATCGGAACGACCGTAAGCATCGCCCTTTTCAAGAATATCCTGAATAATGCATGCATTGAAGCTTTCTTTAAGATAGAAATTCATGAAACCGGGGCCTGCGATTTCGCATCTTTCAACGAAGGTGTCGCAAAGCTCAAGTCTGTCAACAATTGTCTGTGCGATTTTACGGGGCGCACTCTTCAAATCCCTTGCCCATGCCATGGCGGCATTCGACGAATAATCGCCGTTTTCTTTGTTGGCGGGAACTTCGATAATGAAATCGCTCAGAGGAGCTTCGGGGAATTCACCGTCTGCAACAGCTCTTCCCGCAGCTTCGATAATCGCGTTGCGGATTTCATTGATTGCCTGTTTAACAAGAACTGACATTTATACTTCCTCCTTGGGTGTTACGGCAACGGTCAATTCGTTTTCCGATGCCGGAGTATTGTTGAAATCGATTGTATAAGAAAAATTGAGTATACCGCCCTTTTCGGTCATTTCGCTTAAAACGTTCTTTGCGAAAATTCCCATAATCAGCTCGCCATAGGGCGTCTTATAATAACATGAATGGCGGCGGTCTTTTTCTATCACCATTTCGGTGTTGTACTTACCCGAACGGGTCATTGAAATCTTGCGCGAGCCCTCAACGTCCAGCGTTGTGACGCAGTTATCAAGCTCTTCGTCGGTTTCGGAATAAACAACCCTGCAGCCGTTTTCCGTTATCTCAAATTCGCCCGAGGTGGTAAGCTCTGCTTCGTATTCTTCGCCGTCCTGAACGTGACGGTCGGTTATTTTTATAATCGCTTTTTTCATATTTATCTTTCCAATGCCAAATTAATGAGTCTGTCAAGCAGTTCCGCATAGGGCACTCCCGAAGCGGCAAAAAGCTTGGGATACATGCTGATTGAGGTAAAGCCGGGGATTGTATTGGGCTCATTGAGAAGAATATCTCCGTTATCCTTAACAAAGAAATCAACTCTTGTGAAGCCTTCGCATCCGAGCGCTCTGTATGACTTGATTGCCTGAGCCTGAACGGCTTTGAGCATATCTTCGGAGAGCCTTGCGGGAATATGAAGCTCGCTTTCGTTTGCAAGATATTTTGCATCGTAATCATAGAATTCGTTGCAGGGTACAACCTCGCCGACAACCGATGCAACGGGATTTTCGTTGCCCATAACGGCAACTTCAACCTCTTTGCCGATGATTCCCTCTTCAAGAACAAGCTTCTTATCGTGTTCAAACGCCTTTTCGCAGGCTTTTTCAAGTTCATCGATATTCTTTGCCTTGCTGATGCCCACAGATGAGCCCGCGTTTGCAGGTTTAACGAAAATAGGATAGCCGAGCTTCTCGCCCGCATTCTTCAATAAGACGGCTTTATCCGCCGAATAAGCGTGTTTATCGAAAGCAACCCACTTTGCCTGGGGTATGCCGTAAAAGTCCGCCATGGCGTTTGTGACGGCTTTATCCATGCATGCCGAGCTTGCCGCTGTGCCGCAGCCGACGTAGGGAATGCCTGCAATCTCCAGAAGACCCTGCATTGTGCCGTCCTCGCCGTTTTTGCCGTGAAGCACGGGGAAAACAACGTCAACTCTCTCGATTTCAGCCTTGCCGTCGTTATATCTGATGATGCCGTGATGTGCTCTGTCGCATGAAATAACGGCTTTTTCGAGGTTTTCTTTATCCTCAAGCCACTTTCCGCCGGGAAGCATATCGGGTGAGCCGTTGTAAATATAGAATTCGCCGTCTTTGGTTATTCCCATGGAGATAACCTCATATTTATCGGCAGGAATATTTTTGATAACAGACGATGCCGACTGAAGCGAAACGTCATGCTCGCTTGAAACACCGCCGAAAAGAACGAGAACTTTCTTCATATACATATCTCCTAACGCATAAAATCCCATTTTAACTTTTTAATAATAACATAACAGATTGAAATAGTCAACCGAATCGGCAACGGCATTTTTCACAATAATTTTACTGTTTTTCACGGGTTTATATTCATGTTTTCTCCTATAAGATATATCTATCTTTATAGAAATATTAAATTTATTTATAATATTATAGTAATAATTCCTTTTTGGAATTATAAATCGCTGCCGTTGTGATATAATTTACACTGTATAATGGTTAAAATTTATCATCGGCAAAGGAGTTTTATTATGGCTGATATTTATTCCGTTCTGACCGACATCACAAACGGTCTGAACGCAACACTCACCGAATGCGGTTTTACCCCCGTTATCCCCGACGGAGTCGAAAAAGGCGAGCTTCCCGCCGTTACGGAATCAGGAAGAATCGTTATTGAATACAAGGGCGAAAACAAGGCTCTTAAGCTCGAGCATTTCAACAATAAGATTTCCCTTCTCGGCGCATCGAAAGAGGGCGAAATCCTCAGCAGCGATTTCTCACAGATTTCTCTTTCGCTTCTCGATGCGGAAACCGCAGACGGCAAGGATGTCAAATATATCGTTAACGAATTCAGCGAAACCCTCGTTGAGCATTTCGGAACAAAAACACAGAAGCCGACCAAACAGAAGCTCCCTGCTCCCGTTTCAAAAGCGGCGGCAAAAAGCGGTGCGGTTTCATACGACCCCAACACCCTCGCAAACCGTTTCACTGCCATCTATCCCGAACTTCGTGAAGAATACAAGGCAAACTGCGATAAATACGGTCAGTTCCTCCCCGAAGATTTCTTCATGAATCACGGAACACCCGTTGTTCTTGCAACAATCAAAGAAAACGACCCCGTCAAGATGAGAAAGCTCTTCAATCTTCTCAACGACATCTATGAAGACGGAACAAACGAAGTTCAGAGCCTCATCGCAGTAACAATTCTCGGTGCTATGAACAACGACCAGGAAATGCTCGCCGCTTGCGTTGACTACATGAGCGAAGACATGATGGGTCCCGTTATCAACGTAAATAAATATCTCGCTTCCCCAAGCGGAAAGAGCGCAAGAATGCGTCTCGAAAACCCTCCCAAGTACAAACCCGAAAAAGCAAAGAAAAAAGGCATGATGTCCATGCTTGGAAATTAAGGTGATAGATTTGGATATTCAGAATAATAACGAAATGCTCGAAAATCAGCCCGAAATCGAAGAGGCTGTTCCCGTATTCGAAGGCGATTCCGAAGAAATGGATACCGTTGTTACCGAAAACTATGATGCGAGCCAGATTCAGGTTCTCGAAGGACTTGAAGCGGTTCGTAAAAGACCCGGTATGTACATCGGTTCAACAGGCCCCAGAGGTCTGCACCACCTTGTTTATGAAATTGTTGACAACTCAATCGACGAAGCACTTGCAGGCTACTGCACGCACATCGAAGTTGAAATCGAAAAGGGCGATATAATCTCCGTTCGCGATAACGGACGAGGAATTCCCGTCGGCATAAATGAAAAAATGGGTCTGCCCTCAGTTACCGTTGTTCTTACCGTTCTCCACGCAGGCGGTAAATTCGGCGGCGGCGGATACAAGGTATCGGGCGGTCTCCACGGCGTAGGTTCATCCGTTGTTAACGCTCTCTCCGAATGGTTTGAGGTTGAAGTTTCGCAGGACGGTCATGTTCACCGTCAGCGTTTCGTAAACGGCGGCAACATTGAAACCGAGCTTGAAATAATCGGCGACACAACTGAAACGGGAACATTCATCCGTTTCAAACCCGACCCGCTTATTTTTCAGGAAACAACCGTTTATGATTTCGAAACTCTTGAAAGAAGACTCCGTGAATCGGCATTCCTCAACGCAGGTCTTTCAATCAAACTGACAGACAGCCGTGACCCCGAAAATATCATTGAACGTGAATATTGCTTTGAAGGCGGTCTTTCCTCCTTTGCGATGCATATGACGGCTATCAAGGGTCTCACCCCTCTTCATGAAGAACCCGTTCATTTTTCGGGCGCAAAGGGCGACAGATATGCGGAAGTTGCTCTTCTTTATAACGACAGTTACAATGAAACGATTCTTTCATTTGCCAACAATGTACGTACGGTTGACGGCGGTACTCATGAAACAGGCTTCAAGAATGCCCTCACCCGTGTTTTCAACGACTACGGCAAAAAATACAATATTCTCAAAGACGGTGACAAGAAGCTTTCGGGCGATGATGTAAGAGAAGGTCTTACCGCAATCATTTCCGTAAAGCTCACCGAAGCACAGTTCGAGGGTCAGACCAAGGGTAAACTCGGCAATACCGATATCCGCGGTCCAATAGTCGCTCAAGTCAAGGATGAAGTCTCCGACTTCCTCCACAAAAATAAAGAAATCGCCGACAAACTGATGGAGAAAATCGTCCGCAATGAACAGCTCCACCGTCAGATTTCCGACGCTAAAAAACAGGCAAAGGAAATCGCCAAAAAAGTTATCGTCCGCAACCCCAAACTCAAAGACTGCAAATTCCACGTCGGCGACAAGTGGCCGCGCAAGGTCGAACCCAAAGAAACGATGATCTTTCTCACCGAGGGTGATTCTGCGGCAGGTTCGCTGGAGAAAAAACGCGATGTTGACAATCAGGCGATTTTCGCTCTGCGGGGCAAACCAAAAAACGCTTTCGGCGAAACGATCGAAATGATCTATAAAAATGAGGAACTCACCTTTCTCATGCAGGCGCTCGGAGTGGAGGATTCCACCGAAAATCTGCGCTATGATAAAGTCATCATCGCGACCGACGCCGACGTTGACGGCTATCAGATCAGAACGTTGATTCTCACCATGATTTACCGCCTCACACCCGAGCTTATCAATGCGGGCAAGGTATTCATAGCGGAGTCACCGCTTTATGAAATCACCTGCAAGGACGATACCTATTTTGCATATACCGAGGCGGAAAAAACGCAGATTTTGGAAAAGCTGGAGGCCGTCAATGCGGAGGGCCGCCCCATCTGGAAGCCCATGCACG
>CALAQQ010000044.1 GCA_937888485.1 uncultured Clostridia bacterium
GCGGTAATTTCTGCACAGAATGCGGAGCAAAGAAACCTGCCGAAGAAGGCTGGACTTGTTCTTGCGGTGCAGTGAACAAAGGCAAGTTCTGCCCCAACTGCGGAGCTAAGAAACCCGAGGGCGCACCTCTTTATCAGTGTGACAAATGTGGCTGGAAACCTGAAGACCCCAAGAATCCACCCAAGTTCTGTCCCGAATGCGGTGATAAGTTTGATGATTCCGATATTCAGTAATTATCGGCTATAATAAGAAAAAATGAGTAATATAATGAAAAAATCCAATCCTCTTGCACTTATTCCCATCGGTGTTTTTGTTGTGTTTTATCTGTCGCTTGGCATAATATTTGAATATGTGATGAAAATTCCGATGGGCTTTTATAATGTTCCCGTTGTTGTAGCATTTCTTGTTGCACTCCTTGTTGCGGTTATTCAGACAAAAGACAAATCCCTTGATGAAAAATTCAGTATAATGGGTCAAGGGGTCGGTGATAAAAACATTATAACAATGCTACTCATATTTCTGCTTGCAGGTATATTTGTCGGAGTTGTCGGCAGGAATTCTGCAGAAAGTGTTGCGTATTTTCTGCTTTCAATAACACCTCCGAAATTTGCGATTGTTATACTTTTTATTATCAGTGCATTTGTCTCTACCGCTATGGGAACTTCTGTCGGAACAATTACCCTCATAACTCCGATTGCTGTTGCGATATCGTCGGGTTCAGGATTCCCTCTTCCTCTTTGTGTCGGTACAGTTGTCGGCGGTGCAATGTTCGGAGATAATCTTTCGTTCATTTCCGACACAACAATTGCCGCATGTAACGGTCAAGGATGTAAAATGAAGGATAAATTCAGAACAAATCTTGCGATAGTTGTTCCTGCTGCAATTGTAACGCTTGTTCTGATATCCGTTCTTTCAATGGGATCTGATATTACCGGTGGAATAATGAAGGATTATAACCTCATTGAAATAATACCTTATATTCTTGTTTTAATCAGTGGAATTATCGGTATCAATGTTTTCTTGACTCTTATAATCGGTATTGTTTCGGGAAGTGTCATTATGCTTCTTAACGGTTCAATGAATTTTCCCGACCTTCTTTCGGGAATGGGAAACGGTGCATCGGGTATGTTTGAAACCTCCATGGTAGCAATCCTTGTTGCCGCACTTTGTGCACTCATAAAGCATAACGGCGGTTTTGATGCACTGCTCAATGGAATACGACACATATTTAAAGGTAACAGAAGCGGTCAACTCGGAATAGGTCTTTTAGTAGGTCTTATGGATATTGCAACGGCAAATAACACCGTTGCAATTGTTATGGCAAATCCTATTGCTTCCGAAATGGCAGAAGACTTCGGTATTTCCAACAGAAAAACAGCCTCGATTCTTGACACGTTTTCATGTATTTTTCAAGGCTTCTTACCCTACGGTGCACAAATTCTTGTGGCAATTTCTGCTGTGAATACTCTCGGTTTTGAAATATCCGCTTTCGATATTATCAAAAATCTTTTCTATCCGATGATGCTTCTTTTAAGCTCGCTTGTGTTTATATTCCTTGTTCCTGAGAAGAAAACATCGAAATGAAAAAACCGTGTATGGTTTTGAACCATACACGGTAATTTTTTATCTTTCTTCTCGGAAATATGAAAGTCCGAGGCTTGCAGGGGGGAGATTCTCTCTCTTCTGACGCATGCTGATAACAATAAGAACAATGATTGTTACAACATAGGGTGTCATTTTGAAAAGTTCCTGTGCACTGAGAGTAAGATTGGGAATATAGTTGTGGATAATGAGAAGTCCGCCGAAAAGGAATGAACCGAAAATGCCGAGATTAGGACGCCATACAGCAAAAATAACAAGGGC
Source organism: uncultured Clostridia bacterium (assembly GCA_937888485.1). Lineage (GTDB taxonomy): Bacteria > Bacillota > Clostridia > Oscillospirales > Acutalibacteraceae > CAG-177. The sequence continues at coordinate 1,864 of CALAQQ010000044.1, forward strand.
GATTGCAAGCCAACCTCTGTCACCGAAACCGTCGTTTGACCAGACACCGTCAGCATAGTCCATAACATAATAGAGACCGCCGAGACCTGCTATAATGCTTCCGATTATTGTTGCGCCGTATTTATATGCCGAAACATTTATGCCTGCTGCATCGGCTGTTGCAGGGTTTTCACCAACGGCTCTTAAATGCAAACCACTCTTTGTACGTTTGAAATAAAATGAAGTAATAAGGGCAATTGCGATTGCAGCATAAGCCAGGAAACTGTATGAGAAGAAAATATCTCCGATAACACCAAGCTTGTCTGCGAACGGTAAACCTGTTTTAAAACACTTACTTGTTGCGCTGAGAGCGATGGAAGGAACGTCGGTATCAAGAAGCTTGATAAGTGAACCGCCGAAGAAATTTCCGAAGCCTACACCGAATGTTGTGAGTGCAAGACCTGTTACGTTCTGGTTAGCTCTGAGAGTAACCGTTAAAAGTGCATAGATAAATCCCATAACGGCAGAACCGAGGATTGATGCAAGAAGGGGAATGAGAACAGCTAAAATGGGATTTACTGTTTCAACAGAGTTTTCATAAAGAAAAGCACCGATTACGCCGCAGATACCGCCAACATACATTACACCGGCAGTACCGAGGTTGAGGTTACCGCTTTTTTCGGTGATTATTTCACCGGTTGAGCCGAACAGCAGAGGTATACCCTGAACTATTGCACGCTGAATAAATGCAATTATCATTTACTGTTCGCCTCCTTTTTGCTGCGGAATACAAGTTTATAGTTGATAAAGAATTCGCAGCCGATAATAAAGAAAATAATTATTCCGGTAATAATTTCTGAAAATGAACTGTTAAGACCGAACATTGTTGAAATTTCGCCGGCACCTTTTTCAAGGAATACAATAATAAATGCTGTGAGAATCATGGTGATGGGATTGAACTTTGCGAGCCATGAAACCATAATTGCGGTAAATCCTCTGCCGTCAACGGTGTTCGAAGCAATTGTGTGGTTTGTTCCGCTTACAAGAAGCAAACCTGCGATACCGCAGATAGCACCTGAAAGAATAAGTGTTCTTATGATAACTTTTTTTACATTGATACCAATATATTTAGCTGTGTTTTCGCTTTCACCTACAACGGAAATTTCATAACCGTGTTTGTTGTATTTGAGATAAATATACATGCCGAATGTAATTATTGCAACGATTATGATGTTGACAAGATAGTCGTTATCGCCAAATGTGGGAAGCCAGCTTACCTTGGGCAGGAGAGGAATTTTACCTGAACCCTTGGGAACCGAATAAATGAAGCAGAAATAAGAAACAAACTGAATTGCTATGTAGTTCATCATAAGGGTGAAAAGAGTTTCGTTGGTATTCCAGTGTGCTTTGAAGAAAGCGGGAATAACAGCCCATATTGCACCTGCAACCATAGATGCGATGAACATGACGGGAATAAGGAGATAAGGGGGGAGCGAATTGCTCAGGAACATTGAACATGCGGCTGTTGCGAGTCCTCCGATAAGCACCTGACCTTCAGCGCCGATATTCCAGAATTTCATTTTGAAAGCGGGAGTAACGGCAAGTGAGATGCACAGCAGAATTGCAAGGTCCTGAAGCAAACGCCAGATTCTGCGTTCTGTACCGATTGCGCCGTCAATCATTGAAGCATAAACACTAATCGGGTTTTCACCGGTAAGAAACATCGTTAAGAGTCCGCATACAATCAGTGCGAAAATAATGGCGGCAACTCTGATTAACCAGGCTTTCCAGGATGGAATGCTGTCTCTTTTTGCGATGTGAAAAAGAGGCTCATGGGTTTTCTTTATCTTATTGCTCATTATTTTTCACCTCCGCTGCGTTTTGTCATAAGAAGACCGATTTCTTCTTTTGTTGCTGTTCTTGCATCAAGAATTCCTGAGATTTCGCCTGAGGAAATGACCATAATTCTGTCACAAAGTTCAAGCAAAACGTCAAGGTCTTCTCCGACAAATACAACTGCAACACCCTGTTCCTTCTGTGAATTAAGAAGATTATAGATAAGGTAAGATGAGTTGATATCAAGTCCTCTTACGGGATAGGCTGCCATAAGAACTGTAGGAGAAGAAGCGATTTCTCTGCCTACGAGAACCTTCTGAACATTACCGCCCGAAAGACGGCGTACAGGTGTGTTGGGGCTCGGAGTAACAACGCCGAGATCTTCAATAATCTTGTTTGCAAGGTCTTTGGGCTGTTTTCTTTCAAGGAAAACAGATTTTCCTCTTTTGTAGCTTCTGAGCATTATGTTGTCAACAATATCCATGTTGCCGACAAGTCCCATGCCGAGTCTGTCTTCGGGAACAAAAGAAAGCCTTACGCCGAGGTCTCTTATCTGAACGGGAGTTTTATCCCTGAGATTTTCTGTTGCGTTGGTTTTGGGGTTATGGTAAAGAATCTCACCGCAGTTAAGCTTCTGAAGACCGGCGATTGATTCAAGGAGTTCACGCTGACCGCTGCCTGCAATGCCGGCGATACCGAAGATTTCACCCGATTTAACATCAAATGAAATGTCTTTGAGTACTGTAACACCCTCACGGTTAATGCAGCTTATATTCTTGATTTCAAGACGGTTAACGGAATCCTTGGGTTCGGTTCTGTTGATGTTAAGCGAAATCTTTGTTCCTACCATCATTTCGGTAAGCTTGTTTTCGTCAGTTTCGGAAGTGTTGACCGTTCCGATATATTCGCCTTTTCTTAAAACGGAAACTCTGTCTGAAAGAGCAAGAACTTCATTGAGTTTATGGGTAATAATGATGATGGCTTTTCCGTCATCACGCATACGGCGAAGAACATTGAAAAGCTTTTCGGTTTCCTGCGGAGTAAGAACTGCGGTAGGCTCGTCCAGAATAAGAATATCAGCGCCTCTGTAAAGAACCTTGATTATTTCAACCGTTTGCTTTTCGGAAACGGACATCTCATAAATTTTTTTTGTAAGGTCGAGCTCAAAACCGTACTGTTCGCATATTTTCTTTACCTTTTCGGATGATTCGTTAATATTATATTTTCCGTCATCCTTAAGACCGAGAAGAATATTCTCAACAGCGGAAAAAACATCAACAAGTTTGAAGTGCTGATGAATCATACCGATTTTGTAATCAAAAGCATCCTTCGGGGATTTAATAACAGCTTCTTTACCGTCTATGAATATCTGTCCGCTGTCAGGGTAATAAATGCCCGAAATCATATTCATAAGAGTTGTTTTACCACTGCCGTTTTCACCGAGAATTGATAAAATTTCGCCCTGATAAACGGTGAGGCAAACATCCTTGTTTGCAACGATTTTGCCGAATGTTTTTGTTATATTTCTTAATTCGATTGCAGCATGTTTACTCATTATTTACCTCCTGTTTGGATTTTCAAAAATCGGTTAACGGTAATCGCCTTTTGAAAGTCCAACAAATAAAAGTTAAGCGGAGCGTTTAAACTCCGCTTAACAAAAAGTCAGAAATTAATATGCTTCGTTGAGAAGGTTGATGCCGTCGATTCTTGCATCAAAGTAAGGAGCTGAACGGAATTCTGATTCATGGAAGTAACCGTCAGAAACAACCTCTGTATCCTTTTCAAAGTTTGCATCTGTATCAACGTCTGCAAGATAGGATGTAACAGCTTCGCCACCGATTGTGAATGTAGCTGTGTCAAATACATGGCGTGTGCCTGCAACGAGTTCAGCCTTTGCAGCTTCAATAGCTTCAGCAGTGCCTGCAGCAGCAGCCTTTTCGTTGATATCTGTAAGAACTACAGAACCTTCGGGAATGCCCTTGCACCAGTCAGTGTCAATTTCTTCGCCGTTGATTACGCAGTTGATCATGTACTTGAAGTAGGGAGTCCAGTCGATTCTTGAAGAAACGATGAAGGTGTTGGGGCAAGCTGAAACTGTGCTGCCGTTGTAGGAAACGTTGGGGATACCTGCTGTTTCGCAAGCTGTGGGAGCACCCATTGAGTCAGCGTGCTGGCTGATAAGCTTGCAGCCGTTGCTGATAAGAACGTTTGCAGCTTCCTTTTCAGCAGTTTCATCATACCATGAACCTGTGAACTGAACGTCCATAGTTACTGTGGGGCAAACTGACTTTGCACCAAGATAGAATGATGTGTAACCTGAAATAACTTCAGCAAATGTGAATGCGCCAACATAGCCCATCTTTGCTTCTTCAGCTGTGAACTTGCCTGCTTCAATCATTTCGTTGAGCTTCATGCCTGCAGCAATACCTGCAAGGTAACGGCCTTCGTAGATTGATGCAAATGCGTTGTGGAAGTTAGCGAGATTTGCTGTGTGAGCCTTTGTGCCTGTTGCGTGGCAGAACTGAACTTCGGGATATTTTTCAGCAGCCTGAATCATGAAGTCTTCATGTCCGAAGCTGTCTGCAAAAACGATTGAGCAACCGCGGTCAACAAGGTCGCAAGCTTCTTCGAAGCATTCACTGCCTTCGGGAATGTTGTACTTGGGAATCATTTCAACGCCGAGTTCTTCGCAAGCAGCTTTAGCAGCGTTAATGAAGTTAAGGTCGTAAGTTGAGTTTTCGTCATGAAGGAAAATAAAACCGACTTTAAGATCCTTCATTTCTGATGCAACGGGTGCTGTAGTTTCACCGTTGTCGGGTGTATCCTCGGTGTTGCCGCAAGCCGCAAAGCCTAATACAAGACCGAGGGCAAGCAAAATTGCGAGAATTTTTCTGAACTTCTTCATTTCTTTAACCTCCGATAGAGTAAATTTATCCAAAAATGACTTTACCGTCATCTATGGCCTTGATAGTTGCAAGTGACTCAACTCTGTAGCCGAGTGAACGAAGTGAATCACCGCCTGCCTGGAAGCCTTTTTCAATAACAATTCCGATACCTTCAACCGAAGCGCCCGCCTGATTGATAATGTTGATAAGACCGTGAACCGCTTTGCCGTTTGCCATGAAATCGTCTATAATCAGTATGTGGTCATCGGGTCCTATGTAATCTTTTGAAATTCCTATTGTTGTTGTAACACCTTTTGTGAATGAATAGACATCGGCTTTATAAATATTGTCTCCGACATTTCTGTTCGCACCTTTTTTTGCAAAAACAACAGGCACAGAAAAATATTGAGCCGCTATGCAGGCAATACCGATGCCGGAAGCTTCAATTGTAACAATCTTATTGATTGATTCAGAATCAAAAATTCTGCGGAATTCCTTGCCGATTTCGCAAAGAAGGTCAACATCAATCTGATGATTAAGAAACATGTCAACCTTGACAACATCGTTGCCGATTGCTTTCCCTTGTTCAAGAATTCTATTTTTTAATATTTCCACAACATCACTTCCGATAAAAAACTATTTTAATTATAATTCACAGTTTATTAAAAATCAAGAGTATTTTAAATGAAATAGCAGTGTTTTGTAAAAAAACGTTGTTTGTATTTTTCGTTCATTTGATAAATCTTGAATCAACATATCCTGTAAGATTTCCTCTCTCAATTCTTAACCAGCCGTTCATACCTTCAAGAACGTTGACTGTTTCTCCGTTTGCAAGTTTTCCGACAACCTGCGATACAATATTGGGTGAACGTCGTACATTAAGGTTGCCGCTTGATACTTCAACCGTTCCTTTTGCATAATTATGCGGTTTTCTGAACGGAACATTAAGATAATCCGCAACAGAGATGCTCAGGTTTTCGGCGATTTCTTCGATATTTGTCGAAAGCCAGTCAAAATCAGACTGATTATCATGGTAGGCAACTTCGAAAAGTATTGCAGGCATACGGGTTTTGTTGAGCTCTATGAGTGTTTCGAGCGGAACTGTGACAACATATTCAGGTTCCGGATATATTTCTTTGTAATTATTTGCGAATATGGTTGCAGCTCTTTCTCCCTGAATGCTTTGCGGATAGTAATATACCTCTGCACCTCTTACCCTTCCCGAATAGCCTTCTGCTGCGGCGTTTGAATGAATTGCAAGGTAAAAATCATAATCTCCCGCATTTGCCTGTTCGGTTGATTCAAGAGCCGTCATGTAAGGGGAGTTTCTGCCGTAAGTTATTCCGCTTGCCTGAAGGTACGGTATCATTGCATTCGCAATCAGATTCATATAATATTCTTCATTGCCGCCGCTAATAGTTATGTTATATTCCTGAGTTGACGGACTTAAAAAAACACTTGCCATAAAAGACCTCCTTGCCATATTATATTCAAACAAGATAAATAAGTTATATTGACTTTGCCGGTAAAAGTAAATATAATTATGTCAGCAGTTTTGCAATGACAAGGAGAAGGTTTATGGCTTTTATAAGCGTTTTTGAAGTTATCGGACCGAATATGGTTGGTCCGTCAAGCTCACATACCGCGGGTGCGGCATCGATTGCACGCCTTGCATGGAAAATGACTCATGAAAAGATAAAAAGCGTAAAATTCACTCTCTACGGCTCGTTTGCACAGACCTATAAAGGTCATGGTACAGACAGAGCTCTTCTCGGTGGCATGATGGGTTTTGAAACGGATGATGAAAGAATCCGTGATTCATTTGAAATTGCCGAAAAAGAGGGGATAGAATTTTCTTTTATTGCCAACACAATTGAAACCGAAGTTCATCCTAACACCGTCGATATGGAAATTGAGGATGTTACGGGAAGAGTGCTGACTGTCAGAGGTGAATCAATCGGCGGAGGCAAGGTAAGACTTACACGAATAAACGGTGTAAAGGTATTGTTTACGGGTGAATATCATTCTCTCATTGTTATTCACAAAGACCATCCGGGCGTTATTTCAAAGGTAACGGCAAATCTCGGAGAATGCCATGTCAATATAGCATACCTGCGAGTTTACCGTGAAAATAAAGGCGGTATAGCCTATATGATTATAGAATCAGATGAAGAAATTACGCAGGAAATAGTCGATAAAATAGAGAAAAATCCTTTTGTTAAGGATACAATGCTTATCAAAAAATAGGGGAGGGTGAAAAATGGATTTTAATACTGCAGAGGAATTGCTTGCATTATGCGACAAGGAAAATAAACCCATCTCCGAAATCATGCGTCTCAGAGAAATTATCTATGGTGAAGATGATGCGAGTACCGTCGATGCACGCATGAGAAAATCTCTTGAAATAATGAGAAATTCAGTTCGTAAACCCCTTAATGAAGTTGTCCGTTCAATGGGCGGAATGATAGGCGGCGAAGCTGCAAAGCTTGAAAAACGCAGGGCAGAGGGGAGATCAATCTGTGGAAGTGTTCTTACCAAAGCACTCATCTATTCCCAGGCTGTTCTCGAAATGAATGCGTCAATGGGTGTTATAGTTGCCGCACCTACCGCAGGTTCGGCGGGAGTTGTGCCATCTGTTCTTTTTGCACTTGAAGAAGAATTCAATCTCTCGGAAAATGAACTTATAAAAGGACTGTTTACTGCAGGCGCAGTAGGCTGTCTGCTTATGAAAAATGCATCTGTTTCGGGTGCGGAAGCAGGCTGTCAGGCTGAAATAGGTTCAGCTGCGGCAATGGCTTCTGCTGCAGCGGTTGAAATGATGGGCGGTACTCCCGAACAATGTCTTGATGCTGCGGCGATAACAATCGGAAATATGCTCGGTCTTGTCTGTGACCCGATTGCAGGACTTGTTGAAATGCCTTGTCAGAGCAGGAATGCCGCAGGTGCATCAAATGCTCTCACAAGTGCTGAAATGGCTCTTGCGGGAATAAAATCCGCAGTTCCGTTCAGCGAGATGTCCGATGCGATGTACAGAGTCGGCAAAGGACTTCCCGCAGAGCTTCGCGAAACTGCTCTCGGCGGTTGTGCCGCAACACCTACGGGTTGTGAATACAAATGTAAAATTTTCGGAGGCTGTAAATAATTCATTCTGTTCCCTTGCCGTATTTTCGGTGAGGGAATATTCTTTTCCTCTCAATCATATGATTTATTGATTAGGGAGGGCTGATATTGAAAGGAATCGTTGAGCAAAGAGCCGTTGAGCTTGCTGAATACATAATTGAAAACAAAACAACTGTGCGTGCTGCAGCGAAAAAATTCGGTGTTTCAAAAAGTACTGTACATATGGATGTTTCCGAGCGATTGAAAAAACTGAATCCGTCACTGTATTATGAGGTCAGAGAAATACTTGACATCAACAAAGCCGAGCGTCATATACGTGGCGGACTTGCAACTAAACAAAAATTTTCAAATAACCCGTAAAAATTCTGTTGAATTTCAAAATAATGTATGATAGAATTATTAGGAAATCAAAGGAAAGGACTTGATTGAAATGAAACAGCTTAAAATCGGCATCATCGGTGCCGGAAGAATCGGTTCCCTTCATGCAAAGTCGATAACATATAATGTTCCGACTGCAACAGTTGTCGGAATCACGGATGTTTTCAAGGCAAACGCAGAAAAAGTTGCCGCTGAGCTCAACATTCCCAAGATTTATAATGACTATAAGGAAATGCTTGCAGACCCCGAGGTTGAGGCAGTTCTTGTTTGCTCATCAACAGATACTCATGCTGATATCGCCATCGAAGCAGCTGAAGCAGGTAAGCATATCTTCTGTGAAAAGCCCGTTGATCTTACTCCCGAAAAGGTAAACGCAGTTATTGCTGCCGTTGAAAAGGCAAAGGTTAAGCTCCAGGTAGGCTTCAACCGTCGTTTTGACCATAACTTTGCAAACGTAAGAGCAATGGTTAATGACGGCAAAATCGGTGATGTTCATATTGTTAAAATTACTTCAAGAGACCCTGCACCCCCGCCGGCAGAATATTCCGCAGTAAGCGGCGGTATGTTCCTTGATATGACAATTCATGATTTCGATATGGCTCGTTTCCTTGCAGGAAGCGAAGTTACAGAAGTTTATGCAAACGCAACCTGCCTTGTTGACCCCGCAATCGGTGAAGCAGGCGACGTTGATACCGCAGTTATCAGCCTTAAGTTTGCAAACGGCGCAGTTGGCGTTATTGATAACAGCCGCCGTGCAGCATACGGTTATGACCAGAGAATCGAAGTTTTCGGCAGCAAGGGCGCAGCCGTTGCTTCAAACGATACTCCCACAAACGTTGTATTTATGGGTGACGAAGGCGTTGTTGCCGATAAGCCCCTCTATTTCTTCCTTGAAAGATATATGCAGTCATTCAGAGATGAAATGCTTCAGTTTGTAGAGGCAGTTCTTGAGGATAAACCCACTCCCACAACAGGTGAGGACGGTCTTAACTCAATCCTTGTTGCACTTGCAGCAAAGAAATCCGTTGCAGAAGGCAGACCCGTTCAGCTTTCCGAAATGATGTAATTATAAAAACACAGAACCTCCCGTGATTCGCTTCACGGGAGGTTTTTACTATTTCATCTCTTCAATTTTTTTCTTGTAATATTCAACATAATTATCAAATCTTCCGATTTTCTCTTCGCCTTCAAAAGCGGCTAAAAGCTTCAATGCTCTTTCTGTTTCCTCAACCGCCTTTTCTTTTTCACCTTCAGACAGGTAATATTCAGCGATTTTCCACATCATCTGAATGAGCGTTTCAAAGGATATCCATTTCTGCTTTTCGGCAGCTTCATATTTTAGCTTGCCGTCAAGTATAAATGCCATTTCCGAAAGCTTTGTAAAGTATATTTCGGGTATCTGCTCCAATGCCGCAACCGCACTCTGAGAATCACCCTTTGCGTTGTAAGCATATGCCAGAAAGCGTAAAGCATCATATTTAACCTCAAAGCAGTTTGTTTTGTCAATAAGTCTTGAAGCAAGAGATATTGTTTCATCGGGATATTCGCTGTAATTAATAACATAGAGCAGATTGTTCAGCAGAATATCGTTATCGGGATACTTTTTCAGACCTGCTTCAAGAATTCTTCTGCCTTCTTCGGGATCTGTCTCTCTGAATTCATATGATTTATCAACCAGATTCTTGATTTCATTATCTTTTTCGGTTGAATCATAACATAATACTTCATCGGTCGAAACACCGAAATAATTTGCAATAACAGGTATGAGGGAGATATCCGGCAGGGCAATATCATTTTCCCATTTGCTGACCGCCTGAAACGAAACGCCGATATTGTCTGCGAGCTGTTCCTGGGTTAATCTGTGTTTTTTGCGGAGTTCTCTGATTTTATTTCCTATTCTGATTTCCATGATACAGTCTCCTTTTCGGATTGGATTAAGAACTTTCTTACAATTCCATTATATGAAAAACGCAGGATATATCAATAACTGCTCAAACGAGATTTTTCAACCGCAGGTAGAAAACAAAAAATGGCGGTTTTTCCGACCGCCAATATTATTATGATATCATAAACAAATGTATGAGTCAATATTTTAAAAACAAAAAGTTGTCAATATAACCAAAAATCTATGATTTATATAAAATAAAAACAACAACTTTGTACAATATCCCATCTTGAAATCACAGAAAATTCATGCTATATTATAGTCAAGGAAAGGGTGATACCGATGTACAGGTAAAAACCTTAAAGATTAAAAGCTTGAAATAATAAAACAAATAATAAGCTGATAATCTTTAACCATGATTCAGTCAGAAGCTTCGTAAAAAGTTCAAAGCAAACAAAAAAATAAAAGCAGAGAACAAAACAAAGTGAGGAAAGATTGAATCAGACGATATAAAGAAAGAGAGGTTATCCAAAGATGTTAGATATCAAGAGTTCAATGAAATAACCCTTGGCTGAATGTGTAAAGAAACATCAGTCAAGGGTTATTTCTTTTTATGCGGAAAACAATCATCATTATTTCGATTTTCTCCAAAAAACACTTGATTTTTATTTTGAATTGTAATATAATCTTTCAAGTGTCAATTTAATAGTTTTCGGGGTGTAGCGCAGTTGGTAGCGCGCTTGGTTCGGGACCAAGAGGCCGTGGGTTCAAATCCCGCCACTCGGACCAGAAGACGGACATCTCCTTATGGAGGTGGCC